>JBASFQ010000024.1:0-3410 GCA_049653105.1 Alphaproteobacteria bacterium
TACCGGCGCAAGCCGGTATCCAACACCCGGAAGCGCAACAAAAACAAATGGCAGGAAATGAACCAATCCTAAGCGGGGGTAACGCTTACCTGTTTTAGTCAGGCCGCGTCCAATATGCGTCACCACCGCTTTGGCCATGTCATTCATCCGTCTAGAACTTCAGCGCCGTCGCCTGCATCACGCTGGGCAATTTGTTAATTTCGTCCAGCAGCTGATCGTTAATCTCCTGATCCACGGCGATTAAGGACAAGGCCCGCCCACCCGCATGATCGCGCCCAAGATTAAAATTGGCGATATTCACCCCGGCCTGACCCAGTTTCGTGCCCAGACGGCCGATAAATCCCGGCTGATCCTGATTTTGCACGAACAGCATATGGGGAGTCAGTTCGGCTTCCAGCGCCACGCCGTCGATGGCGATCACGCGCGGCTTTTCGGCACCGACGACGGTTCCGGCCACGCTGTGCTTACCGCTTTCGCTTTCCACAGTTACGCGGATCACGGTCTGGTAATCATGGGCATGATCGCGACGCGTCTCGCTGAGATTAATGTTGCGTTCGCGGGCAATGACCGGGGCGTTGACCATATTCACGCTGTCCAGCACATGCTGCATCAACCCTTTAAGGGCGATGGACGTCAGCGGTTTGGTGTTCAATCCGGCGACATGACCCTCATATTCGATGGTGACGGCCTTGATCCCGGTCTCCACCGTCTGCCCCGCCAGACTGCCCAATTGCTCCGCCAGCCGCATATAGGGACGAAGCTTCGGCGCATCCTCAGCCGAGACCGACGGCATATTGAGCGCATTGACAACCGCGCCGGTCAGAAGGAAATCGGCGATCTGTTCCGCGACCTGCAAGGCAACATTCTCCTGCGCCTCATTGGTCGAAGCGCCCAGATGCGGCGTGCAAACGACATTTTCCATACCGAACAGCGTGTTGCTCTTGGCCGGTTCTTCAACAAACACGTCGAATCCCGCTCCGGCGACATGCCCGGACTCCAACGCTGCCTTTAAATCGGCCTCGACCACCAGCCCGCCGCGCGCGCAATTGATGATCCGCACACCCTTCTTGCACTTCGCCAGAGCGGCGGCATCGATAATGCCCTTGGTCTGTTCGGTCAGCGGCGTGTGCAACGTGATGAAATCGCCGCGCCGGAACAATTCATCAAGCTCAACTTTTTCCACCCCCAACTGCTGCGCCCGTTCCGCCGACAGGAATGGATCAAACGCCACGACTTTCATCTTCAGCCCCAGCGCCCGGTCGGCGACAATCGCCCCGATATTGCCGCAGCCGATCACCCCAAGCGTCTTGCCATACAGTTCCACGCCCATAAAACGGTTCTTTTCCCACTTCCCGGCATGAGTCGAAGCATTGGCCGCCGGAATCTGTCGCGCCACGGCAAACAGCAAAGCCAGCGCATGTTCCGCCGTGGTGATGGAATTGCCAAACGGCGTATTCATGACGATCACGCCCCGCGCCGTCGCGCCCGGCACATCGACATTGTCCACGCCGATCCCGGCGCGTCCTACCACACGTAATTTGTTAGCCGCCGCCAGGATATCCTTGGTCACCTTGGTTGCCGAACGGATCGCCAGCCCGTCATAGTCACCGATAATATCTTTCAACTCTTCCGGCTTCAAACCGATCTTTTGCTCGACCTTGACGCCACGTTCCTGAAAAATCTTCACGGCGGCGGGGCTCAACGCATCACTGATCAAAACCTTAGGCATTTTTATCTCCATCTAGATTCTCCTCTCCCCTTTGGGGGAGAGGATAGAAACGCTTGCGCGTCAGCGCTTCGCGTTTCTTGGTGAGGGGGTAACCAATAAAGGAACTTGAGCCATGCTATCGGCAATACAATAAGGCATCTAACCCGCCTTCAGCCCCGCTTTCGCCGTCGCAAAACCCCAGTCCAGCCACGCGGTTAGCGCCACAACATCGGCAGTCTCCACCGTCGCGCCGCACCAGATACGCAGCCCCGGCGGCGCATCACGATAGCCGTTGATGTCAAAGGCAACCCCGGCTTTCTCCAGCGCATCGGCGATCTTTTTACAAAACGCCGCCTGCTCCTCCGGCGGCAACGCCGCCACCTGCGTATCGGCGATCTTCAACGTCACCGAAGTCGGCGAGCGATAAGCGGCCTCGCGCGCCAGAAACTCCACCCACGGCGTCTTGCCGACCCAGACCGCCAGCGCGTCGAAATTCGCCCGCGTCCGCTGCTGCAGAGCTTTCGCGCCGCCAATCCCCTGCGCCCATCTCAAGGCATCAAGCGCATCCTCGACGCACAGCATGGACGGCGTATTGATGGTCTCGCCGCTGAAAATCCCGGTATTCAGTTTGCCGTCCTTGGTCATACGGAACAGTTTCGGCATCGGCCAGGCGGGCTTATAACTCTCTAAACGCGCCACCGCGCGCGGCGATAAAATCAGCACCCCATGCTGCCCCTCGCCGCCCAGCACCTTCTGCCAGGAATAAGTCACGACATCGAGCTTCGTCCAATCCATCGGCAAAGCGAATACCGACGAGGTCGCATCACAGATCGTCAGCCCGGCACGATTGGCGGGAATCCAGTCCGCGTTCGGCACGCACACGCCCGAAGTCGTGCCGTTCCAGGTAAAGACCACATCATGCTCAAAATTCACCTGCGTCAGATCGGGCAAAACGCCGTAATCGGCGGTAAAGCTTCGCGCGCCCGGAATCTTGAGTTGTTTGACAATATCGGTGACCCAGTCCTTGCCGAATGCATCCCAGGCCAGCGCATCAACCGGACGCGCTCCCAGCAACGACCACAGCGCCATTTCCACCGCGCCGGTATCGGATGCCGCGACGATGCCGAGTAAATAATCGTCGGGCAGACCCAAAATCTGCCGTTGCAGATTGATCGCCTCCTGCAATTTCGCCTTGCCCGGCTTTGACCGGTGCGACCGTCCCAGACATGCGCCCTTCAGCGCCTCAACCGACCAACCCGGCCGCTTGGCGCAAGGCCCGCTGGAGAAATTCTGATTTTTGGTTTTTACGTTTGGCTGGGGGGAAACAACGGCGGGATCAATCTTCGCCGCGACGGCAGCTTGCTGCGTCATGGATATACCCTTCTGCAAAAAAACCCCGACGGCTTAACCTAATCCGCATCTGCAGGAGGATATATGCTTACGCACCTGCGCCCACAGGCGCCGACACATAAAACAAAAACAACACCCGGCACAGCAAACCAGCAGTCAAAACACCGGGGACAAACGACACGTTGGGGTGTCGCGACCCACAGCCAGAATACCGGATTCGGGCATGGAGTCAAATAGGCCGCAATTACCGGCAGCATCTGAATTTGAAACTGATTGTCCAAATTTAAAGGCGTCATACCGGCGAAGGCCGGTATCCAACCCCCAAAAGTGCAAACAGAACAAACGCCGGATC
>JBASFQ010000025.1:0-65160 GCA_049653105.1 Alphaproteobacteria bacterium
TTATATCTTATCGTCCCAATAGCAATGGAATCTCGACAAGTGCCCGTGCAGTTTGTACCCATCATCAATGCCAGCAAAAGAAATTTTATGGACTGAATCATCAAATAAAACCATCGTCATACCGGCGAAGGCCGGTATCCAGTCCTTAGCCGCGGCTGCGGCGTAGAGACTCGCTGCCCACGCCACAAACATTTCATCATGTTTGCATACACTAACTGACAACATGCCCTACACCCGCTCCGACAACCAGATCGCCGTCTTCGACCCGGCGCGGATCAAGGCGCGCAGCAGCGGATAATAAGGCAAATCCTCCGCCCCATGCGCGCGTCCGATTTCCTTGTGCTCGTTTTCTTCTTGCCGGAAACGCGCGATGAGCTGCTTCAATTCACCTTCGTCACGCTCCAGGGTTGCCAGCTGCCGCCCGTAATGTTCGTCAATTACTTCCTCGACCGCGACGGTGCAGGCCATTGCCGCTTTCTCACCGAGCAACGCCGTTCCGGCGCCCAACGCAAATCCGGCCAGATGCCACAGCGGGTACAAGGCCGTCGGCCGCACCCCGCGCGCGTTCAATAATGCTTCGAAATGCCGCAGATGTTCTTCTTCCTGCGCCGCCATATGCCGCAACTGCGGCCCGAGCTTGCCGTGCCCCAGCACCGCCATCTGCCCGGCATAAATCCGCTGCGCCCCGAATTCACCCGCATGATCGACGCGCAGCATCCGCGCCACCGTGTCCGCAGTCGGCAAATCCCCCGGCAAACGTTGCCGCTGCGCCGAAGGTGATTTACTTTTCCGTTTGCGTTTGCGTTGCCGTACCATCCGCCCGTCCCATAAATACTACGTAAAGCGCGTAGAGCCCCATCACCAGCGCAAACGCCACATTCCATGTCGCCATCGACAACCCCAGAAAGGTCCAGGAGATCCGATCACACTGCGCCACCGGCGTCGCCAACAGCATCTCGCGTAAACTCTTGGTATCCTGCGCCGGCGTCGCGGTTGCCTGAAGGCTGCAGCCTGACGTGCCGAGCCACCAGTGCTGCTCCACACCGACATGGAACATCGCGATCCCGCATTCGATCAGCAGCAAGAGGCCGCACCCCAGCAGCAACGCGCCACGCCAGCGCCGCAACCCGGGCGCAAACCCGGCTCCAGCCACAACAAGAACCAGAACATAGGGAATGCGCTGCCATAAACACAAAACACAAGGCGCAAAGCCGAATCCGAACTGCGCGATCAATGCCGTGCCAAGCGCCAGCACCGCAACGCCGAACATCGCCGCCAGCGCACCGCTCCAGCTCAATAAAAGATGGCACCCCAAGGGACAATCCGCATCCCGTGAAAACATGCGCTCACCGCTCCCGCTGTCATGAAAACATCAAGGACGTCAGATTACCCGCCGCGCCGCCGCCGGCAAAGGAGAATTTAAAAATGGAATTTAATCAGGACAGGCTCAAAGCTTGATGCTCTTGCCTTCATACCGCCGCCCGACAAAAGTTGGCATCTTGCCGCCGCCCTGTCCACCCGGAAACTGCTCCATGTGATAGGACATGTCGGTCTTGCCGCGCTGCCCCCACAAAGCATCGGGGTTGAGGTGATAGAAGATATCGGCCACGGCCTCAGTCCGCACCCAGTCCAGAACCTGTTTGCGATGCGCGATCTTCCACACACCAGCCGGTCCGCCCGGACGCCGCTCAAACCGGTCGAGATAGCGCCCGGCCAGAAACAGATCTTCGCGCCCGGTCGGCTTGTCGAGCCGGTTATGCGCGGTGAAATAACTTTCGCTGAAGGCCTCGTCGCCGCGCACATCGATCCGGGCATTGCTGACGCAATGATGCGATGCCTTGACCTGCTGCATCACCGCCGTGACCCACAACACATAATCGGTCACCGTGCCTTGAAATACCCCCGGCCCGCAATCAAGCGTAGCGTCGGGATGATAAATCGAACGCAGCAAAGCTTCCTCGCCACGATCCAGCGCGCGGCTGTTGGCATAAAGCAGTTGCTCGATCTCGCGCTGATCAATCACGGCCTGAAGCCGCGGCGGCAGCTTCGCGCCGCTGGTGACGCCGGAAAATTGCGCCGCCAGACTTGGCTGCGGCAAGCGCGCAAGCTTTAAGGCGGTGACATTGCTTTTACCCACGCTCTTGACCACGCTGCTCTTGGGGGCGGGTTTTGCCACAGCCTTAACCGCAGGTTTCGCCTGATGTTTCACGGCGGGCTTGGCGGCCGCTTTCGCCGCCGGTTTCTTGACAACCTTGGCTGGCGCTGATTTGGATTTTTTTAAACTTGGCATCTTCGTCTCGCTTTCACGAACCCGCCGGTCAGTACCGGCTGTCCCGGAATAAAACTTAAGACCAAAAAACTTCCGGCGACACAGCGGTATCTTTCCGCCGTATCAGCGCACCGGAAGCCAGAGTCGACCGCCACGCCGGCTACGCTTTTAGCATGCGAATCGCCCTTAAGTATAACTTTTTCATAGCCTTAACCTATTAACCGCATGAATATTTCAAGGGCAATATGTGGTGATAAGTCATGAAAACTGCCTGAAAATGCCGAATTATCAGGTGGAAAACCCATATTTTCTGGTTTTACGCCGAAAAAACCGGTTTCAAACACGAAAAACGCCATCAAGGTGGTGAAAATAGCCGCCAACCACCCACCCCCCCCCTCTTGATGCCGGTATTTACGCGGTGAAAGACGTATTTCTGGAAACTCGCCGCCTGGAATTTATCCACAAGAATTATCGCAAGGGGCAATTTGCCTCGCCAAACACTGGCTTACGACACCGCCGAATGTGTTTTTCGGCACGCTTCAATCGGTCAGATCAGCCACTAAAGGCATAATCTGGTCAGCCACAACCGCCGGCGTCACGGGTCCGACACGATGCCACACAATCTCGCCGCTCTGATCCACGATAAAACTTTCCGGTACACCGCGCAGTCCCCAAGCAACAGCGCCATCGCCGGAGAAATCGTCGAGGAGCTTGTGATATGGATTACCCATTTTTTGCAGCATGCGATCGACATCTTCCGGTCGGTCGCGATAGGCCACACCGACAAGCGCCAGACCAGAGTCGCGCGCCAGTTTCATCAACACCGGATGCTCCACATGACAAGGTCGGCACCAGCTGGCGAAGAAACTGATCAGATAGGGGCGTCCTGCCCAATCGCTGGGCTTGAACTGCGCCTCGACGGCATCGCCCCGGTTGAACACGTAATCCGGCGCGGGCCGATAGACCAGAGGATCGGCGGCGTAAGGATGCCGCCACAACCACCAAACCGCCACGCCCAGTCCAAGCCCGAAGACAACGGCCACTCCGAGAAAAATGCGCCGCGTGTTCGGCATAATGCATGTGTCTCCATCTGTTGCGCGCTCCTCGCCACCGCTTGCTCCCCTCCATCATGCCGCAGCGCGCTGCCGCCGTCCAGATTTTTACGTCGTCCGCGCGTCGCTTCCCGTGACACCGCACTGTGGTTTGACAAATGCGCGGCTGCCGCTCACCATCTTTCTGTCTCTCATACTCATCGTCGCCCATGCACCTTTTGCGCTTCGCCCTGTTGCTGCTTTTCGCATCTGCGCTTCACGCGGAACCCGACAGCGTCAGCACACCCGCAACCGTCGCCGATACTTTTGATGGCGACACGCTGCGGCTGGATGATGACGCGCGCGTCCGACTCGACGGCATCAATGCGCTGGAAATTCCACATCAAGCCACCGAGATCGACCGCTGCCTGCCCAGCAACCGCCGCCCCGACCCGCAAGGCCCTGACTGCGACACCACTTTGGCCGTGGCAGCAAAGAAACTTCTGCATGATCTCACGGCAGAAAGAACCGTCCTGCTGCACATCAATCCGGCGCGCCGTACCGACCGCTATGGCCGCATCCTGGCCCAGGTTTACGCGCCCGACGATCATGACGGCGCGATCTGGGCACAGGAAAAGCTGCTTGCAGCCGGGCTTGTCTATGTCTATCCGCTCACCGGCCACGAACTCGACCTGCCGCGCATGCTTGAAATCGAGAAATCCGCCCGCAAAGCCAAACGCGGCATCTGGCAATTGCCGGAAATGCAGCCATCCCCGGCGGAACAGGCCGCCGACCATTATGGCCATTACGCCTTCATTCAGGGAAAGGTTATGCATACGGCGAAAATCAAAAACAAAATCTATCTGAATTTCGGCGCCGACTGGCGCAGCGATTTCACCGTCATGATCGAACGCCATGACTGGAGCAACTTTCGCAATCTTGACTTATTGGCACTCAAGGGCAGAACCATCAGCGTCCGTGGTTTTCTGCACGAAGATAACGGCCCCATGCTCCGCGCCACCAATCCGGCGCAACTGGAGCTGAATGATTAGCCGCATCACTTTTCGCGCTGATGCCCCCCAACAAACATAGATTCCCCCGGCTGCCGCATGCTATAGACTCGGGCAGTTATTGTTCCGGTGTTCATTGAAATCAGGATTATATTTTATGTCACAAAGCCGACCTAACCGACCGACACATCTCCGCCTGGTGGTCAGCAATAACAATCCCATCCGAAAAACACTGCCGCAAATATGGGCCGCACGTTTTGCGCGCGCCGCCGGGGAAATCCTGCGCGCGCCCGCCACGAAACTCGCTCTGTTTGGCACGGCTGCCATCATGACCACAACCTATGCCGCGACCGGGAATGTCCAGGACAGCCTGACCACAGGCATGCTGAGCGGTCTCGGCGTCATCGGCATCGGGCGCAATCTGCAAACCGCAACCGTCGGCGGCGCGTTGGCCGCCACTTGTCTGTTCGGCGCCGTCACGGCGGAAAACTGGGTCGACCAGCAGCGCAAGGCCGCAAACCCGCTGCCTGCCATGATGGCCAACAACGATCTCGGCCCCAGAACCATCGTCTCCGACGTTCCGCTGACGCGGAATCAGGTTGACGTCACCACGATCATCGGCAAACTCGACCGCCTTGATCCAACGATCTCCGGCGGCGCGCCTCTGGAATGCACCCGTTACTGGGTGATTCGGCACCAAAACCTGCCACGGGAACAAAGCGACATTCCTGAATTGCGCCAGTTTGACCTGAAACAGCCCGATACCGCGCAACATGGTGACTGTGCCGCCATCGATGCCTGGCGCAACCGGGAAATGGAACGCGCCTACAAACATCACGCGCAGCATCCCTTCTCTGTCCACCGCCCCCTAGAATGCATCATCGCCTCCATCACCATGGAATCGGTATGCCCTGTACCGCATAGACGACATGCCATAATTCATTGTTGATGCAGAATGCGCCGATGGCAATGCCGATGGCCAGAGGCCAGTTGACCCCCAGCCCGCGCTGCACGATGCATGCCGCAACGAACAGAGTATAAAGCATCAAAATCACAAAAACCCGATCCATCACTTCGCGCGGCGCCAAAGCAAGGGTCGCCATGATCGACAAGGGAAAAGTCACGACAGACCCGGCCAGCCCGGTCCAGTTGGTTGCTGTGAACAGCAGCCAGAACCGCTCCTTTTTCCCGAGCAAACAGAGCACCAGCCAGGAAAATGCCGTCGTCAGGCCGAAGCCGAGCAGCGTATGGACAACCACCGTGCCCATAATCTGCCGGGAGCTATATCCCACCTCCATTCCTTTGGGCGGGTAGGGCCAAAAGCTGTGATAGACCAGATTGAACAGCAGAATCCCGATGGGAATCGCCAGCGAGCGCAACGCCGCGACGCGCGTGCCGTCGAATGCCGCCATGCCGCGCCCAAACAGAAAAAACAGGTCAAGACCACCCAGAAATTTCTGCCTGAACCCGTCTTTCAAGCTCTGCACCATACCGCTCTCCTGCGACAGTCGCTGACAATGATAGAAAACATATAGGGCAATCCGGTATCGGAAAGATAGCCGGCACGCCAACCACCTTGCCGCCGCCGCGCTTTCGTGACAGTTTAGCCCGGTAAAATGATAACTTGCCCGGAACTTCCCATGCCGCTGCCGCCACTTGCCGACCATCTTCATGAATCTGCCAGACTGATCACGGCGATGGCGACCTTTTCCGCCGCACCGCAGGTTGATCACGCGGTGGCGAAAATCCTTCATGCTTTCCGCCAGAATAAACCGCTCCTGGTCTGCGGCAATGGCGGTTCAGCCTCCGACGCCTGCCATATCGCGGGCGAACTTGTGGGGCGCTTTCTGAAGGAAAGGCGCGCGCTGAAATGCATCGCGCTTGCGGGCGACCCCGCCATCATGACCGCGCTCAGCAATGATTTCGGCTATGAGTCAGTTTTCGCGCGGCAGGTTGAAGCCTATGGCGAACCCGGCGGCGTGCTGCTGGGCATCAGCACCTCGGGCAATTCCGCCAATGTGATCGCGGCCTTCAAAACCGCCCGCGCGCAGCAAATGACCACCGTGGCGCTGACCGGCAAAGGCGGCGGCAAACTGGCGGAACACAGCGATATCCTGATTGATGTGCCCTCCACCCACACGCCCTATATCCAGCAGATCCATCTCTGCCTCTATCATTATATTTGCGAAGCGGTCGAAGCCGGTTTTGCAAAGCCCGGGAATGAATAAATCATGACCATCGCGCCGCCGCAAACCCCACCGGGTCTGGAAGCCCTGCTTGACCTTTACGACGTCTTTATCTTCGATCTCTGGGGCGTTCTGTATGACGGCAAGCAATGCTTCCCCGGCATCACCCCCATGCTCCGCAAAATCAAGATGGCGGGGAAAAAAATCGGCATTCTTTCCAATTCGCCGCGCCCGCTGGCGGCGGCGGCGGAGAATATCCGCAAATATAATCTGGTTCCTGAATATTACGACGCCCTTCTGACCTCCGGCCAACTGGTGTTCGAGGCGTTGCGGACACGCTCGGACCCATGGCTGCAAAAACTGGGCAAGGATTGCATCCATATCGGCCCCGACCGCGAATTTGCGCCCTACCTTCCGCTCGGTCTGACCCGGGAAGGCGATCTCGACAACGCCACGTTCATCTTTGCCACCGGCATCTCCGACGCCCTGGCCACGCGCGAGGATTTCCGGCCGATCCTGGATTATGGCCTGGAACGCAAACTGCCTCTGCTCTGCGCCAATCCCGACCGCTTTGTCATGCGTGGCGACCAGCGCAGCATCGCCATCGGCACCCTGGCCGCGCAATATGCCGAATTGGGCGGCGATGTGCGCGACAATTACGGCAAACCGCACCCGGAAATCTTCCGCCGCATGCTGCAACAACTGGGCGCGCCGCCGGAACGCACCTTGATGATCGGCGACAATTTACTCACCGACATCACGGGGGCACGCGCTTTGCACATACCGACGCTGTGGATTTACGGCGGTGTGCATCTGCCTGAACTCGGCCCCGAAGCCGCGCATGATCTGGCCACCTGCGGCAAGCTCACGACCGAAGAACTCGTCGCTTTTCTGGAGCAGCAAGACTGCCCTGTGAATTACGCCATGCCCCGCGTCGTTTTTTGACGCCGTCATGACCTTTGATCCTGTCGCCAGTCTGCTCCATCGCGACGCCATGCTGTTGATCATCAACAAACCGGCGGGTCTGCCGGTGCATGCGGGGCCCGGCGGCGGCGATCATCTCGGTCATCATCTTGACGCGCTGCGCTTCGGCCTGCCACGCCTGCCCCAACTCGCCCACCGGCTTGACCGCGACACCAGCGGCTGCCTCGCGCTGGGTCGCCATGCCGAAGCCTTGCGGCGTTTGGGAAAGTTGTTTGAACAAAGCCGCGTAGAAAAAACTTATTGGGCCATCGTCGCAGGAGCGCCACCGCATGCCGAAGGCCGGATCGACCAGCCGCTGCTGCGTGCCCTGCGCCCCGGCGGCTATGGCTTTCGCATGCTGCCCGACCCGACAGGGCAAGAAGCGATCACAGATTATAAAGTTTTAGGCCAGCATAACGGCCAAAGCTGGTTGGAACTGCGCCCGCGCACCGGGCGCACGCATCAGTTGCGCGCTCATTGCACCCATCTCGGTTGCCCCATCATCGGCGACGATAAATACGGCACCCCAGCTCCCGGAACCCCGCTGCACCTCCATGCCCACAGCCTCAGCATCCCCCTCAACCCCAAAAAGCCACCCGTCGCCGCCACCGCCCCGCCACCGCCGTATTTCGCCCCATGGCTGGCCTTGTTGGCGCCGACGCCGCCGCCTATAATCCCCTAAATTTATTTCAGTCAGGATGATCATGCGCTTCACACAACTCGTTTCAAAAACCAGCAAAGATGCCAGCGCCAGCGATGTCAGCCGCAACGCCCAGTTTCTGACCCGCGCCGGTTTCGTCAACAAACTGATGGCCGGGGTCTATAGTTTCCTGCCGCTAGGCCTCCGCAGCCTGAGCAAGATCGAGCAGATCGTGCGCGAAGAAATGGACAAGGTCGGCGGTCAGGAAATCCTGATGCCCGCCCTGCATCCGCGCGAAATCTGGGATCAGACAGGCCGTTGGGACAAAGTCGATGTACTTTTCCGCTTTAAGGGCGCGGGCGACCGCGACCTGGCGCTCGGCCCGACGCATGAAGAAGTTGTCACACCGCTGGTCACCGGCTTCGTGCAGTCCTATCGTGACCTGCCCAAAGCCGTGTATCAGATTCAAACCAAATTCCGCAACGAGGCGCGGGCAAAATCGGGGTTACTGCGTGGTCGCGAATTTCGCATGAAAGACATGTACAGCTTTCATGTCAGTGAATCCGACCTCGACGCTTATTACGAACGCGTCACCACGGCCTATCATGCCGTCTTCGCGCGCTGCGGCCTCGGCGGCATAACGCTTCTGACCTACGCATCGGGTGGTATTTTCAGCAAATATTCACATGAATTCCAGACCATCACCCCCCACGGCGAAGACATCGTCTATCGCGTGCCGGGCAAGGACATCGCCATCAACAAGGAAATCATCGACGACACCGCCATGCTGCGCGACCTCGGCATTACCGACAAAAGCACGCTGGAGGAGGTCAAGGCTATCGAGGTTGGCAATATCTTCAAGCTCAGCACCCGCTTCCCCGATGCCTTCAACGCGCATTTCTCCGACACGACCGGCGCGGCGCAAAAAATATACATGGGCTGTTATGGCATCGGCCCCAGCCGCCTGCTCGGCACCATCGCCGAATGCCTCAGCGACGACCGCGGCCTGATCTGGCCCGAGGCCGTCGCGCCCTTTACCGCACATCTGGTATCGCTGGCGCGCACCGATGAGGAAATCGCGGCAGCAGACGCCATCTATGCGCAGCTCCGCGCCGCGGGCATCGACGTTCTCTATGATGACCGTCATCAGCTCCAGGCCGGAGAAAAACTCGCCGACGCCGACCTGATCGGTATCCCGCATCGCCTGGTGGTCAGCAAAAAAACTCTGGCACAAAATTCCATCGAATGGAAACGCCGCACCAGCACCGAAAGTCAGCTCGTCACGCCGGATCAATTCCTGACCCGCGGATGCGTGACGCAGGCAGCCTGAAGCCTGGGCAGAACCGCCGCCGTCCCTTAAACCGATCCAACACGCGTCAATTCCTGTACAGAAACCCGTTCCATGTTCAATGATTGGAAAAAGGTTCGAATGACTGCCCTTTGCGCGCCATCGGGCTGGAGACGCGCTGAAAATGCCGGTAAACACGCCGTAAAAATGGCTGCTCTCCTATTTTTGGCATACTGCCTTCTAACCCGGCAATTTTGAAAGCCTGCTGTATTGCGTCCGGAGATTCCATCACAACATGCCTGACCCTGACCGGGTGCCCCAAATGACCGATCGGCGACGATTCAACCACGGCAACCGTCTTGCCGCCGTTGTAGGTAGGTTCCTCCAGCGGAATAACCTCAAGACATCTGTATCCACCGACAGAACTGCCAACTGTTTCAAACGGCCTTTGGGGATGCACCATATGCAGGATTCTTTTCTTTCCACCCGGTTCCGTTGCACTGACGATCACGATCGGCCCGATTCTCTCTGATTTTGGCATTTTTATCCCATCTGAAGGTCAACTATTCATAGCGTTTCATACCCCTGAGGTCGGCGAGATGACTTATGGTTTCCAGGCAAAACTGGCTTCGATGCTGCCTCCGTATTGCCATCATTGCACAAACCCACAGAGGACACTCTTTTCGCGAACCAATAGAGACGACGCCACCGTGTCAACTTACCAACCTCCGGTGCAACATGCCCCAACTTAGCCACTTCAAATTCTCTAAGAATCTCAGGAATCGTCTCGCGCACGGCGTGGTGGTCTATATGTCCGTCCGTTGCAACTGAAACTTCGGTGACCCCTTGCCCGAACACAGGTGGATCAATTGGCGCTATTTTCACACACTTGATGGTATGGCCATCAATGGCCTCTCCTGCAATATGGAACACTAATGGCACCCCAGTCCGCGCGGCGTGTCCTCCGACAATCGTTAAACGCTCCGTGCGGCGAATGGTAACCCCACGGTAATTTCTCCGGAACGGCACGCCTATTGTTTCACCGTCCGGATTTTTTTGCTTTTTCTGGATATCTGGTTCTTGTTCGAGTCTTTGCGTCATCATCACCTCACTAGGGTTAACCTCATTTATGGTTAATCAGCGCGTCGCCAAGTTTATTCGTAAAGGCTATCACGTTATTCTTGAAATTATTTATCAATTCCTCTGCTGCGCCGCAGCATTTCCCCAGGCGCGATGACGGCAGTGCTTAAATTGTTGATGGTTCACGCGTTTATATTTATCGTCCCGGAAAGACTGGCTTCCCCAAGTAACGCCCCTATCGCCCCCTACAAACCCACGCCCGCCCAGACTACAGGGAGAGTCCCCCTTCATGACCAACCTCATCATCGTCGGCGCGGGTGGCTTCGCGCTCGAGGTCACCGCCTATGCCGAAGACATCGCCAAAGCCGGAACCGCACTGACCATCCAGGGTTTCCTTGACGACACCAAAGCGCCGGGCAGCTTCCACGCCGGTTATCCGATCCTGGGATCAACCGATGTCGCTCTCGACCCGAACGCTCATTACATCATCGCGCTCGGCCACACCAAACATCGCGCCACATTGGCCGCGAAACTCGGGGCGAAAAATGTCCGCTGGGCGCGTCTGGTGCATCCTCTGGCCTATGTCGCCACCAGCGCCACACTGGGCGCAGGGTGCATCATTGCTCCTTTCGCTTTTGTCGGCCCCGCCGTCACCCTGGCCGATCAGGTCGTGGTCAACGTCCACGCCACCATCGGCCATGAAGCACGCATCGGCGCCTGCGTCGTGTTGTCGCCCTATGCCAACATCAACGGCGCGGCACAATTGGCCGACGGCGTCTTTGTCGGCAGCGCGGCAACGGTGGTCAATGGCATCACCATCGGCACACGCAGCAAAATCAGCGCTGGCGCCGTCGTCTTCAACGATATTCCCCCCGGCATGCTGGCGCGCGGCAACCCGGCCAGCCACGCCCCGGCTTAAGAGCCGCCTGAATCGTTGTGCCGCCCGCCTCACAGGCTGGGGAGCGAAGCCTCAATGCCGGAAATGCCGAACCCCTGTGAGCAGCATCGCAATCCCTGCCGCATCGGCCGCCGCGATCACTTCATTGTCGCGCATCGAGCCGCCCGGCTGAATCACGGCGGTGACTCCGGCATCGATCAACACCTGCAACCCGTCCGAGAATGGGAAAAAGGCGTCGCTCGCAGCCACCGCACCGCGCGTCGGCGTTACGGCCAGCCCGGCGGCCTGTGCCATATCTTCGGCCTTGCGCGCCGCGATCCGCGCGCTGTCGATGCGGCTCATCTGCCCAGCGCCAATGCCCACCGTGGCCATATCCTTGGCATAGACGATAGTATTGGACTTCACATGCTTGCCGACAGTGAAGGCGAATATCATATTGTGCATCTCCGCCGCCGTCGGCTGCTTCTTGGTGGCGCAGCGCAGCGTCGCCTCATCCAGAACGATGTTATCCCGGCTTTGCACCAGATAGCCGCCGGAAACCGACTTCACCACCCGGCCTGCCGCTTGCGCGTTCGCCATACCGCCGGTGATCAGGACACGTAGATTCTTTTTTGCCGCCAATACCGCGCGCGCCGCATCGTCAATCGCGGGCGCAATAATCACTTCGGAAAAAATCCCCGCAATCGCCGTCGCCGTCGCCGCGTCAAGCGGTTGGTTGCAAGCGATGATACCGCCGAACGCACTGACCGGATCGCAGGCCAGCGCCCGCTGCCACGCCGTCAACAGATCATCAGCCACGGCCACGCCGCAAGGATTGGCGTGCTTGATAATCGCAATCGCAGGCTTGCCGGAAAATTCGCTGACCAGCTCAAAGGCCGCATCGGTGTCGTTGAGGTTATTATAACTCAACTCCTTGCCCTGGATCTGCTGCGCGCGCGCCAACACTCCCGCCGGGTCATTGACGTAATAGGCCGCACGCTGCTGCGGATTTTCGCCATAACGCAATTCCTGCCGCCGCGTCGCCGTGAGCGTCAAAGTCTCCGGGAATTCCGCGCCGTGCTGCGCCGCGAACCAGTCGGCGATCATCGCATCATAGGTCGCGGTATGGGCAAAAGCCTCCTGCGCCAATTGCCGCCGCAGCGCCATGGTCGTCGCGCCGTCATGCGTCGCCAATTCCGCCAACAGCGCGGCATATTGCCCGGGGCTGGTCAATATGACGACATCACCGTGATTTTTCGCCGCCGAACGGATCATCGCCGGCCCGCCAATGTCAATATTTTCGACACAGGTCGCGGCATCGGCGCCCCGCGCCACCGTCGCGGCAAAGGGATAAAGATTCACGACAATCAGATCAATCGGCGGAATTTGGTGTGCCGCGGCGACTTTCTGATGCGCCGCATCGTTGCGTCGCTGCAAAATGCCGCCATGAATTTTTGGATGCAACGTCTTGACTCGTCCGTCCATTATTTCCGGAAAGCCGGTGTAATCCGCCACTTCAGTGACCTTGATACCCGCCTGCTGCAAGGCCAGCGCCGAACCTCCGGTGGACAGCACCTCGACGCCGCGCGCGGCCAGTGCAGCGGCCAGTTCCGTCAATCCCGTCTTGTCGGAAACAGAAATCAGGGCGCGGCGCACAACGCGCTGTTCATCGGCAGAAACCGGGGCAGAAACCGGGGTGGAGACAGGAGAAGACATCGCGGCAACTTTCAATGCTTGGGTCATGGCATAAATTCCGGCGCAAAAATTCCGGTAAAGCCCGGGTAATATCCGCGCTTCCGCGCCACCATACAAGAGCGGCTTTTATTGTTTGCACTTCAGTTTCTTGACTTCCTGATCCACCCGGGTACGGAACGCTGCCGAGGCGCGCGGATATTGCCCCTTGACCTCAATCAAAGTCGTGCAAGCGTCGTCGCGTTTATTCAACCCCGCCAGCGCCATCCCCAGTTTGAACAAACTGTCGGCAGCCTTGCCCCCTTTCGGCGCCGATTGATAGGCGTCGGCAAAAGCCACAGCGGCGGCATCAAATTTCCCCCGCGCATAATAGGTCTCGCCCAACCAGTATTTGGCATTATCAACCAGCTTGTCTTGCGGATTCTTACTGATGAATCCCTTAAAAGCTTCCTCAGCCGCGCCGAAATTTGATTCATGCAACAGCTGGAACGCCCGGTCATATTGCTCCCGCGCGGTCAAACCATAATCAGCGGGCTTGGGCGGCAAAGTCGGAACCATGCCTTCGCGATCGGCGCCCTTGATCTTGCCCTGCGACATATAGAGTTTGCCCAACTGACCGGCAACGGGCTTACCGCCCGGCATCGCGTCGGCGGTCAGGTTGCGGTCGGGCGGCATCGCACGAGGATCGTTCACTTCCACATCATCGTCTGCCGCATCATTATCATAAGCGGAACCGCCGGGCATCGCGCGCGCCGTTCCCGCGCTACTGACGGGCGGCGCAATCACTGTCGTCGGCGGCAAGGCAGCGTTGCCGCCGGATGCGCGCTGCTCCAGCTGTCCGAACCGCGTTTCCAGATCGCCCTGCATCCGCTCCAGTGTCGTCCGCAATTGCTTGTTCTGCCATTCCGCCTGCTCCAGCTTGCCGTTCACGGCGCGCAGCTGCGTCTCCAGATCGCTGAGCCGCGTCTCCAGATAGGTGTCGTTCATTCCGGAAGCGCTCTGCGCGGTCACAGGCGCAACAGCTAACAGAGTCAGCACCGCCCCGGCCAAAAGCCAACGTCTCTGCATGATCAGATACCTCACTCGAAGTCAGACTATCGGGTTACCAAACTGATTCACATCGTCGCACACGCCTCGGGCTGCATTGTCCACAAAGCGTTTGCGGCACAATGCCAAAGCATCGCAACAAACCAAAACAATCTTCAGGGTGAAAATAGCGCAGGAATAGGGCAGCAAAAAGTCTTTTCACGTATCGTCGGAACATGAACGCGCCAAGCAAAAGCCGCGCCCGTTACCGGGCGCGGCTTCACATGACGAATCCGTCAGGAATTTACTGACCCAGCACCGTCACACCCCGGCGATTCTGCGCCCAGGCGGCTTCGTTGCTGCCCACCACAGCCGGGCGTTCTTTGCCATAGCTGATGGTGTGGACACGGCTGGCTTCAATGCCTGCCGCAACCAGATAGTTCTTAGTGGAGTTGGCGCGACGTTCGCCAAGCGCGAGGTTATATTCGCGCGTGCCACGTTCGTCGCAATGCCCTTCCACCGTCACGGTGTGATTGGGATACTTCTTGAGCCATGCCGCCTGGCGATCCAGTGTGCCGCGCGCTTCAGCGGTCAGATCCGAACGATCATAACCGAAGAAAACCCGGTCACCGACATTTACGACAAAATCTGATTCTGAACCAGGAGCACCGGCTCCAGCCGCCATACCGGCGCCGCCGATACCGCCCTTGCCGTCATTGCTGTCAGTGGTGTCGCACGCCGCAACCATCACAAGTGCCGCCGTCAGGCATAAGAATTTTTTGAACATCAGGTCTTCCTCCAAGCAAAAACGGTTGTGGCCGGATTGGTCAGTACGCGTTCCGCGCCAGCCGATTAAGACTCCGCGCAACCCTGCCACACGCCGGACAAGATGACGCCGAACCATAAGAAGCTGCCGCCCGCTCCCCTCGCGCCATCCAAGAACATCTTAGAAAACCGAAGGAAACACGATGCCATGAACGGCAACGCATAGACCAGATTGAACCGGCGTTATCGAAAATGACCCCGGCCCAACAACCTTCCGGAAGCACCCCCGTCCCGCCCGTCTGCACCAGCGAATCGTGGAAAGAAGCTAATCTTGTCGCCGCAGAGAATCAAGCGTCCATATCAAGAATAATGAGGGAAAATCAAATTAGGTCAAGCCATTGCCATCTTGTGGCTATTATGCAACTGCAACAACAGGTGTTAAAGACGCGAGATGTACGTGTTTATGCCTGCGGATCTTAATGTACGGAAACCGGTTCCAGCTCATGCAAACGAATGGTCGCTTCAGCCATTTCCCGTTCCTCGACGATAATAAGCTGGGTGCCGTCAGCCGCATGCAAGGCGTGATAGAGCTTCGTCGCAACACGAAACGGTTTGATGTAAACCAGATGCCGCATGCCATAATTGGCCAGATCATCATCGGCAAATCCGTGCGGCGTACTGCTATTCATTCTCTGAATCTCCCCGTCTTGCTATCCTGATCTATGCAGGCCTTTCATCCTATGCCGACAGCGATAAAGAGTTGTTAATGTTTGCCCCATCTTGCTTAAAGAATACTTGCCGCCGTCGGGACATCCGGTCTAACTTGCGGCAATCGCTACGCTTTTCCTCGGGGTTCACGCATGCCTGAAAGCACCGTCACCTTGCCGCTTAACGGGTCAAATCCCGCCGCCGAAATTGAAATGGGCTCCGAAGCTCACAAACAGCTTTTCTGCCGCATGCTGCTCGATACGTTCGACGCCTACAAACCGACCGTCATCGCCTGGCCTAAACTCGACGAAGCTGCGCTGCGCCGCCTGACCGACCTGCCTTTCTGGGACATCGCGGTGCAAACCGAGGGTTATGCGTCACGCCGCGTCCAGGCGCTGGCCGACAAAGTAGACGACCCGCTGCTGAAAGAAGCCGTGCAGCTCAACGCCTTTGAAGAAGGCCGCCATAAACTCGTTCTTGAACATATGCTCCGCTTTTACGGCATCAAACTGCGTCCCGAACCGACCTATCACACGCCGCGCGATGCGGAATGGGCTTTCATCCGCACCGGGTATGGCGAATGTTTTGACAGCTTTTTTGCCTTCGGTCTGTTCCATCTGGCGAAAGAATCCGGCTATTTCCCCCCCGAACTGGTCGATGTCTTCGAGCCTGTGGTGCAGGAAGAAGGCCGCCATATCATTTTCTTCGTCAACTGGGTGGCGTGGAATGCGCGCCAGAAATCACCCCCCGGCGCGCTCTGGTTCCGCGCCCGCTGCCTCGCCGCCCTGGCGGTGAGCGCCTGGGGACGTCTGGCGCTCGCGGGTGCGGCCGATGGCGGCAAAAGCGGCGATAATTTTGTGGCCGCGGGGGGCGATACTTTAACCAAAGAGCTCACGCCGCGCCGCTTTCTGCAAACCTGCCTCAGTGAAAACCAGCGCCGCATGGAACGCTACGATCCCCGGCTGCCGCGCCCGCGCCTGATGCCCGCGTTAGCCAAGATGGCGCTGTGGTTTATCCGGAAATAATCCATCCACACGCGCAAGTTTCCAAAAAAATCGCCCCGCCATACACAGCAGTGAATCAAAGAGATTCAATGCGTTACCAGTGATTCCCGGCGTGGCAATACCGCAACACGTCGCGGCGCGATCAAACAATTCAGCCTTGCTGCATTTTTGATGATTTAGTTGCGCTTATATGCGGTATATTGTTTTTATATTCGCCACCATGAGCATGGGATGGAATTTCATGAGCGACAAAATGGATATTTTAGATCTCTTTTTTACCGCCGCCGAGCGGATGGTAGCGGAGAAAGACGTCATGGTCAGCGGATTGATCCAAACACCCGTATCGGGATTTTGTGGATTATTCCAGGACACCGAGTCATTCTTTACTGTCACGCGACTGGATAAATATTCTGAAGTGATCACGCATTCAAAACGCACCGGAAAATACCACTACCTTTTCAGCAACGAGCTCAGCAACCCACGACCTGGGCAGGAAAAGATGGTTAAACTCGTCACGAGCGATCCGGGCCTGATCGCCCGCCGTCTGACACAGTATAAGGTCGCCTGAACCGTTCCGCCCCTTGCGCACCACGCCCTGTCAAGGCACGGTCACACCGTCGATGCACGCCATCGCCTCCCGAGTAAAAGAAACACCCCGCCATGAGCAACACCGTGAAGATTGCCCGCAACAAGTATCCCATTTGGGATCTGTATCAGCAGGTGAAGGCACAACTTTCCCACCGTGATGGCGAATATATGATCCCGTTGGACGTCGAACCAGCGCCTGGACTGCTTGGATTTTTTGGAAGAACCGTCACCGCATTCACCATCGTGCGCCCGTATCATTATTATGAAAAAATTATCTATGAAGCCAAGGGTGGTCGCTATTTTTACTGGTTCAGCAACGGCAACAGCCACCCGCCCCCGGGCAGAGAAAAAAACATCAAACTGGTCACGCGTGATCCGGATTTGATCGCACAGCGTCTGCGGCAATACAAAGTCGCCTGACCCCGCCGCACGGCATTACCTCCAGCATTACCCCCTTGCGAGCGGCGTGCCGTTAAGGCACGGTCACACCATTCACCTGCAACATTCATCGACAACCGGATGGCATCATGCGTATCGGCATTCCCCGCGAAATCAAGAATCACGAATACCGCGTCAGCTTGACGCCCGCCGCCGCGCGCGAATTGATCGACCACGGCCATGAAATCCTGCTCGAAACCGGCGCCGGACTCGGTGCCGGACTGGATGATGCGGATTACACCAAAATCGGCGCCCGTATTCTGCCCGACGCGAAAACCGTGTTCGCGCAAGCTGAGCTGATCGTGAAGGTCAAGGAGCCGCAGCTGAGCGAATGCGCCATGCTGCGCTCTGACCAGATTATCTTCACCTATCTCCATCTGGCGGCGGCCAAAGACATCACCCGCGCGCTGCAGAAATCGGGGGTCACCGCCATCGCCTATGAAACCGTCACCGACGCGGCGGGTCGCCTGCCGCTGCTGGCGCCGATGTCCGAAGTCGCGGGTCGGATGGCGATCCAGGCCGGCGCGCATTTTCTGGAAAAACCCCAGGGTGGGCGCGGCGTGTTGCTCCCCGGCGTTCCCGGCACACCGCCGGGCAAGGTTGTGATCATCGGCGGCGGCACGGTAGGCCTTAACGCGGCGCAGGTGGCGCACGGCATGGGCGCGGATGTCAGCGTCATCGACAAATCCCTGCCGCGCCTGCGCGAACTTGACCAGATTTTCAACGGCGGCATCCATACCTTGCTGGCCACGCGCGAAACAATTGAAACCGCCCTGCGCGATGCCGATCTGGTCATCGGCGCAACACTCGTCCCCGGCGCGGCCGCACCGAAACTCATTACCCGTGCCATGCTTGGCCAGATGCCGCGTGGCGCCGTGATTGTTGATGTCGCCATCGATCAAGGCGGGTGCTGCGAAACGGCGCACCCCACCACGCATGAAAAACCAACTTATGTCGTGGACGGCATCGTGCATTATTGCGTAGCCAACATGCCCGGCGCCGTGCCGCGCACTTCAACTTTCGCGCTGACGCACGCGACCCTGCCCTATGTGTTGGCGCTGGCCGACAAAGGTTGGGAACGCGCCCTGCGCGAAGATTCCGGCTTCCGCCACGGCCTCAACATTGCCGCTGGTAAAATCACCCACCCGGCTGTCGCGGCGGCACTGGAATAACTTCCTCACCAGCATCCGGCGACAGCGCTGCCGCCGCCCGCACCATCACTGCGGCAAAAAAACCGTCAGTATCGTGCTGCGCGGGCGTGAGGCGCAGGTAATCCCCCGCGCAAGGCAAGTCTCCGCCGCCTGCCGCCTGCCAGGATTCGGCATAAGGCAACAGTTTGAAATCCGCATGCGCCGCCAGGAACGCCTCGATCTGGGCAACATTCTCGGCATCCAGCAAGGAACAGGTCGCATAAACCAAACGCCCGCCCGGCTTCACCAAACGCGCTGCGCTGGTCAAAATCCGCTGCTGCAGCGGCACAAGCTCCACCAGCCCGGGGCCTAATTGCTTCCAGCGCGCATCCGGATTGCGCCGCCAAGTGCCCGAGCCGCCGCAAGGCGCATCGACCAGCACACGATCAAATGTCCCTTTATGCCGCTTGATCCAGGGATCGCTTTCCGAAGTCAGCGCCCGCGCCTCGATATTATGCAGCCCCGCCCGTCTGAACCGTTCCTCTGCCCGCAGCAAACGCTTGCCCAGAACATCCAGCGCCGTCACGCGCCCTTTATTCGCCATCATCGCCGCAATGGCCAGAGTCTTGCCCCCGGCACCGGCACAGAAATCCACCACCCGCATTCCCGGCTTGGCATCGACCAGCAGCGCCACCAGCTGCGAGCCTTCATCCTGCACTTCGACGCGCCCTTCCTTAAAGGCAGGCAGCGTCGGCAGCGCCACCCGCGCCCCCAGCCGAACGCCGAACGGCGCATAACGGCACGGCGTCGCGCGCAACCCTGCATCCTGCAATTCCCGCACCACCGCATCGCGCGTCGCCTTGACCTGATTCACCCGCAGATCCAACGGCGCGGGGCGCAGCAAGGCCGCCATCTCTGTTTCCAGCCGCTTGCCGAATTGCGTCTGCAACGGCTCCAGCATGGCTTCCGGCATTTCGCAGCGCACCGCCGTCCCCATCTTCGGATGCAGCAAATCATGTCCCTTCAGCTGCCCGAGAAATTTTTCCTCTGCCATGCTCAAAGTATCCGGCGCGAATTTCCCGCCGGAAAAAATCTTGGTGATATCGCTATCTTTCAATGGCACGTCGCGCGCAACGAATTTTGCCAGCACCACTTCCCGTACCACCGGCTTAACGCCGCCAGTGCCTTTATCCTTCCCATCATTCCCGCGCATCTGAACACCGGGGCGACGCTCATGCGAATCCCACTTCCCCTGCTTTTTGTCTGCTTCGCTATTCTCACACCCCTCGTCAGTCCTATTTCCGTCATTCCCGCGTAAGCGGGAATCCCGTTGTTCCTTTTTCTGCCGTGCGCCAGCCTGACCCAATCCACCTGCGTCATTCCGGCGAAAGCCGGAATCCATCTCCCGCCCTTGCAACCGCCCTGACCGCCCACCCTGTTCATCCCGCGCCGCCGCATCCAGCAACCCGCCACCGCCCACCAGCCGCAAATACGTCACCATCCGCGCCCGCGCCGTCGGCACGATTTTGTAATGTTCGCACCACCAGCCCAGCCGCGCCTGATGCCGCAGCACGCCATAAACCAGCTCGGCCACCGCCACGCGATCCTTCGCCCCGATATAGCGATGCCCGCGAAAATACGCCCCGATCACGCCATCCGCAGGCCGCGGCATCTCCGTCACCAGTTCCAACATTTCTATCGCAGCCTGCAACCGCGCCGAAGGCGTCATCATTTCTCCAATTCAAAAAACCGTACTTCCACCTCTCCCCTTGGGGAGAGGATAGAATGTCTTAGCGCCCTTCGCGCTTAGACATTCTTGGTGAGGGGTAACTGCCTCAAAGCCAAACACACTTCAACAATACTTGCCACCACCCCATCAACATTCTCATAAACTTCCTGATTCCCGAACCGCAGCACCCGACACCCCAACCACTGCAATTTCGCATTCCGCCGTCGATCTTGTTCAAGGGTCGCATCATGCGACATACCATATCAAGCTCAATCATGACCCCACACTCCAAACAAGCGAAATCAACGATATAACCACCCACCGGATATTGCCGCCGGAATTTCAACCCATGCGCCGGACGCTGCTCCCGCAATTTGAACCACAACACCCGCTCGGCCTTCGGCGCATCCCGCCGCAAAACCTTCGCCCGCCGATACATATGCGCGCTATTGAGATGCCGCGCCAAAACCATCAACAGCTCCCCCAAACCCATAAATGCCGCTGGCCTTCAAACCCAAAGTCCACAAAACACCCCTTCCACCTCTCCCCTTGGGGAGAGGATAGAATGTCTTAGCGCCCCTCGCGCTTAGACATTCTTGGTGAGGGGTAACAGCCTCGAAACCCGGCACGCCTCAACAATACCCGCCACCACCCATCAGCATTCTCAATTCCACCTCTCCCCCTGCGGGTTTGCATGCCAAAGGCGTTCATCAAGCACACACATTTCCACCTCCCCCCTTGGGGAGAGGATAGAATGTCTTAGCGCCCTCGCGCTTAGACATTCTTGGTGAGGGGTAGCGGCAGCTCCACAACACACGACCATCTAAATTAAAATATTTCTCAACGCGCCACCGTAATACTAGCCAAAACTTGTGGCATCATTTTGCTAAAATAAACCGACAAAGGCTTGTTGTTATTCATTTGAGAGGCATGGAAAGCACTCTGTCTATGCAACTCTTCTACAAGATCACCGGGCGTTACATTCGACAACTCTACCGCATGCTCTCCGCTTGAAGAAGCCTCAACCAGCACCCGACAATTCCATCGCCCCGGCACATCACCCGGGTTTATCTCGACATTAAGGTAAGGTCGGTTTTTAGGTGGCTGCTCAACAATAGAAAGCGCAAGCAAATTCTTATTTTTGATATTGCGCGGATGCTTATTGACGTAGTGTTCCGCAACAGTGCGCAACATATCCACCGTAGGAATCAAGTCATAGGTATTGGAAGCAATAATACCTTTTAATTTCGATTTAGTACGCTTCAAATAACCCTTGATTTCAAGCCCTTTGATAGCACGCTGCACTTGCCTCTCAGAAATACCACTACGTTCTGACAATGTCCGCATTGAAGGAAATGGCATCTGATCTTTCTTCCACCAGCTCGCCACCAGCTGCAATAAAACTAGCATTTCCGTGGGACTGAGCTTGTGGTCATCATGCACAAACAAATTGATCTGAAGAAGATAATTGGGAATTTGAGCAAACCCTCTTTCTGCGACCGCCCCGCCCCATTTTGATAGAATGTCCTGCATCTCGATCCACCCCATATACGACACAATGTCTGTACTATGTGTCTTACTATATATACTAATCTATAAATATACAATATATATACAAAGGAATATATACGATGATATATATACGCATTTAGGAAGTAGACTTTTTTGCGATAAATAGGCAGCCATTAGTGGCGGCGGTGAAATTTTACTTCCATTATGGTTAATTTTGTGGTACGACTCTGGAACTGCTCTTGGACCGAGGCAATTCGCCTTGGACTTGGCCAAGGCCGATGCTCTAAACATGACGCGGATTGCGTACCGCATCAGTACGTAGAGCGAAGGGATGGGGCGCATTTTCTTTTATGAGAGGCGCGCCTCTCAATAGAGGATCGCGCCCCATTGCAGAGTCAGCCCCTCAATCCACCCGATAATTCGGCGCCTCCGCCGTAATCTGAATGTCGTGGACATGGCTTTCGCGCAAACCGGCATTGGTGATGCGGACGAATTGCGCCCGTTCCTGCAAATCCTTGATCGTCGCCGCGCCGGTATAGCCCATCGCCGCGCGCAAGCCGCCGATCAGCTGATGCACCACCTGCCCCACCGGGCCTTTATAAGGCACGCGCCCCTCGACCCCTTCGGGCACGAGTTCCAGCGGATCCTGCCCCTGCTTCTGGAAATAGCGGTCGGCGGACCCGCGTGTCATAGCCCCCAAAGACCCCATGCCGCGATAAGATTTATAGGCCCGGCCCTGATACAAAATCTTCTCGCCCGGCGCTTCCTCGGTCCCGGCGAACATGCCGCCCATCATCACGCAATCGGCCCCGGCGGCGATGGCCTTGACCATATCGCCGGAATATTTGACGCCGCCGTCGGCGATCACCGGAATCCCCTGCGCCCGGCATGCCGCCGCGACGTCCATAATGGCGGTCAGTTGCGGCACGCCCACCCCCGCGATCATGCGCGTGGTGCAAATCGACCCCGGCCCGATCCCGACCTTCACCGCGTCGGCCCCGGCATCGATCAAAGCCTTGGCCGCGTCGCCCGTCGCGATATTCCCGGCGACGATCTGCGTCGCATTGCTCAAACGCCGCGCCCGCGCCACTTGTTCAATCACCTTGTCCGAATGGCCGTGCGCCGTATCGATCACCAATACATCGACCCCGGCGTCGAACAAAGCCGCGGCGCGCATCAACCCCGCCTCGCCCGTCCCGGTGGCGGCGGCGACGCGCAGATGGCCCTTATCGTCCTTACAGGATTGCGGATATTGCCGCGCCTTCTCGATGTCCTTCACCGTAATCAGCCCGATGCAGCGATAGGCGTCGTCGACCACCAGCAGTTTTTCAATCCGGTGCTGGTGCAAAAGTATCTTGGCCTGATCGCTGGCCACCCCTTCGCGCACCGTGACCAGCTTCTCGCGCGTCATCAGTTCGGCGACCGGCTGCTGCATATTGCTGGCGAAACGCACGTCGCGGTTGGTCAGAATGCCGACCAGCTTCCCCGAAGCCTCGACCACCGGAATCCCGGAAATCTTAAAATCCGCCATCAGCCGCAGCGCCGACACCAAAGGCGCATCCGGCGTAATCGTGATCGGATTGACCACCATGCCGGATTCATAACGCTTAACCCGCCGCACCTCTTCCGCCTGCTCCTCCGGCGTCATGTTGCGATGAATGACGCCGATGCCCCCCGCCTGCGCCAAAGCGATGGCCAGCGCGGATTCGGTCACGGTATCCATGGCGGCGGACAGCAGCGGCACACCCATCCGGATGGTCTTGGTCAACCGCGACACCGTATCGACATCGGCGGGCAAGACGCTTGATGCCTGCGGCACGAGCAAAACATCGTCGAAGGTCAGAGCTTCGCGGAAATTATCTTTGGTCGGATTCTGTGGGGACATAGCGCAACTTTTCCATAAAGCGGCGCACATTCGCGCCTAGTTGAAAGTTGCAGCGCACTATAACCATCCCGACCATAAAGGCCAAGCGCGATTATCGTCCGGCGTCAGCCTTAAGATTTATTGCACGTCATCCGGCGCCCGCAGCTGCACGGCAATACAGCCGCGCCGCTCCATATCGTGATACGCGCCCAGCGGCATCGCGCCTTCTCCGTTGCCATTGGGCATGCCGAACACGACATCCTGCTTACCGTCGACCGGCACCGTATTGATCATGGCGGTGAACATAATGTCGGCATGCAGTGTGCACCCGTTGGCGGCAGCGCGGGCACGGTCGAGCACGAAAATCATCACCGGCTTTTCCGCCCGCATATTCATGGCGTCGGCAACCGCAACCGCATCGACCCGAAATTTTCCGCGTACCGTCGGACGTCCCTCGAGATAGGTCATAAAACCGGGCTTCAGATCGCTGGCCGTGAGCAGCAAGGCCTTGCTGCTTTGCAAGGAAACGGTCTTCTGCTTGGGCTCCGAAGCCGTCGGCTTCGCCGCACCGGCCATTCCGGGCGCAAACAACACCACAGCTAACAACGCGCCCACAACACCGCGTACCAGTCTGGACATCCCGCCCTCCGGAAAAAAATGCAACGTTGTCAGGCTATCATAGCCCCCTGCAAAGTAACAATTCTTTTTGCAGTCATTGCGCCAGAGCCTTGGTTAATCCCCCCCGACATAACGAGCAAGGGCGCCGATCAGCGTATCGCCGCCGCCTTAACGGCATCACCCACCTGATCCGCAAATTTCTTGAAATTCGCAGCGAACAAAGCCGACAATTTCTGCGCCGCCGCCTGATAGGCCGTTTGATCCTTCCAGGCCTGCTGCGGATGCAGCAGCTTGGCAGGCACATCGGCCAGGCTGGCCGGAATGCTCAACCCGAACACGCCGTCATCGACGAATTCCACCTTTTCCATCCCACCTGCCACAACCGCCCGCACCAGCGCGCGCGTGACATTGATCGGCATGCGTTCACCAACTCCGGCGCCACCGCCGGTCCAACCGGTATTGACCAGCCAGCACTGCACATCGTGCCGCGCGATCTTCTCGCCCAGCAATTTGGCGTAAACCCCCGCCGGACGCGGCAGGAAGGGCGCGCCGAAACAGGCGGAAAACACCGCTTGTGGCTCGGTCACGCCACGTTCAGTTCCCGCCACGCGCGCGGTATAGCCGGACAGAAAATGATACATTGCCTGCGCTGGCGTTAAACGACTCAGCGGCGGCAGAACCCCAAACGCGTCGCAGGTCAGCATGATGATATGCTTTGGCATCCCGCCTTGCCCGGTCGGCGTCGCATTGGCGATAAAATCGATGGGATAGCTGGCGCGGGTATTTTCGGCGAAACGCGCCGAGTTGAAATCGACCTCGCGCGTATCCGGATCAATGGCGACATTTTCCAGAATCGTGCCGAAGCGACGCGCAGCGGCATAGATATCCGGCTCCTGCTTGGGATTCAACCGGATCGCCTTGGCATAGCAACCGCCTTCAAAATTGAACACGCCGCGGTCGCTCCAGCCATGCTCATCATCGCCGATCAAGGTTCGCGCCCCATCGGCAGACAAGGTCGTCTTGCCCGTGCCCGACAGGCCGAAGAAAATGGCGACATCGCCTTCCGATCCGTAATTGGCGGAGGCATGCATCGGCATCACACCGCATTCGGGCAGCATGTAATTCATCACGCTGAAAATCGACTTCTTGATTTCCCCGGCATAGGCCGTCCCGCCGATCAACACGATGCGACGCGCAAAATTGACGATGATGAAGGTCTTGCTGTTGGTCTGGTCACGCGCCGGATCGGCTTCAAAGTCTGGAAAATCGATCAGTGTAAAGCCCGGCACATGGTCGGCCAGCTGCTCCTGGGTCGGGCGCACGAACATATTGCGCGCGAACAGATTATGCCAGGCGAACTGCGTGATCGCGCGCAGCGGCAAATGATAGGCCTCATCCGCACCCGCCAGCAGGTCCTGCACGAAAACCTGGCGTCCCTCGGCCCATTCCTGCATCCGCACCAGCAAGGATTCAAAGGCAGCCGGCGTCATCGGCTGATTGGTCTTGCCCCAGTCAATGTTCTTTTCTGTCCCCGCATCGCGCACGATGAATTTATCGTTGGGCGACCTGCCGGTATGCTGTCCGGTATAGGCCAGCAAGGCGCCGTCTTCGGTAACGATGGCCTCTTCGCGCATCATGGCATATTCGTACAAGGCCGCAGGGGTCAGGTTATAATGAACGGTTCCCAGACCCGTGAACCCCAGTTCCTTCAAGTCCTGCGCCAGACGATCTGCGGGCAACGGCTCCAGCAGATCATCGGCAAGAATTTGCGCGGCGGTCGTCATCAGGAATCCTCCATTACTTACAATCCGGAACACAAAACACGTGGCATCGACAGTATTTCAGCCTGATACGCCAAGCCTGGTATCATATCTGACCAAATTTCATATCTGATATGCCAAAATGGCGCGACCGAGTGCTCTACGCTCCCATCGCCCCCGCCGCCGTCCCCAAAGGTGGCAGCATTTTGCTCTCTTGGCTTCTAACATAAATCGCCAATAAAATGTATTAGTTTCGGCAAGGAACGCGCGGTTTTTTAATGCCAGGAACCATCCCCGCGCCAGATTAACCAGACTCGACGGCTTTATACGGCTCAAATTACCGCATTTACCCATTTTTCCGCCATAATTTTTCTGTCATAGTACGTACCGCAAGTCCGGAAGATGACGGTGCGGAATGACCGTCGTCTCCCGGGATCATCGTGACGCAGCATTCCCTTACGAGGCAGCCCATTGTCGCAAAATATCGTTCTGGTCGATGACGACCGCAACATCCTGACCTCTGTCAGCATGGCTCTGGAAACCGAGGGTTTTCAGGTACAAACCTATCATGACGGTGACGAAGCGTTGCGCGGCTTGAGCCAGCGCCCGGCCAATCTGGCCGTGCTCGACATTAAAATGCCGCGCCTGAACGGTATGGAGCTGTTACAAAAATTGCGGCAAAACCCGGCCACGGCGCATATGCCGGTGATTTTTCTGACTTCGAAAGACGAAGAAGTCGATGAAATCATGGGTCTCCGGATGGGCGCCGACGACTATATCACCAAACCCTTCTCACAACGGCTGCTGCTGGAACGCATCCGCGCCCTGCTGCGCCGCGAGCAATTGCAGAGCCAGCCAGGCACGAACGATCCCGGCACGGTGGTGGTGCGCGGCGATCTGGTGCTCGACAGCGGTCGACACACCTGCCGCTGGAAAGGACAGGATGTTGACCTTACCGTCACTGAATTCCTTCTGGTCAAGGCGCTCGCCATCCGCCCCGGTCATGTGAAAAATCGCGACCAGCTGATGGACGGCGCATATGGCGAATCCATTTACGTCGATGACCGCACCATCGACAGCCATATCAAGCGCCTGCGGAAAAAATTCAAGCATATCGACCCGGATTTCGCGCAAATCGAAACCCTGTACGGCGTCGGTTATCGCTACCGCGAATGATCGTGGCCGGCTGATGCGTGCCAACCCTTATCCGCGCGCGTCCTTGCCGTGGACGCCGGTATCATGGCCTGATTCCCGGCGTATCGCGGCACAGCATCCCCGATCAGCCGCCGTTGTTATCTGCCGCGTCAACCGGCTATAAAGACCGCCATGCTGCGTCGCCTGTTTCCTCTCACTGCCCGGATTTCTCCCCTGACCTGGCGGATTCTCGCGGTCAACACGCTCGCGCTGGCGATCCTGGGCGGCAGCATGCTTTATCTGGGTCGGTATCAGGAACGCCTCATCCAGTCGGAACTCGAAGCTCTCAGTTTCGAAGCCCGCATCTTCGCCGGCGCACTGGGTGAAGGCGCGTTCATCGTCGGCGAAGATGAACGCAATATGCTGTCGCCCGACCTAGCGCGCTCGATGGTACGGCGTCTGGTTGAATCCTCCGACAGCCGCATGCGGTTGTTCGATGATGACGGCGCCCTGATCGCCGACAGCCGGATTTTGTCCGGCACGCGCGCGGCAATCCAGATCGAGGACATCCCCCCGCCGCCCAATCAGCGCCTCGGTCGTTTCTGGTGGCAGCTCACTCAGTGGGTGGCGCAACGCCTGCCGAAGAAATATTTCGCCCCCTATGACGAAAAGCCGCAACAGGATGCCGAGCAGTACATGATTGCGGGCAAGGCTCTGGTCGGCACGATTGCCGCACAGGTCTGGCGACTGCCGAAAGGCGGTCTGATGCTCGGCGTCGCCGTGCCGGTGCAAGGGTATAAACAGGTGCTGGGCGCGGTCATGGTCACGCGTTCGAGCGCCAAAATCGATGCCGCGCTGGCCGATGTCCGCGCCGATGTGCTGAAAGCCTTTCTGGCGGTGCTGGTCTTCACCGTCCTGCTCTCGGCCTATCTGGCGCGCACCATCGCCGAGCCGCTGCGGCGTCTGGCTTCGGCGGTGCAGGATGTGCAGCAGGATCAGGCGCAGGCAACGGGTCTCGGCGGCGGCGCGGCGCTGCTGGCGCAGCGGCAGATTCCCGATCTGACGGCGCGCCATGATGAAATCGGCGAATTATCACGGGCGCTGCGCGAAATGACGGCGGCACTGGCGGTACGGCTCAGCGCCATCGAAAATTTCGCCGCCGATGTCGCACACGAAATCAAGAACCCGCTGACCTCGCTGCGCAGCGCGGTAGAAACCGCCGGACGCGTGAAAGATCCGGAACGTCTGCAAAAACTTATGGCCGTGATTCAGGATGACGTCCTGCGCCTCGACCGCCTCATCACCGACATCTCCAGCGCCTCGCGTCTCGATGCGGAACTCAGCCGCGCCGCCACCGAACTGATCGATATCGGCCAGATGCTGGCGACGCTTGCGGATTATTACGCCCCGGTCGCGGCATCAGGCGCGACGGCAGCGCGGGTCACCCTGACCGGCAAACTGCCGCTGAATCTCAAAGTGCGCGGCGTCGAGGGTCGCCTCACGCAAGTACTGAAAAACCTGATCGACAATGCGCTGTCCTTTACCCCGTCTGGCAGCACGGTGTGTCTTGCCGCCGAACGCGACGGCGCGGTGGTCAAGATCAGCGTCGAAGATGACGGCCCCGGCATTCCAGAAACCAGACTGGCGACGATTTTCGACCGTTTCTACAGCGAACGTCCAAAGACCGAAAAATTCGGCACCCATTCGGGTCTGGGATTAAGCATCGCGAAACAGATCACCGAAGCCCACCGCGGAAAAATCTGGGCCGAAAACCGCACCACGCCCCAAGGCGTAATCCACGGCGCCCGTTTCTGCATCACCCTGCCGCTGGCGGAATAATAGCGCCACAACGCCCGTCCTGCCAATGATGCCTCAGTTTGAATATAGCTTAACCAAAATAACTAAGCGTCATTCCGGCTTGCGCCGGTATGACGCCATATAATGGTAAGCTATATTCAAACTGGGACACTACCGTCCTGCCACGCACCTTGCCAACCCCCACCCCACCGCCTAATCTTCACCCGATAATTTATTCTCATTTTTCCGGAGTCCCCCATGTCCGACATCGTCATCGTCAGTGCCGCGCGCACGCCCATCGGCGCCTTCAACGGCGGCCTCAGCAGTCTCAGTGCCGCCGAACTGGGCGGCATCGCGCTTAAAGCAGCGCTTGCGCGCGCCAACCTCGCGCCTGCCGAAGTCGATGAAGTCGTCCTCGGTCACGTCCTCCCGGCTGGTGCTGGTATGGGGCCGGCGCGTCAAGCCGCACGGGCGGCGGGCATTCCCGACGCCAAAACCGCCTATGCCGTCAATCAAATCTGCGGTTCCGGCCTGCGTGCTGTTGCCAACGGCATGATGGCTATCGCCTCCGGCCAGCACACGATCGTCATCGCCGGCGGCATGGAGAGCATGAGCCAAGCACCGCATTGCCTGCATCTCCGCAACGGCACAAAAATGGGCAACGCCGCCATGATCGACACCATGATTCAGGACGGGCTGTGGGACATCTTCAATAACTATCACATGGGCATCACGGCGGAGAATGTCGCCGCGCAGTGGCAGATCACCCGCGCGGTGCAAGACGCGCTGGCGCTGGCCTCGCAGAACAAGGCCGAAGCGGCGATCAAGGCCGGAAAATTCACGGCGGAAATCGTCCCCGTGACGATCAAAACCAGAAAGGGCGAAGAAACCGTGACGCAGGATGAGTTTCCGCGCTTCGGCACGACCCCGGACGCGCTGGCGAAACTCAAGCCCGCCTTCAAACCCGACGGCACGGTCACAGCGGGCAATGCTTCGGGCATTAATGATGGTGCCGCCGCCGTCGTGCTGATGACGGCGCATGAAGCCGCGCGCCGCAACCTCAAACCGCTGGCGCGCATCGCCGCATGGGCAACAGCAGGTGTCGATCCGGCGCTGATGGGCTCCGGACCAATTCCGGCCAGCCGCGCCGCTCTGGCCAAAGCCGGGTGGCAGGCCAAAGACCTTGATCTGATCGAGGCGAACGAAGCTTTCGCCGCTCAGGCCTGCGCCGTGAACAAGGATATGGGATGGGACCCGGCGCGCGTCAACGTCAATGGCGGCGCGATTGCGCTCGGTCATCCCATCGGCGCCTCGGGCTGCCGTGTTCTGGTGACGCTGGTGCATGAAATGCAGAAACGCGCGTCCAAAAAAGGCCTGGCCACCCTGTGCATTGGCGGCGGCATGGGCATCGCCATGTGCGTCGAAGCGGCATGATGCCGCCTGCCCCGCCGTCATACCGGCGCAGGTTGTCGGATGATGAAGTCCGGCTGTATCCCGTTCGCGCCGTATCCCCGGCGCAAAAAAGCCCCTCTGCCTTGCCGTGCATGCAGGTTTGGACTTCCGTATGCCTCATCTTGACTTTGTTGATCTGCGTCCCCGCCACCGCCGCCGAAACTCCGGTCAAACCGCTTTCGGCCACAGAATACCGCCTGCTGGTCACGCGCGCCGATTATGCCGCCCACACTATTGATGTCCCGCGTTTTCTTGAATTGATGCGCCAGACCAAAACCACAGTCTTCGATCTGCGCGATGCCGACGCTTACGCCAAATCGCATATCAAAGGCGCGCGTCATCTGGGCATGGATATCGCTGCGGATAAAATCTCCCGCTTGGCGCCGGATAAAACCGCGCCGATTTTGCTTTATTGCGCCAACAGCCTGCACCCGACGCGCATGATTTCGCAAACCCTTGTTGCGCTGCCGCAATTTTTAGCGCTTGGCTACAAGCGGGTTTATCTGCTTAAAGATGCGGCCGACCATCGCGGCTCCGCCATCACCCACGACATGCGCTTGATCGCGCGCCTGCCACTGGAAGCGGCGGCAGCCCCCGCCCCCGCAACGCCCAAATCTTCAGGAGTGATAAAAAAATGACCCGCATCGCCATCGTCACCGGCGGAACCCGCGGCATCGGCGCCGCCATTGCCACGGCACTGCATACCAGCGGCTGCAAAGTCGCCGCCACCTATCACGGCAATGACGCAGCGGCGCAGGAATTCAAAACCCGCACCGGCATCGCCGTCTTTAAATTCGATGTCGGCGATTTTAAATCCTGTGAGCAGGGCATCGCGCAAATTACTACCGAACTCGGCGCGCCGGATATTCTGGTCAATAATGCCGGCATCATTCGCGACGCGTTGCTGCACAAAATGACGCCGAAGCAGTGGCAGGAAGTCATAACCACCAATCTGGATTCGCTGTTCAACATGACGCGACTGGTGATCGAAGGCATGCGCGCGCGCGGCTTCGGCCGGATTATCAATATCAGTTCAATCAACGGCCAGGCAGGGCAGATCGGCCAGACCAATTATTCTGCGGCCAAAGCAGGCGTCATCGGCTTCACCAAGGCGCTGGCGCAGGAATGCGCCGCCAAAGGCATCACGATCAACGCCATCGCTCCCGGCTATATCGATACCGACATGGTGCGCGCCGTGCCGCAGAATGTCGTCGACGCCATCATCGCCAAAATCCCGGTCAAACGCCTGGGTCGTCCCGAAGAAATCGCCCGCACTGCGCTGTTTCTGGCCAGCGACGACGCCGGCTTCATCACCGGCGCAACCTTGCCCGTCAATGGCGGACAATATATCGCGTGACCATCTTCACGGATCAGTATCTCCAGCAAATTGCCGCGCTCCTGAGCCAGCCTGCAGCCATTCCTTTCGCGCTGGCCCTTATCAGCGGGTTATTTGTCTATCACATCAAACAGCGGCGGCGGATGCTGGCCGGCAAAGCCGTCATGGATGTATGCTACGGTATACATTTCTGGATGATGCAGGCACCGGCGGGAGCCTATGGCATCATGATCGCCGTTTTTGGCGGCCTGGTGCAGATCGTGACGCCGGATCACCTTATGCGCCGCACCATGCTGTACCGGAACATCGTCGCCGCGCTTCTTGCGCTGCTGGGCGTTTTTCTGGCCGTTCAGCACAGCACGGATCTGTTGCCCCTGATCGCTGCCAGCACGGCGCGTTTCGTGGAAACGCACAGCCAGCCGCAACGCATCCGCGCCGGCATGGCGCTGACGCTGCTGCTCTGGATTGCCTATGCCGCTTACAACAATCTCATCCTCATGGTCATCGCCAGTGTCACCCTCCTGCTCTCGACCCTGCTCGCGCTTTACCGCCACCGCGCCAAAAAATCATCCGCCGCCTGAGACTTTATCCATTGGAAAACAAAAGAAATCCTCGATAAACTCCGGCCATGCGCCATAATCCCTATATATTCCTGGTGCGCCAGGCTTGGAACTTTGTCGCCCCGCAACGCGGCCGTATGGTGCTGGTCTATGCTCTATGCATCACTGCCAATATCGTCCTGCTGTTTCAGCCCTGGGCCTTCGGCAAGATTGTCGATCTCCTGCAATTACCACCCTCTGACCTCCTGCCGCAGCTGATGTCCTGGTGCGCCATCTATTGTGGCCTGGTGCTGGTTTTCTGGTGCTTCCACGGCCCGGCGCGCATTATGGAACGTCGTCTCGCCTTCGTGATTTTCCGCAACTTCACCAATCATTATTACGCCAAGATCATGGCGCTGCCGCTGCGTTGGCATCAAGATCATCATTCCGGCGCGACCATCAACCGGATCAGCAAAGCCGGCCAGGCGCTCGACACCTTCGCCGGTGAACAATTCATCATCATCCAGTCGGCAGTGCGCTATATCGGTACGCTTGCAGCCTTGTGTTATTATGCTCCCATCATCGCGGCGGGCACTTTCCTCCTTACCGGCAGCGCGTTCGTTTTCTCGCTCTGGATGGATAAAACGCACCTGATCCCGCTCTATCAGCGCGTTAACGAATATGATCACCGCGTCAAAGCCGGGTTGTTCGATTATATCAGCAACATCGTCACCGTGATCACGCTGCGCCTGACCCGCAGTACGCAGGACGAAATCGACGCCCGGATCGGCGCGGTGCGCACGGCACGATGGCGTGAAATCACGCTCAATGAAATGAAATGGTGCGTCGGCTTCATCACGGTTAGCATCACGCAGATTCTGATGCTGCTGCTTTACGTCACCACGCATATGAATACAGGTTCCGTGATGGCGCTCGGCCCTGTCGTGGCAATTTTTCAGTATCTCGTCATCATCAACCAGCTTTTCTTCCAGTTCATGCTCTCTTATCAAAACTACGTCCGCTGGCAAACCGACGTGCGCGCCGTGGACGGCATCGCCGCCGATTTTTCCGCCCTGCCGCCGCGCCCGGAAACCGATGTGCCCACGGCCTGGCAGCATCTATCCATCCGCAGCCTTACTTTCGCGCATCAAAAACATGACAAGCACGGACATGGTCTGCAGCAGGTCGATCTCGATATTCCGCAGGGTCGTAAAATTGCACTGGTCGGATCGAGCGGCGCGGGAAAAACCACGCTCCTGACTCTGCTGCGCGGCCTCTACGATCCCCAGAGCGTGACGCTCACGCGCGACGGAGAGAATTTCGCCGATCTGCGCCCCCTCGCGGCGCTGACCACGCTTGTGCCGCAAGATGCCGAAATCTTCGAGAACACCATTCACTATAACCTGACGCTTGACATCGCCGTCCCGGATGAAATCGTCGCCGCCGCTCTGCATATCACCACCTTCGATAAAGTTGTCGAGCGCTTGCCGCACGGACTCGCAACCGACATCCGCGAACGCGGCGTCAATCTCTCGGGCGGCCAGAAACAGCGCCTGGCACTGACGCGCGGCTTGATCGCGGCGCAAACCGCGTCGCTGCTGCTGCTCGACGAACCCACCAGTCATGTTGACATCACCACAGAAAACCTCATCTTCGACCGGCTGTTCACGGCCATGGCCGCCAAGGCCATGATCGTGTCGGTACACCGGCTGCATCTGCTGCCACGTTTCGACTGGATTTGCTTCATGCAGAACGGAAAAATTGTGCAGCAAGGCACCTTCACCGCACTCAACGTCACACCCGGCCCATTCCGCGATCTCTGGCAGCAGCATCAAGCGCACCATGCCCACAAAACGCGCTAAACCCACCGCAACTCAATCCGCGCGGCGCGGCGATTCCCGTCACCGCCCCACCCGTCCCTGGGCGGGCGTTGTCGTCCTGGTTTTTCAGGAAGACAAATTCTTGCTCACCCTGCGCGCCAAACCACCGCGCGCCGGCATCTGGGGGCTACCCGGCGGTGCGCTCAATCTGGGCGAAACCGTTTTTCAGGCCGCAATCCGCGAAGTGCGCGAAGAAACCGGCATCCTGTGCGCGCCCTATGCCAGCTTCACGACCGTGGATGTGATCGAACCTTCGGACAGTCCGACGCCCGACTATCATTTTCTGCTCGCCGCCGTCGCCGCCGAATGGCGGGAAGGCGACGTCACCCCCGCCTCGGACGCCACCGACGCGCGCTGGTTCGACTTTGGCGAACTCAATAATGTCCCACATTTCCCTTCGACAATCGAGCTGGTGCGGCAAGCGCTGCTGCAAAGAAAATTATAGCACCGGGAAAATTATAACACCGGATTCTGCATCGCGGCGCAGCCTCACCGGCGCAAGGGCAAGGCTTGCGTACCTTCACACGCCCTGAGACCCAGCGCCTGAACGCAACATCTTAGTTCCGCGCATGTGACAAGCGATAGCTCTCCAGCCCTTCAATCCCCGGCAATTCGTTCGACCAGTTGATGATCGACGCGCCATGTTGGCGCCCCTGCGAAATGGCGACGAATTGCCATTCCTGCTGCCCGTGCCGCCAGATGGTAGCAATCGTCCCCTTGGCAACTTCAAAACCACGATCCTCTGCGATCTTATGCAGCTTTTCTTCCGGCAAAACATAGTCATGTTTGAACAAAAGGATCACCATAATCGCGTGCCGCTTCGGCAACAGCGCCTCCAGCTTGCTGCCCCACATCATAAAGATCGCCGACAGCAGCGTGAGAAACACCGCCGCCGCGAAAAATCCCACGCCCACCAAAATACCTATCGCCGAAGAAGCCCAGATCGACGCGGCGGTGGTCAGGCCGCTGATATTCATCCCGTCCTTCATGATGATTCCAGCGCCAAGAAAACCGATCCCGGTCACAATACCTTGTATCGTGCGTGTCGGATCATTGGTGATGATGGTGGGCGCATGCTCACCGAACCAAAAGCTCGGGTAACCCGCAATGACGGTCAACGCCGCCGAGGCCATGCAGACCAGCCCATAAGTTCGCATCCCTGCAGCGCGACCGTGATAAGAACGCTCATACCCGACAATCAGCCCCAGCACCAAGGCACCCAGCAGATGCAGCATGATCGTCAAATTGACAGCGACGATGGGCACACTCCAATAGCCGCTCAAGGCTTCGATAAAATACTGTTCCAACTGCACCTCCTACTGAAAACGGTCTTTCGCCGCGCGCAAAGCGGCGAGAATAGCGGCCGGCGCGACCCCGTCTGCCGGAAAGCCCTGCCGCGTCAGCGCCGCCTGAAAATCCGGCTGATCGACCCGAAGAAACGGGTTGAGCCGACGTTCATCGGCCAGCAACGTGGGCAAAGTCGGCGCACCCTGCTGCCGCAGGTTTTTAACCTGCCGCAATTTCTGGAGCAAGGCGACATTATCTTTTTCCAGAACCAGCGCAAAGCGCGCGTTCTCTTCGGTATATTCATGGCCGCAATAGATTTTGGTTTCCGGCGGCAGGGCGCGCAATTTCTGCAACGATTCCCATGTCGTCGCCGCTGTCCCCTCGAAGATCCGGCCACAGCCCAGCGCGAACAACGCATCGCCGCAGAACAAGGCATCAAGCTGGGGAAAGTGAAACGCGATATGACCGGCGGTGTGGCCAGGCACGCCGATAATCTTGGCGCGCAAATCGGAAAAAGTTACCGTGTCGCCGTCGCTGACGGCGCGGTCAAGATTGCCGATTTTGGCGCGTTCCGCATGAGGCCCAATAATCGCCGCACCATAAGCCTGTTTCAAGACCGCGTTGCCGCCGACATGATCGTTGTGATGATGGGTATTGAGAATCAGCGTCAAATGCCAATCGCGCTTCTGCAAGCCGCGTTTCACTACATCTGCATCGCCGGGATCGACGACCATCGCCAGCCCCAGCTCGGTGTCGCCCAGCAGATAGATATAATTGTCGGCGAAGGCCGGCAACAGATCGATCACGAATGCCATGGCGTCGCAGTCTAGTTAACAGTGTTTAATAGAGTGTTGACTAAATCCTGCCACCACCACGTCACTTTCCCGCTTGCGCCCCGCCCCCGCCCCTGTGAAACTCCGGCCTATGACCACCGACATCGTCGATCTTCGCGCCTTCTATCTTTCGCCGCTCGGCCACGCCACCCGCCGCCTGCTGCGCCAGAAATTGCGGCAAATCTGGCCTGACCTGCACGGCATGCATCTTCTTGCACTCGGCTTTGCCACGCCGGTGCTGCGCCCGTGGCTGGAACAGACCAACCGCATTTTTGCACTGATGCCCGCCGCACAGGGCGTGGTCTATTGGCCCAAAGAAGGTCCCAACCGCACCGCCTTGGCCGACACGCTCAGCCTGCCACTCCCGGATAACAGCATCGACCGCGTCCTGTTGCTGCATGTGATGGAAAGCGCCACGGACAGCAGTGCCCTGCTGCGCGAGGTCTGGCGCGTGTTGAAAAGCGGCGGCCGTATGATCACCGTTGTCCCCAACCGACGCGGTATTTGGGCGATGAGCGACGCCACCCCCTTTGGAGCAGGCCAGCCTTTCTCGCCCTCGCAGTTGAAAGACATCCTGCGTGACAACAGCTTCCTGCCCGAGGGGGTAACCCGCGCGCTGTATCTGCCCCCATGGCAGGGCGCCCTCTGGCAGAAACTGGGCGGCTTCACCGAACGCTGGGGCGCGGCGCTTGTCCCGACGATGGGCGGCGTCCTGCTGGCCGAAGCCAGCAAGCAGCTCTACGCCCCGGTTAATCGCGCCCGTATTCATCAGAAGAGCCTGAACCTGCGCCTTCCGATCATGCCGCAACCCGGCTCTTCGACCTGACCCTCTCCGGCATCAGCACCGCATCCTGCGGTTAACCCACTGAAAAACCTAGGTTATGGAGAAACACGCCTTCTGTTGGCACCGGGAAAACTCCGCCGGGCAGGAGACATTTCAACATTTGGTTTCACACCTTGCCTGTTAGTATAATGCCTGCGGCATATTGAGCTATATTTGAGGTAGGCTTATGGAAAAAGTGGACGGTGCGTTTATTGCCGGTATTTTTGCGCAGGCTAAAGACGCGACAACCAAGTGGGGGTTTCTTGAGGCGCTGACCCAGAAACTGAAAAACGATCCACAGCTTGCCGACGCGATCCTGACCGCAAGCGTGGCGCATACCGCACTTACCGACCCGGAATCGCACATCCGTGAAGTCGCGCAGAAGGTGCTTAATGTCATTGTCAGGCGTCGCCCTGATCTGATTGATGCAGCATTGACCACAAGCGTGACACGAAATGTCATCGCCGAAACGGAATGGAGTGCCAGAGATACCGCACAGGATACGCTTGGCGTGATTCTCGAAAAGCACCCGGACCAGACCGACACGGCACTGGCTGTGGCAAAAACAGCCGCTTCCGAACATGGCAGTAGCAAGTACCGCGCGCAGCAGGCATTGCATAAGCTCGGTGCGTGGCAGGCGCTCAAGCTGATTGTCGAAAAATACCGCGCCTTGGCCGACACGGAAGTGACCGAGAATGAGACTGCTGCTGCCGACAGCACAGGCCGCATCCGCTTTAATGCCCAGTTGGTTTTGCAAACAATCGTCAAAAAGCACCCCGGCAGAGCCGAGGCGGTGTTACCTTTGGCGATAGCCGCCGCGACCAGTTATGATAAGCATGTCCGCTATGGCGTACATCTGACGCTTGACGAGATTATCAAAGAACGCCCCGACCTGGCTCACACCATACTGCCCTTGATGATAACGACCGTGACCGATCCGGATAGTTATCTGCGCGAAAGCGCGCTGAAGACGCTTAGGAAAATGGTTAAACAACATCCAGAAATGGCCGAAACGGCATTACCTCATGTACAACGCGTTGCCGGCGACCCGGAACCGCGCGTCCGCCTTGAAACGCAAATGACGCTTGGCGTTCTTGTCGCGGCACAGCCCAAGCTGGCCGACACGGTGCTCTCCTTGGCAACGCTTGCCTCGACCGATCCAGAAGATAAAGTCCGTCACGCCGGACTGTGGGCACTAAACGCGATTGCGGCTGCACGCCCAGACAAGGCCGCGATCATCCTGGACTGGGCAAAAGACTTTACAACCGACCCGTCGAGTCTTGTTCGCTACATCGCAGAAATAGTCATTAAAGAGATTGTCGCAAAGCACCCCGGTCTGGCCGACGCGGCGATTACCCCCGATGAACGACTCAAAAGTTTAACCAAAACAATCCGGAATCCTTCTGCCACGCCACCCTAGGACGGTTTGTAAACAGCACTATTTATATCAACGCGCATGATCATATTGCAAAAACATGTTTGATGCCGCCATCAAAGAGCGTTTAATCTTATCAAGGATACATTGATGACCAGAAACAATACCTTCTCCGCCGCGATGCCGCATCATGCTGGCAGGAACTATTATAAAGAACTGCAAGCGGCGGTAACGAGCCTCGCAGCACGCGTGCCCGAAAATCCACAAAAAATCGGCAGGCCATTGCTTCAGGCCGCCGGCCAGCTCGCCGAGGGCGGCCCACAATATGTACCGTTTGCCATCGCCGCCGTCGCAATCGTCGTCAAACACAGCGTGCAAAATCCCAGACTGCAAGATTTGCAAAAAATAGCGCGGGAAAAACTGGAAACTCTGACGGCATTACAGAACGGCACGGCACAACCGTCGCCACAGCTGCCCGGTGACGGGTCAACAACGCAAACCGGACAAGCGCTTATTCTTTAAATTATACCCGGATAATAATGCCGCCCATGTCCGGTTACGCCGCCGTGCGCCGCCACGGCTTGTCTAACACGGGATGGCCATGATGGAACCCTTGCTGCATCTCAACATTCTCGGCGGAGAGCCACGCCGCGACCGCCGAATCCTCGACTCCCTCGGCGACGATCTTCAACCCCAATGACCGCGCCAGAGCTATCATGGCGCGGATCACCCGCTGTTGCTCCACATTGCCGTCGATGCCGGCGACCAGAGTCCGATCCAGCTTCATCATCTGCACATCAAGCCCGGTCAGTTGCTGCATCGTGGTATAACCAACGCCGAAATCGTCCAGCGCCACTTTGCCGCCCAGACTTCTGGCAAAATCGACGAAGCGGCGCGCCATCGCGATGTCGCGCATCGGCACGGTTTCGGTAATTTCGATAATCAGTCGTGACGCCAGATCACGCCGTCCTTCCAGTTCCGCTTCCATAAAAACGTTCCATTCCGGATGCTCGGCGGTGCTGGTGGAAATATTGATGGCCAATTGCAATCCGGCATGCAGCCTCAATTCCGCCACGACCAACGACAGCACCCGGCAGTCCAGTTGAAACGCCAGTCCCATCCGCTCGACCGCAGGAATAAAATACGCCGCCGGGATCGATTGACCACGTTCATCGAACAGTCGCGCCAGCGCCTCATAGAACAGCACTTCTCCGCTGGCCGAACATACGACCGGTTGATAGGCCAGATATACGGCGTTGTCGTGCAACGCGTGCTGCACGCGGTTAGCGATCAGCATCGCCTCGCGCGTCGCATCCTTGACGACGGGCGTATAGACCATCATGCAATTGCGTCCGGACAGTTTAGCTTCCTGCAAAGCGTTTTCTCCGGCATGCATCACGTCATGAGCGGTCGCTGCGGCGTGCGGAAGAGCGACGCCACCAATGGATACGGTGACATGCACGCCCTTCGGCCAGGCATGACCGGGATCGCGGAACAGTTTCAGCATCTCGGCGGCGCGCGCGCCCACCTCTTCCGGCGCGACATGCATCATCAGCACAGCGAACATATCGCCACCGAGCCAGCACAAATGTGCGCGGTTGGCGCAGTAGCGCACCAAAGTCTGCGCCGCGACGGACAGCACCTCATGGCCGATGCCGGGACCGAAAGCCTGGCTGATCATCTTCATGCGATCGATGCCGATCACAAAATAGCCGGCCGTCATGGTGCGTTGCGTGGCCTGCTGCAAAACCTGCTCAATGATATTGCCAAGCCCGAACCTGTCGGGGACACCAAGCACTGGATCATAGTGCAACTGGTCTGCCGCGACCGAAATCGCCAGCTGGCGCTGCGGTAACTCAATATACATCGTTGTTTTCCCCACACGCGCGTCACAAATACAGTAACGTCGCCATATGCTCAAATATCTCAATACACGTCGCGTCACATCTCAATAAATGCATTCTAGGGATATTTGATTGACTATTTGCTAAAATTCTCAACAAAAGTTGATCATACGGATTTTCCTGGATTTATGCGCCTTATCTACCGTCTTCCCGCGGCGATTCCGGTGCGGATTCAAAAAAATCTTGGTGAATGCCGCCTTAACCACACCGGCTTCGCGTGACTCGGCGCATTGAAATCGACCTACCATTTTTTGGTGCGCGAACGCGCAAGATGATCCCCCGTTTTCCTCTCGACATAGAATGCTTTTGTTTTTACCTTGGCGCATTATTGTGGTCATAGCGTCTGTTGCGGCATGTCATGACGTCGATCCGGATGGAGATATATAATGAGTGAATTTCACAAAATCGGTGTGTTCCGTTCCTGCCTGTATGAACTAAGGTCAAACTATCTTTTTGATCGCGCCTATCGTGCGGCAGAAAACGGCAATCGTCAAAAAGCTGATGCCTTTTTCAAGGAGTCTGCGAAGCTTGTCACCCAAGTCGCCATTAACGACATCATGATCGATAGCAAAGGCATCATGCGTGGAAAGACAATGCCCGCATGGGCACACCATTTCACTTACTGGAATCAACAGCCCAAGAAACATCGCGGCTTCACAATTCCCAAGCGTCCGCCAGATTTTGGCACTTATATTCTCAAGCCGGCATGGTTTGCTGAGCGCTTCGTGATTCCAGAGTTCAACCGCCAAGTGTCGCGGCTTGAGCGCCACTTCCGTAAAGCGGGATATAGCCTTATCGCAATCGCCGACGTTAAGGATACAGGCTTCGATGATAAGTATCCTATGGTACGCGCATGGCTCACGCCTCTGAAACAGTCGCGCACATCACGCACGGCGCAACCAGGGTAACCCGGCATCACTCCTGCGCTTTTCTTTCAGCCCCCTTGGCCAGCACCTCGGCCAGCCGTACGGTGACCGCGCGTATATTTTCTTTGTCCGTCAGCACTCCGGCATGCGAGATGATCGAGAGCTTCCCGTCCGCGGCCTGATGGAACAGGATGCCCATCGCTGCGCCATCTTGTTCCCGCGCACAGGTCAGCACCGCGCGTTGCTGACGCGCCGCGCCGAAACTGACGAGTTCCGTCGCATCTTCCCGCCACACGCCCCGGCAACGTTCCTTGAGTACCGCCAGTTGCGCCTTGACGATTCCCGCAAAATCTACGGCGCGGCTCAGCTCGCGTTGCCGCGCCCCGCCGGTTAAAGCGCCAAAGCGCCAGACATAATCGGCGAAAGTGTGCCCGTCAGGAGTCGCCCCCGGATCGACAGCCACACTGCCCCCCAATCCGGCAGCATGGAGCAGTTCTCGCAAGGATGGCGGCAAAACAAGGTCACGCGCCGCCGCGCATTGTTCCAGTTGCGCCAGCATCGCCGCCGCTTGCGGCACGGAAAATTCCATCCGGTCGGTACGCCCGACGACCGCCAGCGCCCGCGCCTGCAGCAGTTGCGGCGCAAATTCCGCATCCTTTTCCAGATCGATCAGCAGCATGGTCGCGTCCACCGCCCGCGCTTTGGTCACGCGCATCGGCGCCGTTCCCAGTTCCAGCCGCACCGGATATGACGTGCCGGGATCATAGATCGCCCGTGGCGCGACAATCCCAAGATTCATGCGTCCGTCCACGCTGCGCGCCAGATTCAAACGCATGCCGTTGCCATAGGCTTGATCCACCACACAATGATTCAAACCGCCATCGGCGCGCCGCACTTCGCGCAAGACCGGCGCTCCCTCCGGCTCCAGCGGCGTGGCGGACGGCGCGGCGCGCGCCGCCACGGCAGAACCAGACGCCGCAACCAATAAAACACATAAAATACAGACAATTTTTGCCATGCCGCAAAATTGCCCCTATAGTCCCCGCCGACGCAAATGATTTTTGAGCATGCCATGCCTTCCCGTCTTTATTCCCTGCAAGAACTGGCCGAAAGGCTCGATGCCACGTTGATCGGCGGAGCGACGCGCATGGCCGGACGCCTGGTTCATCCCACGGCCTGGCATGACCACCATGATCTGGCGCTGGCCATGGACAAAGACCTTTTGCCCCTGCTCCGCCCGCACCGCGTCGAAGCGGCGGTGGTCAGCGCCGACACCGCCATCGAACCCGGCTTGCTCGATGCCTGTCTGGTTGTAAGGCGGCCACGTGTGGCCATGGCCATTCTGACCAATCTGTTTGCGCCCGAACCGCGTTTCGGCTCCGGCATCCACGCCAGCGCGGTGATTGACCCCAGCGCCAGCATTGGCCCGAACGTTCTGATCGGCCCTTATTGCGTCATCGGACCTGACGCCGTCATTGATGAGGGCGCGCAAGTGCAAAGCCAGGTCACGGTCGAATCCGGCGCGCGCATCGGCGCCCGCACCGTGCTGCGCGCTGGCGTCCGCATCGGCGCGGATTGCGTGATCGGCGCGGACTGCCTGTTTCACTTCAACGCCAGCATCGGCAGCGACGGCTTCAGCTTCGTGACCAAGGAACGCGGCAGTGTCGAAGCGGCAAAAGCCGATGGCGCGATCACGGCGACCAACCAAAGCCTGCTGCGAATCGCCTCTCTGGGCACGGTGATCATCGGCGATGCCGTCGAAATCGGTGCCAATACCGCCATTGACCGCGGCACAATCGCGCCGACCCGCATCGGCGCCCGCACCAAAATCGATAACCATGTTCAGATCGGCCATAATGTCCAAATCGGCGAAGACTGCATGATCTGCGGCCGCGTCGGCATCGCCGGCAGCACGGTCATCGGCGACCGCGTCGTCATCGGCGGCGCGTCCGGCATCGCCGACCATGTCCAGATCGGCGACGACGCCGTGCTGATGGCAATGAGCGGCGTCACCGGCAATATCCCGCCAAAACAGCTTTATGCCGGCATTCCGGCTCTGCCCCGCGCCAAGGCTCTGGAGATTTTGATCCACACCAACCGCTTGAAATCGCTCTTTAATAATGTCGAAGCGCTAACCGCACGCGTCAAGAGGCTTGAGCCCGACACCAAAAACGGCTAACGCTCTGACTTCATTAATTATGTTCCACCGCGCAACACGGGAATATTGCTGATGACCAACACGGCATTGACCAATGAAATTCTGGACATCATCGCGACCAAAGCGATGGTTGACCGCAGCAAACTGGATTTGACCGCGAAATTAAGCGATCTGAGCATCAGCTCGCTTGACGTTGTCGAAATCGTTTTCGCGCTCGAAGACAAATACAATGTCGAGCTGCCCTTTAACGCCAACGCGCAGAATCAGGAATTTGAAACTCTGGGCCAGGTCGTTAATCTGGTCGAACAGCAGATCAAACTGAAATCTTCCGCCGCATAATGATTGTGCCGGAAGCCTCAGCCCACCGTTAGAAAGAACCGCATGCGTCGCGTCGTCATCACCGGTCTGGGCGTCATCGCGCCGATTGGCCTCGATGTTCCGACTTTCAAGGCCAACCTGTTCGCCGGCAAGGTTGGCGTCAGTTCGCGCGCTTTTACCCGTCCCAACGGCACAGTCGTCACTTTTCCCTGTTGCCCGATTCCCGACTATGTGCCGGAGCAGCATTTTGACCCGAAGCGCATCGGCTTCTATGACCGCTTCGCGCAATTCGCGGTCGTCGCCGCGCGCGAGGCTTGGCGCGACAGCGGCCTGACCATGACGCCGGAACTGGCGCTGCGGAGCGCCACGATTCTCGGCACCGGCGCAGGCGGCCAGCAAACGCTGGAAGACAGCTATGATCGGATGACGCAACCCAGCGCCCGGCTGCACCCACTGACCATTCCACGCCTGATGTCCAACGCGGGCGCAAGTCAGGTCAGCATGGAGCTGGGGGCGCAAGGGCCGTCTTTCGCCATCGCTTCGGCCTGCGCCTCCGCCACTCACGCCATCGGCACAGCCCTGCACATGGTGCGTAATGGCATGTCCGATATCGCCATCACCGGCGGCTCCGAAGCAACCCTGACCTTCGGCGCGCTCAAGGGCTGGGACGCGCTGCGTGTCATGGCGCCTGATGTCTGCCGCCCCTTCTCGAAAGACCGCCAGGGCATGATGCTTGGCGAAGGCGGCGCCGTTCTGATTCTGGAAACGCTGGAAGCGGCACAAAAACGTGGCGCGAAAATCTATGCCGAACTCGCCGGTTTCGGCATGAGCGCCGACGCCCGCGACCTCACCAGCCCCGACGCCGACGGCATGGCGCGCGCCGTGCGCGGCGCGTTGGCTGATGCCGCAATCACGGCGGAACAGGTCGATTACATCAACGCCCACGGCACGGGAACCCGCGCCAACGACCTCACGGAAACCAAGGCGCTGTATCAGGTCTTCGGCGCGCGCGCCGCAACCATTCCGACATCCGCCACCAAATCCCTGTTTGGCCACGCCCTCGGCGGCGCAGGAGCACTGGAAATGATCGCCACGACCCTGGCGCTGCAGGAACAGATCGCGCCACCCACAATGGGCTTCCTCGCCCCCGACCCCGAATGCGCGCTCGACATCGTCCCCAACGCCGCCCGCCCGATGCAGATCGATGTCGCCCTGAAAAACTCCTTCGCCTTCGGCGGCCTCAACGCCGTGCTCGCGCTGAAACGCTATCAAGAGTAATCTGACCGCTTCATGGCGTGACGGCCCCCACAAGACACAGGGCTCCCCGATGGACTGGTCTTTCCTGCTCTATGTCGTGATCGGATTTGTGGCACAACTGGTGGACAGTGCGCTGGGCATGGCCTTTGGCTCCCTTTCATCCGGAGTGATGCTCAGCATCGGGTTTCCACCGCAAGCCTTAAGTGCCACGGTTCATATGGCGGAAATCTTTGGCGGCGGCGCCGCCGCCGTTTCACACTGGCGCCTGGGTAATCTGGACTTCAGCTTGCTAAAAAAACTCACAATTCCTGCCATCGCCGGCGCGGTTCTGGGAACCTTTCTGGTAACCCATATTGACAACACAGTGCTTAAACCGTTGCTCGGTGTTTATTTTCTCGTGATTGGCCTTGTCATCGTCGTCAAAGCATTGCGCCCGACCATGATTCGCATCATGACCATCCGCCAATCGGCGCTTGGATTTGTCGGCGGATTTCTGGACGCTTTCGGTGGCGCCGGGTGGGGAGAATTCGTTTCTTCCGGCCTGTTGCTGCGCGGTCATAACGTGCGGAACGCTATTGGAAGTCTTGTCGCCGCAGAATTTATGGTTGCCGTGACCGTTTCCGTAATTTTCTATACCACCACAGGCACCGTCCACTGGCTCGAAGTTATCGCGCTGGCACTTGGTGCTGTTGCAGCCGCACCACTTGGTGCATGGTTATGCAAGAGAACCCCTCTTACGCCATTGACAGCCCTTGTTGGACTACTCGTCGCCGCTCTTGGTCTCAAGGCACTATTATAACCTGTACTCCCGACAAACCTGCAGTCCCCGTCCGCCCCCTCTATAAACGACCGCCATTCCGGGGTGCCCCCTTTGAATCGGCTCCGAACAATTTTTGCCCCCTGCCTTGCAGCCTGCGCCGGGAATGCCTATATACGGTTGAAGCGAACGCACTGAATTATAAAAATATCAGTCGTTTCATGGCGTTAACCACAATCCGGAAGGACAAGGCATGGCAAAAGTGATCGGTATCGATTTGGGCACGACCAATTCCTGCGTCGCGATTATGGAAGGTTCGAGCGCCAAAGTGGTCGAAAATTCCGAAGGTGCGCGCACCACGCCCTCGATTGTCGCTTTTACCGGATCAGGCGAGCGCCTTGTCGGCCAGTCCGCCAAACGTCAGGCGGTGACCAATCCGCAAAACACGCTTTTCGCCATCAAGCGGCTGATCGGGCGCAATTTCAACGACCCGATGGTACAAAAGGACATCAACCTGATGCCCTACAAAATCGCCAAACACAGCAACGGCGACGCCTGGGTCGAGGCCGGCGGCAAGAATTACAGCCCGTCGGAAATTTCCGCCTTCATCCTGATGAAGATGAAGGAAACCGCCGAGGCGCATCTCGGTGAAAAGGTGACGCAGGCCGTCATCACCGTCCCCGCTTATTTCAACGACAGCCAGCGCCAGGCCACCAAAGACGCCGGCAAGATCGCCGGACTTGAAGTTCTGCGCATCATCAACGAACCGACGGCAGCGGCGCTCGCCTACGGCATGGAGAAAAAGGGTACCGGCACAATCGCGGTCTATGACCTCGGTGGCGGCACGTTCGACGTCTCGGTGCTGGAAATCGGCGACGGCGTGTTTGAAGTCAAATCCACCAACGGCGACACCTTCCTGGGCGGCGAAGATTTCGACGCCCGCATCATCGACTTCCTCGCCGACGAATTCAAGAAAGAGCAAAGCATCGATTTACGCCAGGATCGTCTCGCGCTGCAACGCCTCAAGGAAGCTGCGGAAAAGGCGAAGATCGAGCTGTCTTCCTCGACACAGACAGAAGTCAATCTGCCCTTTATCACCGCCGACCAGAATGGGCCGAAGCATTTGAACGTCAAGCTGACGCGCGCGAAGCTTGAGGCATTGGTGGATGAGTTGGTGCAGAAAACCATCGCCCCCTGCGCCGCCGCGCTCAAGGATGCAGGCGTGAAAGCCAGCGACATCAACGAAGTCATCCTCGTTGGCGGCATGACCCGTATGCCGAAGATCATCGAAACCGTGAAAAACTTCTTCGGGCGCGAACCGCATCGCGGCGTGAACCCGGACGAAGTGGTGGCCGTGGGCGCCGCGATTCAGGCTGGCGTGCTGAAGGGCGAGGTCAAGGACGTTCTGCTCCTCGACGTGACTCCGCTGTCGCTGGGCATCGAAACGCTGGGCGGCGTCTTCACACGCCTGATCGACCGCAACACCACGATCCCGACCAAGAAGGGTCAGGTCTTCTCGACCGCCGAAGATAACCAGAACGCGGTCACCATTCGCGTGTTCCAGGGCGAACGCGAAATGGCCGCCGACAATAAATTGCTGGGTCAGTTTGATCTGGTCGGCATCCCGCCCGCCCCCCGCGGCGTGCCGCAGGTCGAGGTCACCTTCGACATCGACGCCAACGGCATCGTCAGCGTCACGGCCAAGGACAAAGCTACCAACAAGGAACAGCAAATCCGCATTCAGGCCTCGGGCGGCCTGAATGACAGCGAAATCCAGCGCATGGTCAAGGAAGCCGAGGTCAACGCCGCCGAAGACAAAAAGCGTCGCGAAGCCATCGACGCCCGCAACCACGCCGACGGGCTGATCCACAACACCGAAAAGACGCTGAAGGAAGCCGGCGACAAACTTGCCGCCGCCGACAAGAGCGCCATCGAGGCTGCAGTCGCCGACGCCAAGGCAGTACTGGACAGCGGTGACGCCGCACAAATCCGCGCCAAGACCGATACGCTGGCGCAAGCGGCGATGAAGCTGGGTGAGGCCATGTACAAGCCAACCGCCGAGGCCGGAGCCGAACCCGGCGCCGCGCCCAATGCCGAAGCGCCGAAAGAAGAAGGCGTCGTCGACGCGGAATTCAGCGAAGTTAAGGACGACAAGAAGGGCGCTGCCTGATCATAATGTATCTCCCCTTGCGGGAGAGGTGCGAACGTCCTGACGCAAAATGCGTCAGGACGTTTTCTGATGAAGGGGTTACGCGGCGCCAAGCCTAGGCATGCCTTACGCCTGACGACAGGATTTTAGATGAGTAAGCCTGATTACTATACCACCCTCGGCGTCGCGAAATCCGCCAGCCCCGAAGATATGAAAAAGTCCTATCGCAAACTGGCGATGCAATTCCATCCCGACAAGAATCCGGGCGATCACAAGGCCGAAGCCAAATTCAAGGAAATCAGCGAAGCCTATGGCGTGCTGAGCGACGAACAGAAACGCGCCGCCTATGACCGTTTCGGCCATGCTGCGTTCGAACAAGGCGGTGGTGGTGGTGGCTTTGACTTTGCCGACATCTTCAACGAAATGTTCGGCGACATCATGGGCGGCGGACGGCAACGCGGCGCGAACAACCGCGGCGCGGATTTGCGCTATGATATGGAAATTGCGCTTGATGAAGCCTTCCACGGCGTGGAAAAAACCATCGCCGTCGCGACCACTGTTACCTGCGACGATTGCAAAGGCTCCGGCGCGACCCCGGGCTCATCCCCGGTCGATTGCACCACCTGCCACGGCCATGGCCGCGTCCGGCAACAACAGGGTTTCTTCACCATCGAACGCGCCTGCCCGACCTGCCAGGGCGCGGGCAAGGTCATCAAATCCCCCTGCCGCACCTGCAGCGGTTCCGGCCGCAAGCGGCAGGAACGCAAATTGGCCGTCACGATTCCGGCGGGCGTCGAAGATGGGACGCGCATCCGCCTGACCGGCGAGGGCGAAGCGGGATTGCGCGGCGGCGGCAAAGGCGATCTTTATGTTTTTGTCGGCGTCGCTCCGCATCCGATGTTCCAGCGCGAAGGCGCCAATCTGTTCTGCCGCGTGCCCGTCCCCATGACCACGGCCGCGCTGGGCGGCAGCATCGACGTACCGACCATCGAGGGTAAAAACGCGACGCTCGACATCAAACCCGGGACACAGGCGGGCGCGCAGCAAAAATTGCGCGGCATGGGCATGAGCATCCTCCGCAGCGCCAGCCGCGGCGATCTCTATGTCGAAATCGCTGTCGAAACCCCGACGCATCTCAGCAAAAGGCAAAAAGAACTGCTCGCCGAATTCGCCACCGAAAGCGAACGCGCCTTTCCCGAAAGCCAAGGCTTCTGGGACAAGATCAAATCTGCCGGAAAGAAATAACGCCGCCGCCCGAAACTACCGCGGCGCCGCGGCAGCGGAGCTTTTAGGGGTTCGTGACTTGAATTTTCTGATCACCGGAAACCACCCGGGGTCGGAAGATTTGCGAACCGGGATCCGCTTGGTCATTTCCTGCCCGTTACGCATAAACGCGATCTCGGCAAAATATTTTCTCCGTTGGACGGTCGCACCATCGCTCCCATCGGCTTCGTTTTGACGCTTGTACATTTTTTCCATGCCCCACAAGATCTAGAATAGCCTCTTCACATAAAGGCTATCACCGGATTCACGCACCCAACAACCCAAAAAAAACGACGCGGATTTAACTCCGCGTCGTGCACAATTTTCTAATTTTTTTTCTTCCAAAGTTTTTTATTCTGCTCCGCATGCGTTACCGCACACGACCGTCCATGCTTTTCTTTGATAAATTCTTTTCTATACTTTGCGTCCTGCCCTTGATTGAGACATGTTAATAATTATTAACCAACCACCTTCACTTCACTCATGCACGCAACGCGATTCGGAATACGCAATCAGCAATAAAAATGCAGAAAAATTAACAGCTGCGATCATAACGCTTTCAATATAACACCCACTTATTGATTTCATAAATATTATATTTAGATTAGAATGATACGTAATGGATATCAATAACATCAATCTGCGCCAGTTGCGTTCTTTCATCGCGGTTGCCGAGGAACTGCATTTCGGCCGCGCCGCACAGCGTCTGCATATTTCACAGCCCCCCCTGAGCCAGCAGATCATGGCGCTGGAAAATGAACTGAGCGCCAAACTTTTCGTCCGCACCAACCGCAAGGTCGCGCTGACCGAGGCCGGAAAATATCTTTACCGCGTCGCGCAAAATATTCTCGATGATGTACGCCAGACGGCGGAACATGTGCGCATGGTGGCGCAAGGCGCGGTGGGACGCATCCGCATCGGCGTGCATTTCTCGGCATCGCTGCACCCGCTTGTCGGGCCCATGCTGCAACGTTTCCGCGCCGACCACCCGCAGGTGCGCCTGGAAATCACCCTGCATGACAAAGCCGGACAAATGCAGTGGCACGACATCGCCGCCGGAACTGTCGACATGGCGCTCATCTGGATGAACCGCCACTATGATGGTGGCGGGCGCACTTACAATCTGGTCACCAATCCGCTGCGCGCCTTCCTCCCCGTTGGCCACGCGCTGGCGGCGCAGCCTGCCGTCACGGTGCAGGATCTTGCCAAAGCTCAACTGATCGGCCCGCCGCGCGGCATCGGCTCACAACTTTACGGAGCCATGCTGCAACTCTTCGGTTCTCACGATTTCGAAGCGCAGATTTTGTACGAAGCCGTGCAAATGCCGATCATCATGAATATGGTCGCGGCAGGACAAGGCGTCGCGCTGCTGCCGGATTTTCTTGGCCAGTTGAATATGCAAGGCATCGTCACACGCCCCATCGTGACGCCGTCGGGTCATGTGCCGGGCATGACGCTCAACCTCCTGACGCGCGCCAGCGCGCCCGACGCCGTCTATGCCAATTTCATCGACACCGCCGTCGCTTTCGGAGCGCAATACCAAAGCAGCTTATTTCACCAGTCTCAGAGTGTGGGCAGATAGTACACCCTCCGGCTGGAAGACACGCCCCAAATTTATATCATAAGGACGTACGGGCAGCTCTCGGGGCAGAGGCACGCCGGTATAATTCTCTTCAATCCAGCGCCTCTCCTGTGAATCTGGTATGGAGCCACCTTGCCGCTGCGCCGGAACGCCCTCTGCTTTCCAGACCCGACGTGCCACACTCGTCGCCGCGAAATCCGGATCATAGACCACGCGCAAAGCCTTCCCTGCGGCGTTGTATCCTCCCCTGAGCGCATGCATCACGGGTGTGTCCGAATCAGACTCTAAAATCCGGCAGTAAGCCGCAAATTGCCGCGCGCCACTTGCGCGGCCATCAGCCTCAATAACATGGTACGGCAAACCATAATTCATGACCACGGACACGCCTTCGTATTTTTTCTGCACCATTGCGGCAAACTGCTCCGCTTTCGTATGCGCATCAGGATCAGGTTGGTCGAACGAGGTCATGATGATCGTTGATTTACCCGTCTTGTTTGTTGCCAAAACTCTTTCGATCGCCGCGACATTCGCGTCGTTGAGACCCAGTTCTATCGCGTGTCTCAGGAACCTATCTACCACCTTGTCATGAGTCAGTTCACCGATGGGCTGCACAGCGTCATGACCGTTACGGGTATAAATGACAAAAGACGCTGCGGGCACCCCCTTATCAGCGGTGACCCTGTCAACACCCTTCAACAAATCACGATAGATTTCGGCTGGAACTTCAGGAAACTCCACGTCTCTCACTGCGTGCTGCATACGAAATACCCCGCTGCTATAGTTTCGAACAATAATCTGCACTATCAAATGTCAGGATCGCTCCCGCCCCGATGTTAGCGGCAACGCTCCGGTCGTCAAAGTAAGAAATACATTCTTTATATCTTCAAGGGGTCTGTCCTTAGGGTAACGGCACACCACTGAATTCTTTGCGCAACCGACACCCCAAGCCCCAGCTAGGTTGGGCAAGCGAGCTTGCCCCCACATTTTGACTACCCTTGGCATTCCCTGTAGCCCAGGCAATTTGCGCCGCGTTTTTAAAAGTGGCGTCGCGCACGACCTGGATCATTGCGCCTGATCCGTTATAACCACTGCGGGCAATGACTTTGAAGAATTCCCCGTTGCTGATGCCGGGCGCTTCATGATGCGTCCGCGAAAAATCGCGGGGACCGACCATAACCATGCGTTCAACCCCGCACAGCAAAGCCTCGGCGCGCACCATTGGACCAACCTCATCGGCTGTCGTGAAAAGCGTCGTCGGTTCAGCACCCGGCCTACTCAGATCCCCCGGTTTATCAACACCATTCTTCAATTGTTGCGCGCAGGCAGAGCCCAAGACCTTCGTTTCGGGAGTCACACGTAAATCCAGATCATTAAATAATTCTGCATGCTGGCTTAAAATTGTGCTTCCCCGTGCGACAACGGCAGCGGGATGTTTTCCTGCGCCGATGACCTGACGCACAGCCTCAGGAATACGCGCCATAGGCACCCGCTTGACCGCTTGATCAGTCGACAAGAGCGTAAAATTCCCGGCCTGACGGAACATTTCCAGTAAATAAGGCTCATAATTGAAACCCGTGACCTCCGCCGTTTGCTGCAACGTCGCGCCATAATTCACGACGACAGGGATCTCAAAGCCCTCTGCCCGCAATCTTCGCGCAAAGATCTCTTGCTTCGCGTGACATGCCGCGCAGCTCTGACTATTCGAGGTGATGATGACCGTCGCACCCTTGTTCCCCGCATTTCTATAATCGGCCAGAGCGATGCTCAACGTGCTGACAACATCTGTCCTGAACACGTCATCCTCAGCATGCATGCTGGGAATCCCTGTATACAAAGTTTTATCAACGCCATACCCCATCATCTGCACGTTTTTTTTATCAGGTTCATACAAGACCAGGGATGCTGCAAAAGGCTTCCCTCCGTGCATGACACCGCTAAGAGCATGGTCATCTACATCTTTTAATAATTCTCGATATATATATGGAGGTACTGAGGAAAAATCTGCCTGTGTTTCGGGTTTCATGTGTTACACTCTGGTTCTGTGCGTTAAAATGCGGGTCGCACGACGACATTGAAGAGACGCGGACACCTTGATGGACGCCTTAATAGCAAACTAATTCCCGAAAAAGCGGAAAAATTCCAATATATTACTTTCATGGCTCAAAACATCGTCATGGTAACAGAAAAGACCGTTGCCGCCGTGTTCGCCCGCTTTGCTGCCGCGAATCCGGAACCGAAAACCGAGCTGAACTATACCAACCCCTTCACGCTTCTGGTCGCGGTTGTATTGTCGGCACAAGCCACCGATAGCGGCGTCAACCGCGCCACGGAAAAATTGTTCAAGATCGCCGACACGCCGCAAAAAATGCTCAAGCTTGGCGAAGCCGGATTAAAAGACCACATCAAAACCATCGGCCTGTTCAACAGCAAAGCCCGTCACATCATGGCGCTGTCACAAATTCTTATAGATCAGTTCGACGGCACCGTGCCGCGCACACAGAAAGAACTGGAGACCCTTCCCGGCGTCGGCCAGAAAACCGCCAATGTCGTCCGCAGTGTTGTCTTCGGTGATACCACCATCGCCGTTGACACCCATGTCTTCCGCGTCGCCCGCCGCATCGGCCTCGCCTCCGGCGCAACCCCGGCCGCGGTCGAAACTCAATTGCTGCGGATCATTCCAAAAAAATGGCAACAGCACGCCCACCACTGGCTGATCCTGCATGGGCGCTATATCTGCAAAGCCCGCAAACCGGATTGCACCCATTGCCTGATCCACGATCTATGTCCATCCAACAATAAATCCACACCGAAAATCATACGTTGAAATTCTTCAATCCCAATCATCGCTTGCTGTCGCATACAATACCGTATCCAGATAATATTGCCGATAATGCGCGAGCCGATAGCGGTACGGCACATCCATCGCCGCAATCGCAGCAAAAATATTCAACAAATCATGGGCATAGTGATAAACCGTCACCGCCAGTCGCGGCCGGTGCTGGATGATCAAACGGCGCGCGCCGGTCAACGCCGCAACCTCCGCGCCTTCGATATCCATCTTGATAAAGCTCGCCTCCGGCACAACATCGTCCAGCGCCACCGCCGGCACTTCGATATTGCCGTTGGGATCAAGGCGGCAACTATAATCCGCCCCGCCGACGAAGCGTAGCTTCCCCGGCTTGTCCGCCACCGCCGCATTGTGAAAATGCAGATTGGGCAGTTCCAGCGCCGTAAAAGCACTCAATCGCGTAAAGTTTTTTGGATCGGGTTCAAACCCGTGATAGGCGCGAAACTGCCAATCCGTCGCCCCCAGAAATTTTTGCAGCACCGGCCCGGTTGAAGCGCCGCAATCGATGAAAGATTCGTCGTCGCCCAGTTGAAAAGTCCGGCTGACGCTGCGCGTCGCGAAATATTCGTCGCTATCCTCGCTGATCCCAAAGCGCAACGCGCCGCGATCAAAGGTCAGGCGCAGCAGCAATAAACCGTACAAAGTCACCCGACTGGCATCGTCGGCCAGCTTGTCACCCAGCGCGATAAAATCATCAAGCCGCGCCAGTGTCTCCGTCCGCATGATCTGCGCCGTCTGATACACCGCATGCAGATCAAGCGCCCCCACCGCTTGCACAAAGGGGACATAGGCGGCATTCACCCGCCCGCACATACGCCGCACATAGCCCTGCACAAACGTGGACTCGGAAAAATCCACCACCGTCAACGGCATCTGCCGCGCCATATGCTCAAACTGCGCGGTGGTCACGCGTCGCAGGCCGAAATATTCCGCCTCCGGCAAGTCATCATCAAGAATCAACGCCGCCCCCGGCAGCTTGTGCCGCATCCCCTCGGCATAGGTTATTCCTGCCATAGATTGGATGCCCACCAGCGCCGTCGGCCGGTGCAACGCCTCCAGAACCGCCCCGGTCTCCGGCGGCTTTTCGGCAGCGATCCGCAGCTGCTGCAACAATTCCTGGGCGCGGTTTTTCTGGGCAAGAGGCATATAATCACCGGAAAAAAAGAGGCACGCGTGATTAGTCGGTGAAGCCGCCAAGATTGTCAACCGCCGGTCATGGCCGCTAACCCATTGGAACACAATATCTTATCCACAGAAAAAGGCTCTACATCACAATTTTGCCATTTTCGCGGATTCTAAATGTCGCTAATAACTTGGCAATGAGCCTCCGCTAGAATTTTTCTTGAACTTCACTCTGATTTGTACCCCTGACGATGCCGATCACACCACGCCCCGCCTTTCGCAGTACCGTTTCCGTTCTGTCGGTTCGGATATTGTGGCAGCGCGTGGGTTTTCTGGTGTTGGCCATGCTGGCCGGCGGCATGCTGATTGTGGGGCAGGTGCGGCCCCAGCTCCTGACTCCGGTTCGGCTCAAAATCGTCGATAGCTTTGCCCCCGTGCTCGACGCTATGGCGCGCCCGGCCGATATGGCGCAAAGCGTCGGCGACGCATGGCGTAACTGGATCACCCTTCAAAGCGAGGCACAGCATCTGCGCGCAGAAAATGCCCGTCTGCGCGGTCTGGAACAAAGCAGCGCAGCGCTGGCGTTGGAGAATCAATCCCTCAAGGCCCTGCTCAATTTCCGGGCTGAACCTGCCACCACATCGATTGCGGCGCGCGTCATCGCCACATCTGGCGGCCCCTTCGCTGAAAGCATGATCGTCACCGCCGGCGCCCGCGACGGCGTCCGCACGGGCATGGCCGCGGTCACGGCTGAGGGTCTGATCGGCAGGGTCACAGAGGTCGGAGACTGGTCGGCGCGCATCATGCTGCTGACCGACGTCAATTCGCGCATCCCGGTCATGGTGCAGGAAACGGGCGAACGCGCCGTCATTGCCGGCGCCGACGAACCGGAATTGCAGCTACTCTATCTGCCGCCCGACGCGGCGGCACGCCCCGGAATGCGGCTTGTCACTTCCGGTCATGGCGGCGTATTTCCGCCGCATATTCCGGTCGCCGTGGTGACCGAGCATAGCCGCGACCAGACCTTCGCGGTGTCCACGGCGGCGCTCGGTCGTGTGCATTATGTCCGTCTGATCGATTTCACTCTGGCGGGAGGCGCGGCCAACAGCCTGGGTCGTTCCCTGAACCCCGCGCCGCGCCGCTAAGAAAGCGCCCCCGCCGCTGCGGATCGTTTGACATTAAGCCGCCAACACGATCCAATACCCGCGCAATTTCATGATCGCTCGTTCCACGCCCGCGTTTCCTCAGGCTTGACCCCGCATGCAGACTTTTCTTCAACAGCTTGATACTTATGGCCGCCATTCTCTGCCGTTCCTGGTGACCCTGTTGACGATTTTGCTGACGGTTGTCGCCGGGCCTCTGCCGGACATGGCGGCGATCACGCCGCTGTTTCCGCTGATGGCCGTCTATTACTGGTCCGTGTTCCGTCCCGACTTGCTGCGCCTGCCCGGATTGTTCGTTCTCGGCGTCATTCTCGACGCGCTGACGCAACTGCCGCTGGGTCTGTCGGCCTTAAGCTTCATTATCACGTCACAACTGGTGCAAAGCCTGCGTCACATCTTTTCCGACCAGTCCTACCCGACTCTGTGGCTCGGCTTCGCCACGCTGGTGACCAGCTTGCAAACGCTGCACTGGATTATTCTGTCCCTGTGCGCCGGCAAAACGCTGCCACTCTGGCCGGTTCTGCTGCAAACCCTGTTTACGCTGGCTCTATTTCCAGTCTGCGCCTGGGTGCTGATTTTGCTCCAGCGTCATGTTGTGCGCTAGGAACATCGACATCATCTTGTGCTGCCGGACAGCATAACGGGATTTTCCGCGCTTCCGCTGGACCCATATTTTGATGTACGCTGCACCCGGTTCTTAAACGCCAGAATTTTTCATCACGGCCTGTCAGGATGCTGCACAGGGTTCAGGGTAAATAGATTTCATGTCCACGCTGACCGATAATGATCGCGCCCGCCTTTTCACCCGCCGCGCCTTGCTGATCGGCGGGATGCAGATGGGGTTTTTCGCCCTGATCTCCGGGCGGCTGTATCACTTGCAAGTCCAGGAAGCCACCAAATACGGAACCTTGGCCGAAGAAAACCGGGTCAGCCAGCGCCTGATCCCGCCGCCGCGTGGACAGATTCTCGACCGCACCGGTGTCCCGCTGGCCATCAACCAGCAAAATTTCCGCGTCATCATCGATCCGTATGAAGCGGATGACGTTGACACCTTGCTCGACAAGATCGGCAAATATGTGCCGCTCGACGCCGCCGACCGCAAACGCATCAAGCAGGATATAACGCAAAGAAAATCCAGCAACGGCGCGCTGGTGCAGGATAACGTGACCTGGGATCAAGTCACGGCGATTGAATTGCACCGCTCCGATCTGCCGGGGGCGCAGATTGAGCCGGGCGAAGTCCGCAGCTATCCCTTCGCGCTGGCGACCGCTCATATTCTGGGCTATGTCGCCGCCGCCAGCGAGAAAGACGTGGCGCGCGATCCGATGCTGGCGATTCCGGGTTTCCGCATCGGCAAGAGCGGGATCGAGTTGCAAAACGACGCGACGCTGCACGGCAAGGTCGGCCATCTGCAGCTCGAGGTCGATGCACATGGCCAGATCGTCCGCGAGCTGGCGCACGAAATTCCCCGTTCCGGCGCCGACCTGCAACTCAATATCGACATCGGCCTGCAACAATTCACGCAGCAGCGTCTGAGCAAAGAGCGCAGCGCAGCCGCCGTGGTGATGGATATCCACAACGGCGCGATCTATGCGTTGGCATCGCATCCAAGTTTCGATCCGAACTTGTTCACCTTCGGCATTTCGCAGACCGATTGGGATCGGCTGAACAATGACCCGCATACACCGATGAGCAACAAGGCGGTCTCTGGCATGTATGCGCCGGGATCAACCTTCAAGATGGTCACCGCGCTGGCAGGGCTGGAGGCCGGGGAGACCGATGCCACCCGCACCACCTTCTGCCCCGGCCATTACACGCTTGGCGGCCATAAATTTCATTGCTGGAAACGCGAAGGCCACGGCACGGTCAATCTTGAATCCGCACTGGCCGCCTCGTGCGACATCTACTTCTACGATCTGGCGCAGCGCATCGGCATCGACCGGATTCAGGCGATGGCGGCGCGGCTCGGTCTGGGCAAGCGCACCGGAATCGATCTGCCTCATGAACGCGGCGGCTTCATTCCGACGCGGTCGTGGAAACTCGCCACCTTCAAGGAATCCTGGCAACATGGCGAAACCCTGATCAACGGCATCGGTCAGGGGTTCATGCTGACGACACCGCTGCAACTGGCCGTCATGGCGGCGCGCATCGCCAATGGCGGCAAAAGCGTGCTGCCGCATCTCGTCAAAGACACGCCCTTGCCGCCGCAACAGGCTCTGGGCATTGCCAAGAAAAATCTGGAGCTGATCAGAAATGCGATGATTTCCGTCGTCAACAAACCAATCGGTACGGCCTATGGGGAACGTATCAAGGAGCCTGGCATGGAAATGGCCGGTAAAACCGGAACATCGCAAGTGCGTCGGATCAGCAGCAACGAACGCGCCACCGGCGTCGTGAAAAACGAAAATCTACCCTGGCTGCAACGCGACCACGCGCTCTTCACCGGCTTCGCACCGCTCGACAAACCGCAATATGCTATTGGCATCATCGTCGAGCATGGCGGCAGCGGCGCGCATGTCGCTGCCCCCGTCGCGCGCGACATCCTGCTGGAATGCCAGAAGCGCAACCCGGCGCGCACCTGACCCCAGAATAAAGTGTGTTTTAGAAATGACCTTGAATCACCCCAGCCATTTTCGACGTCTTGCCGATGCAGGCTGGCTGATGGCAGTGACAAGAATGCGCCCGTGAGACCTCAACCCGCCGCGCGGTTTTCTTTGCTCTTGCTGCCCAGCATATCCTGCTGCGTGCCGTGATCGGCGGCATAGCTCTCGCTCATCTTGGCATTGTCGCGGAACCCCGGCGTCTGCGCCAAGGCCGATGCGACGGCCTGCACCTCGCCGGTGATCTGACCGCCCGCCATGACTTCCAGCTCGCCATACTGCACGCGCCCGGCAATCTTGCCGGTCGCACGAATCGTCAGACGGTTATGGACAATCAGATCGCCTTCGAACTTCCCGGCAATATCGGCATTGTCAATTTCCACCGTGCCCTGAAACATTCCGGCTTCGGTAATTTCGATCAAGCGTCCGTCACGCAGCGTCGCGCTGACCTGCCCTTCAACGACCAGCACGTCGCAGGTGGCGATCTCGCCGGTCAAGGTAATTTCCCGCCCGACCGTCAAGCGCCGCATATCCTGCGGATTGCCGCCGGTCTCGGCATAGCTGCTCCGGCGCGGAATATCGATCACGCGACGCGTGGCCGCGACGGGCGCGGGACGGGCAACAACAGTTTCGGGACGGGCAGGGCTGGCATAGGCGGCCAACTCTCCCTTGGCCGCCGGCATGGCTGCACCCGCATCGACGTTGCTTTCCTGCATATTCCCTTTACGTCCGAACATCGCTGTCGCTCCAATCTGGGTGCTGAGATTCGTCACCGAGGACTTCCACCACCAGGGACTCCTGTCACCGAGGACTTTTATCCCCAAAAGCTTCTGTCACCAAGAGCTTCCGGCGCTGCTTGTGCGCCTGCGGCTATGACGCCCCATCCGTCTCTTTTTTGCGTAGCACAGACGTCCGGATGCCGCAAGCAGTCTGCGGCGTTAATGCGGTGTCAACGCGACCGGTGGCACGATAACGCGCCAGCGCCGTGCCGTCGCCACTGCCCGCAGGCGGCCATAGCTGCGTGTTATCCACAGCCCCCGTCATTTGCAAGCTTCGCGTCCATAAACGTAACGCCAGCTCTCTGTCCCCTGCCTGGAGATTCGGCCGTACTTGTCCGGCATCTTTCACATAAGCCCCCGACCAGTCCGCCCATTCGGGCGCCAACTCGGATGCCAGCGCCAGTTTCAACACCACCTGCGCGCCGCGCCGCGCCGAACGCAGGAAGGGTCGCAGCACACCCCATAACACCCCGACCCAGCCGCCGACCGCACCGATTCGAGTCGCCACCGTCCCTGGATGCACGCAATTGACGACGATAGTCGCGCCTTGCAGCCGCCGCGCCAGCTCGACCGTGAAGATCAGTAAAGCCAGCTTGCTTTGCCCATAAGCGCGCAAGCGTGACCCGAAACGCGCCGATAAATCGCCGCCATGAAGCCGCACATGGTCGGCCGAGGCCGACCCGACATTAATGATCCGCCCGCGCGCCGCGCGCCGCAGCAACGGCAACAGTTCCAGCGTCAGCAGAAAGGGCGCAAGATAATTCACCGCGAACATGGCTTCATGTCCATCCGCCGTCTCTTCCCGGTGCGGCGTGAACAGCCCCGCATTGTTCACAAGAATATCGATATGACCGTAATAGGCGCGCAATGATGCCGCAGCCGCGCGCACATTCCGCATGGAAGACAAATCCGCCAGCAATAATTCCGTGCGCGCGCCGGGGGCTTCCTGCTGCAACCATTTCTGCGCCGCCTTGCCGCGCGCCGTATCACGGCAGAGCATGATCACACGCACGCCGCGCCGCGCCAGACCCAGGGCAATCTCCAGGCCGATGCCGGAATTCGCGCCGGTCACGACGGCGATTTTATCCTGGCGATCTTTTTCCCGTGTCTCCGTCATATTTTTCCTTATGCGTGCCGGCTCCGCGCCCGCACAGCTTTAATAAATCCGGAAGAATGCGATTCGCAGTCTAGCGCATTTCCGGTTGCCGGAACCACCCCGCACCACAGATTCCCCACGGAATGCTTGGCTTTTACCGCAAGGAGCGCCGCTTATAGCCTGATATTATGAAGTATTTCTTACTGATGTATGTAAAAGGCCGTAAAATCGGCCATTATGCCGAGGGATCGGAGAAAATCCGGTCGATTTCCGCGGCTGTATAGCGATATTCTGCGCCACAAAACTGACAGTTCATGGTCACAACGCCATTTTCGGCCATCCCGGCCACTTCGTCGCGGCTGAACAGCCGCAAGGTTCCAGCAATCCGGCTGGCGCAGGTGCAGGCATGCCGCAAGGAACGCGGCGCGAACACCCGCACGCCTTCCTCATGGAACAGACGGAAGAGCAGCGTTTCCGGCGGCAGCGCGGGATCCGTCAGTTCATTCGGCGTGCATGTGCTCATCAGCATCATGGTGCGCTGCCAGTTATTGGCGGTGCTGCTGTCCGCCGGCATCGGCGCGGGCTTGTCAAACCCCAACTCCAGCTCCCCCGACCCGCTTCCTTCCGGCACATGTTGCAAGATCAGGCATCCGGCCTGCCAATGCCCCGTCGCATCGCACTGGGCGGCGGTGACAATCCCGGTCGGAATCTGTTCAGATTCACGAAAATAATATTGCACGGCGGCGGCGATGTCTTTGCCGCGCAATTCCACGATGCCCTGATAACTGTCCTGTTTGACACCGGCGGGCGGTTCGACCGTAAACGCGATATATCCCCTGCCGAGCAGACCGATGCCCGCATCGCCCATCGCCGCAACCTGCGCCGCGTCATATTGGGCATAGGCGCGCACGCCGCCCTCATGGGTCATATCGGCGACGACCTGGCGCACGGCGCCATCACCCTTGGCCTGCAACGAGAATTTTCCAGCATATTTCAGCATGGCGGCCAGCGCCGCGCCCGTCACCGCCGTCTCGGCCAGCAGCTGCGCTACCGGCAAAGGATAATCCGCTTTGCCGAAAATTTCATCAAGCGCCGCGCCAAGCCGGACAAGCCGCCCGCGCAAATCGCCGGCCTCAATCTGGAAAGGCAGGGAGATATCAATGTTCTTGGACATAAAGAACCATAGACCGCATCAACGGGTTAAAGCAACGGACAGGGCACAAGCCTTACCCCGTCACGTCACGCTTGCTTGGCATCGATAATGCTGCGGCGAATGGCGCGCGTGCGGGTAAAAAGATCAAACAGGGTCGCGCCATCATTTTTGCGAATGGCTTTCTGCAACGCGGTCAGATCTTCAGAAAAACGCTGCATGATATCCAGCACGGCTTCACGGTTGCCCAGGAAAATATCACGCCACATAGTCGGGTCGCTGGCGGCAATGCGGGTGAAATCGCGGAACCCCGAAGCGGAATACTTAATCACTTCCTGCTGCAAATCTCCGGCCAGATCGGCCGCCGTACCGACGATGGTATAGGCGATCAGATGCGGTAAATGCGACGTGATGGCCAACACCCGGTCATGATGCTCCGGCTCCATCGCTTCGACCTTTGCGCCACAGCGCCGCCAGAGTTCGGCGAGTTTCTCCGCCGCCGCCGGATCGGTATCCGGTAAAGGCGTATAAAGATAATAACGCCCGACAAACAGCGCCGCAAACCCAGCATCAGGGCCGGAATGTTCCGTGCCTGCAATTGGATGCCCGGGAATAAAATGCACGCCCGGCGGCACATACGGCGCCACTGCGGCAATCGCGGTTTGTTTGACCGACCCGACATCGGTCAGGATCGCGCCCCGTTTCAACGCCGACCCGATGCCTTTGGCCACGGCTTCAAAGGCGCCAATCGGCGTACAGATGATCACCAGATCGGCATCCTTGACGGCGGCGGCGGCATCCGTCGTCGCGGTATCACCCAGCTCCAGCTCGCAAGCACGCTTGACGTGGTCAGGATTATGATCGGCGATGGTGATATGCGCCGCCAGCGCGTGCTGGCGCAACGCCCGCGCCAGCGACGAACCGATCAGACCGATACCGATAATGGCCACGCGATCGAACAAAACGGATGGGGAAACAGCCTCGCTCATGCGGCCTCGCGTGCACAAAATGATTGCAGGACATCAACCAGCGCGCGCATCTCTTCCTCGCGCCCGATGGTGATGCGGATATGGCCGGGAAGATGATAACCGGTCATGGCGCGCACCTGAATCGCCGCAGCACGCAAAGCGGCCAGAATGGCCTGCGTCCGCTCCGGCGTCCCGGTTGCGACGAGAATAAAATTCGTCGCGCTGGGCAAAGGCGTGAAGCCGTCCAGCGCGCGCAATTGCGCCGCCAGCCATTCCCGCCAGTGTGCGTTGTGCGTGCACGAATGGCGCAGAAAATCTGCATCCGTCAGACTGGCCATCGCCGCCTGCGCCGCCGGGGTCGCAATGTTGAACGGGTTCCGCACCCGGTTCAACGCATCGATGACATGCGCCGGACCGTAGCCCCAGCCAATACGCAACCCGCCCAAAGCATGGATCTTTGAGAAAGTGCGCGTCACAATAACATTCGGTTCACTGGCGGCGAGATCAAGACCATCCTCATAATCCTTGGCGGTCATATATTCGGCGTAGGCCGCATCCAGCACCAGCAACACGGCCTTGGGCAGACCGTCATGCAGCCGCCGAATTGCGTCTGCATCGCTATAGCTGCCGGTCGGATTGTTGGGATTGGCGATAAAAACCAGCCGCGTGCGTGGCGTTACCGCCGCCAGCAATGCCTCAACATCCAGGGTAAAATTCTGCTCCGGAATCACCACCGGCGTCGCGCCGACTGCCTTGGTGGTCACCGCATACATGGCAAAGCCATATTGGCTGAAAATTATCTCGTCGCCCGGTCCGGCATAGGCGCGCGCCAGCAAAATCAGCAAGTCGTCCGACCCCGCACCGCAAATAATCCGGTCGGCCTCGATATCATGCGCCGCCGCCAGCGCCGTCCGCAGCGCCGCATAACTCATTTCCGGATAACGGTGCAGCGTCGGTACGGCGGCCTGATAAGCGGCGACGGCTTTAGGGCTGGGGCCGAACGCCCCCTCGTTGAAAGACAGGCGGATCAGATTGGGACGCGCATCGGCGGCCTCGGCCACATGATAGGTCGGCAGATCATTGATAAAAGATTTCGGACTGGGTCGCGTCATGGCATCACGGAAAATAAAGATGGTTGAGAAATAGCGGACAAAATTATCCGGGGTTGGCGCGGTTACTTTCTGCCGAGGCGGGATTTTAACCCCAGCGGCACGGCATAACCACCGCACCAATGCAGCGTGACTCCGGGGTATCGGCCGCGATCCTGTTGCGCCTGCAAAATATCCGCTCCCTGCCCCATAAATCCGCGTACAGTCACCAGCCAATATTCTTGGCCGGGATCACCCGCAATTGCAACCGGTTTCAAATCTTTTTGCAGTGCCGCCCGGATCTGCGCCGCCTGCTTCCGGTTCCTGACCCGCGCCAGAAACATGGTGTGGTCATCGCCGGTCGGTTCGGGGTCAAGCCGTGCCAGCACCAAAGCCCCGGTCTTGTTGCCCCGGCCATTGCTGCGTCCCAGATCATTGAGATCGAAGGGCAAACGGGCAAAAACCCGCAAATCCGGATAACGTGCCAGAATCCGCCACCAGGGGCGGGCGTCACGCGCCCTGGGCAAGGGCACGACGGCCAGCGCGACGCGACCGGCCGCGGCCGCCTTGAGCGCCTGCTCCGGCGTGGCACAGGGCAGCAGCGGTGTGACGCTGCCATAATAATCCCGGGTCAAGTCCCACAGATCATGCGCCCCGGTTCCGGCGGTGACGGCAATCCGCAGCGCCCCTTCCTGCATGGTGAAAGCGCCGATCATACTGCGCCATAAACTCGTGATCAGGCCGGGAGGAATTCGCCCCTGCTTGCGCTCCAACAGCGCCCGCAGCATCGTCGCCTCGCGGCCGGGACGGATAAAAATCGTCTGTTTCCCCTTAACCGCACGCACTTTATGGACAATATCCGCCCTGGCACGCAGCAGGTCATGCATCTGGCGATCAACCCCGTCGATCGCCGCCCGTAATTCAAGCAGTTTCTCTAATCTGGACATAAGGCTATGTCGCATAGCCTGCCGCTGAAGTCGAGACCGGGAAAGAAAAAGTCGCGCGGGTTATTTACCAAACCTTGCCGGATTGCCGCGCATGGCAATCCGGCAAGGCATTGAAATCTTATTCGCAAATTACTTGCAGACGCCGGCGGCTTGTCCGGCGGGAATCTCGCACTTTTTGGACGCGCAGACGGCATCACGCTTGCAGACCGCGCCGGCTTCCTGCGGCGGCTTGCAGACATGCGGCGTCACCGCCATGATACAAATCTTACCTTCCTTGCAATCTGCATCGGCCTTGCATTCATCGGCCAGCGCTGCTGCCGGAACCAGAAATAGCGACAAACCCAACGCCGCCGCGGCCGTAATTTTCTTGAACATTACTTGCCTCCTTAGAGTCCGTACCGGAACATTACGAAGGATTACAAAGCCGCCTGAGCATAAGGCGGATTGAGGCGAGGCGAATGTAAGCAAGTGCTGAGCGGGTGAGATTTTCCCAATCCTTGGCAAGACGACG
>JBASFQ010000026.1:0-66101 GCA_049653105.1 Alphaproteobacteria bacterium
TACCGGCGCAAGCCGGTATCCAACACCCGGAAGCGCAACAAAAACAAATGGCAGGAAATGAACCAATCCTAAGCGGGGGTAACGCTTACCTGTTTTAGTCAGGCCGCGTCCAATATGCGTCACCACCAAATAATGACTGCGCGTCGTTCCGGAGTTTTCTCTGCGGCGGCAGGCGTTGTATGATTTTCCCTCCCGCAATTTTCTTTCCGGACTATTACAATTTTGTCCCGCGGATTTTGTCGCGCCAGCGCTGCAAGGGAATCTCGACCGCCCGATGCATGATGATGGCAACAATCATCGACAGAACCATGCCGAGAAAATAAACGTCCAGTCCGCGTGCGTCGGTCAGGTTGTACATCAGCAGCAGCACGGCAAAATGGTTGATGTAGAGCGCATAAGCCAAATCGCCGAGATGTTTGTCGATGACTTTCACCCATCCCGTGACGCGCGGGACAAACCCCATGCCAATGAAAACGACCGATAGAGCGCCAAGTACAGCCAGTTGCAATTCCATCCCGGTCGTATTGCTACGTTGTGGCCAGAGAGGGAAGATCGCCAGCGCGAAGAGTGTCGTAAAGCACAAGAGGCCGTAATAAAAAAGGCTGCGGTGATGCCAGGCGAGATACAGGCTGATGCCAAACAGGAACCACGGAATATTGGTTTGCTGGCGTGGGCCGATGCCGCCGTTCAGCATATAGGCCAGCGCGATGACATATCCGGTGATCAGAATCAGAGCCGGCGACCAGCGTTGCAGCCAGTCCGGAATATAACGCCAACGCAGAGTACGGAAGGCGTAAACTGCGAAAGCCAGCAGATAGAAGGTCAGTTCGATCCGCAGAGTCCAAGCAAAAGGTATATAAGTAAAATTCTGCCCCGACACAAGATGTGCATGCATGCCCGGCAGGATGCTGACCAGACCGGACAGGATGATCACGGGTTCCATTGGTGAGCCGTGCAACGTGGTATCCCAAAGTTGCAGCGCATCTTTGGCATAAAGAAATTGATGGATGGCGATGGACAAAACCATGGCCGCCAGATAGGGCGGCACAATACGTAAAACACGGTTCAGTAAAAAATCGCCGGGACGCCCGGCATAGAATGTCGCGTTGGCTTCAACGACAATAAATCCAGAAATCGCAAAAAAAACCGCCACTGCCGCGACGCCAAAACTGGGCAGCGCGTCCATGCTGGGCATAAGATGTAAGGCATGCTGCAGCAGAACGATTACGGCCAGAAAGAAACGCAACGCGCCAAAGGGGCGATAGATCACGCCACTTCCGGCTTTCTCCGCGCTGACCGCCGTGCCAAGCGATACCGGTACGCATATATTGTTGTAGGTCGTCATGGAGTGCCCATCATCATGGGGTGAATATGAGAAGGCAAATACATCCACTGCAAATGTGTCAATGATATGTGCTTAATGTGTCCGTATATTAGGTGCGAAGGTCTGTAATCGAAAGAAAAAAACAAAACCTGATTACTATAATATGCCGTTTGTGGGGCTAAATTTTTTATATATTAAAACAAGCTCGATCCAGCTGACTGTCGCAATATTATTCCACGCAAATTTAATGCGCGTTGGGGGACTCCGGAAACAATCCCTGCGCCCTGTCTTTTTCTATAATCAGTTTGTCGATGGCGGCGCGTTCGACGGCGGACAGGCGCAACGATGCAGATTTCAATTGGCCACAGGCCGCCATAATATCGCGGCCGCGCGGTGTTCGCACCGGGCTGGCATAGCCCGCGGCGTTGACAATGTCGCCGAAACGCTGGATGCGCGCGTCGTCAGAGCACTCAAACGGTGCGCCGGGCCAGGCGTTGAAAGGGATCAGGTTGATCTTGGCCGGAATGCCCGCAATCAATTTGACCAGAGCGCGCGCATCGGCGTCGCTGTCATTCACGTCCTTCAGCATGACATATTCAAACGTAATGCGCCGCGCATTGCTTAATCCCGGATAATCGCGGCAGGCTTGCAGCAGTTCCTGCAACGGATATTTACGATTCAGGGGGATGATCTGGTCGCGCAACGCATCGGTCACCGCATGCAGGCTGATCGCCAGATTGACGCCCAGTTCCGCGCCGCATTGCCGGATCATCGGCGCAACGCCGGACGTGGACAGGGTAATGCGGCGTTTGGAAATGGCGATGCCTTCGCCGTCCATGATGATTTTTAACGCAGCGGCGACATTCGCGTAATTGAACAGCGGTTCGCCCATGCCCATCAGGACGATGTTCGACAATTGCCGATGATCCCGCGTGGAGGGCCAGTCTTCCAGCAGATCGCGCGCCAGCATGACCTGCCCGATAATCTCGGCCGGCGTTAAATTCCGCACCAGCTTCTGCGTACCGGTGTGACAGAAGCGGCAGGTGAGGGTGCACCCGACCTGTGACGACACGCACAACGCACCGCGATCTTCTTCGGGGATATGCACGGCTTCGACTTCCTGACCGTCGGTCATTTTCAACAGCCACTTGCGCGTGCCGTCTTCAGATTTCTGGTCGCGGCTGATGGTCGGGCGATCAATGACGAAATGCGCCGCGAGTTTCTCGCGCGCCGGTTTGGCCAGATTGGTCATGGCCTCGAAATTGGTGATGCCCCAGCAATACATCCACGACCAGACCTGCTTGACGCGGAATTTCTCCAGCCCAAGTTCGGCAAAAGTCTGCCGCATCGCGTCGATCGGCATGCCGATCAGATTGCGTCTCATGCCGCCGTCGCTTGGGGGATTTATGCCTGTCATGGGCGCATAAATGCCCGTATAAGCCCGGAAAAGTCAAAAAAGCCGGGAAAAGCCGGTTTTTAAGGCTTCGACGCGCTGCTGGTGATCAAAGGCTGCAAGGTTGGGGCAAGCGCCCGTAACATCTGCGAGGGCATGGCGCTGGTGAACCTGTATTCTCCCGCCTGTTCGCCACCGACATAGGCGGTAATCGATCCAAAGAAACGGTCGCCGATGTAAAAGACGAATGTTGCCGTCCGGTTGACCACACGCGAGGAAATCACCTGGCCACCCGGGGCATAGGTGTCGAAACGGTGATCGCCAGTCCCGGTTTTGCCGCCGACCGCGATCTTGCTGCCGTCCGGATTGGTGAACGCACCGTCAACGCGTTTTGCCGTCCCGTTCACCACCACATTCATCAAGGATCGTCGCAGTTGTTCGGCAACTTCGGCGGGCATGACTCGAACGCCCGGCTGCAACTGGCGCGTCATCATCGTCTGATAGGGCGTGTTCACCGCCCAATTGACGTAATCGGCGCGGATGATCGGCAAGCGAATGCCGTCATTGATGATAATGCCCATCAGTTCGGCCAATGCGCCGGGGCGATCCGCCGAGCTGCCGATTGCCGTCGCCAGCGAGGGAACAAGGCGCTCGAAGGGATAACCGAATTTGGCCCAGTCCTGCTGGATCGTGGCAAAGGCATCCTGTTCCAGCAAGCTGCGGATGCGGTTGTCTTGCGCGACCTTCGAAGAATTGAACAGCCAGGCATAGGTCGATAACCGTTCCTGCACGCTGGCGACCAGCATTGCCTTGCGCGTCGCGTTGGGACGCAGGCTCAGATATTCGACCAGCCATAACTCCAGAGGATGCAGCCCCGCGATATAACCCCTGTCGGCCAGATTATAACGTTCTCTTGGATAGCTGTAATATATCTCCTGGAGTTTGGTATCGTTGATCGGGTTTTCGGGACGGAGTTTCCTGACAAAATTGATAAATTCATCGGCACGCCCCTGCGGTCGGATGAAGCGGTAAATGACCGCCAGCGCCACTGGGTGTTTGCGGCTGCGCCGCCCCAGTTTTTCCAGCATCTCTTCCGGCGATAATTTATTATAGGTGGCGTAAAAATTGGTCAGATATTGCGCGCCTTCATTCTTGGCGAAACGCTCCATATAGGCGCGGCGTGCCGGATGGTCAGGATCACCCAAGATTTCTTCCTTGGGGTTGGATCCTTGCGCGGTGATGTAGTTGACGATATCGCGCATCAATCGGATGAAGGGCAAGTTGATGGATTTGCGCAAGGACTCGGTCAGTGTCACCGTTCGCGTATCGTCCATGTCGTCGAAATTGTTGAAATAGTGCAGGCCGCCGCCGGTATAGAATCCTTCGCCGGGACCGGCGGAATAGGTGCGCTCCATCGCCGCCGCCAGCATGGCCGCCAGCGCGCGGTTATCCGCCTTCTGCTGCTTCAGCCAGCCCGCGGCCCACTCCGTCAGTTTGTCAGGAGAATTCTCGATCACCCCGTCGAGCGCGTCGTTATCCAGCGTATGATAACGCTGATGCAAATCGGCGATAATTTCCAGATAGGTGATCAGCGTCCGCAATTTTGCCGTGGAACCCAGGTCAAGTTTGGCGCCGTCATTCAGGTCAAGCGGTTGGTCAAGATTGTCAGCCTGAATCCGCAAGGCATTGCCTTGCGGCGTGCGTTCAAACAGCACGATTGTCCAGTTGATCTTGGTCGGATCGTTCTGGGGATCGAGCAGATGATGGCCTTGCAGCCCGATGGTTTTGTTGAATGCGGGATCGTGCAGTTTCTGCAGAAACTCGGCGACTTTTTTCTGAACCGGCAGATCCAGCGTGCTGCCGACCGTCATGTCGAAGCGGTCAAGTTCGTACAGGTTGTCAAGGCCGAGGCTGCTCAATAAATAACGCCGGATGGCATTGGAAGCCTTTTGTGCGATGAAGGAATTTTGCTGCAGCGCCGGCGGGGTAGGCAGGAAATGTAGCGGTATGGTCTGGGCAGCGTTGTAAAGTTTGAGGGAAATCTGGCCGTTTTTCAGCAGCCGGTCGAGCGTCGCGGCGACAAGTTGCGCGAGCGCGGCATGATCGCCCATCAAATAATATGCCGGACGGCGCTGGGCGAGGATAAGCGCCAGACTGTGCTTGAACACGTCGGCCTTGCGCGCGAGGTTCTCCTGATCGTCACCGCCGTTCATCGCTTTGACGGCGTCGGCCAGCTCGATCCCGAACCACGCCCATAACCCGTCGCCGATGCCGTTGATCTCGCCCCAGCCTGGGCGCGCCGCCAGCGGCGTGGAGTTCAGATAGTCAAGCACGATCCGCTTGTTGGAGTTGCGGGTATTCGGACCGTCCAGATAGGCGCGGACGTTGGCCGAAGCAATCTGCCGCACCTTGTCTGTAAAACCGTTGGTCTGGCCGCCCGGAGAATGGCGGAATTTTTCGATCTGGATCGCCAGTGTGCTGCCACCGCCAGCATTGTAGCGCGGCACGAAATAGCTGATAACCTGTCCGGCCATGGCGACGGCAAGCCGTCCCCAGGATATGACCGGGTTGTGCGTGGCATAGGGTGTGCGCAGCAACTCACGATTTTCGATGAACAAAAGCGTGTTGGCGAGCAAGGTCGGCACATCGTTAAAATGGGCGAAGGTGCGGGTCGGGGCGGTGGCCGTATGCACGGTTTCGCCCTGGCGATCAAAGATCCGCAGGCCGCCTGCGGCCTTGGGGCGATAGCTTGGAAAACCGCCATGCCGGACGAAATTGTGCATCGTCGGCGACATCCGCGCCTGCGAAGAGACTTCAAACCCGTCGCTTTGCAAGGCTTTGATGAAAGACGGCAGATAACTATAGCCGAGCCTTTGATTGTACGGGCCTTCTTCGGGGAATTGCAGTTCGGGATTCGTGCCCGGCTCCAGCGTATAGGTCATGTGCGCGGCATAGCGCGACAGGTATCGCGCTTGCAGAAACGAGATTTTTATTTCCCAATAAAGCGCATATCCCGTGGCCAGCATCAGGCTGAACATGAACGCCCAGAACCAGACCCAGAATAAACGCGGCAGCTTTATCAGCGGCAAGAGCCGATCCCGGAACATTTTGAAGCCGGCCCATTGTGGTGGCGCAACAGAAGCTTATCTATCGATTGACACTATAGCATAAAAAAATGACGTAAATGCTTGGTTAATGTTGCGCGCGGCACAGCCTGTTGTTCTTGCCGTGCCAGATTTTTGACCTGAACCATGTCGCGCGCCTGTTCATCCGACCCGATGAGCAGCGCCACCGGAATTCCGGCACGGTCGGCATAGCGCAATTGCTTATCCAGTTTGGCGGGCTCCAGATAAACTTCGGTATTCAGTCCCGCCTGACGTAATTGCGCTGCCAGTGCCAGATATTCGTGCCGCAAAGAGGGTTCCATCTGGACGATCAGGACCTGCACAGTGCTCGGCACATCTTTGGTCCAGCCGGTGCTGCGCAGCAGGTCGAACAGGCGGGTCGCGCCGATAGAGATGCCGACGCCCGGCAGATGTGATTTGGTGTAAAAACCAGCCAAATCTTCGTAACGTCCGCCGGAGCAGACGCTACCGAATTCCGGATGTGCGTCGATCAGGGTTTCGTAAACCGTTCCGGTATAGTAATCCAGCCCGCGGGCGATGGCGAGGTTCAGCCGGGTGCGGCCTTCCGTGACGCCCAGGGCGGACAAGGCGCCGACCATGTTTTCGACTTCGGCGAGGCCGGCGGCGAAAATCGGCTGGTCAATTTTTTCGGCTTTCAGCAAATCGATAATTTCCGTATTGCGACCCGTGGCGCACACGATACGAAGTATGCGCGCGGTATGATCGGTTGCGATCCCCAGAGCGCGCAGATTATCCGCCACTTTCTCATGGCCGATTTTATCGAGTTTATCGATCTCGCGCAGGCACAGTTTTTGCTGGTCGTCATGATACCCCAACGCCGCGAACAGCCCGAACAGGATTTTCCGGTTGCTGAAATGAATGGTGAAGGGGCCGACCTGCAATTCGGTAAAAATCTGGGCGATGATCGCGGGAATTTCGGCATCATAGGCCGGGTCGAGCTTGTCCTTGCCGATCACGTCGATGTCACACTGGTAAAATTCGCGGAACCGGCCTTTTTGTGCACGCTCGCCGCGGTAAACCCGTTGCATCTGATAGCGCCGGAAGGGAAAGGCCAGCAGGCGTTCATGCTCCGCGACATAACGCGCCAAAGGCACGGTCAGGTCGAAACGCAGCGCCATGTCGGGAGCCTGCCCCTGTTCCAGCGCGCCGGTGGATTGCACGAAGTAAACCTGCTTCTCGGTTTCGCCGCCGGATTTGGTCAGCAAAATCTCACGCGCTTCAAAGACCGGCGTTTCAACCGGCAAAAATCCGAAACGCTCGTAGGTGCGCCGAATTGTGTCCAGCATGCGCTGAAAAGCGATTTGTCCGCGGGGCAACAATTCCATTGTGCCGGCGACGGTGCGGGGCGTAATGACGGGCATGGCCTCAATCCAAACAGGGTATCAGATGGGTTCTAGCGTGAACTTGAAAGAAATGCTATCCCGTTGCGATGCAAGAAATTTCCATCCTCCGCCCCGATGATTGGCATCTGCATGTGCGCGACGACGTGTTGTTGCGCACGGTTTTAATGGCTTCGGCGGCGGTTTTCGGACGCGCGATCATCATGCCCAACCTGCGCCCGCCGGTTACGACCGCGGCGCGCGCGGCGGAATACCGGCAGGAAATTCTGGCGGCGCTTACCCCCGGAACCACATTCACGCCGCTCATGACCTGCTATCTTACGGATCAAACCGCCCCGGACGATCTGGCGGCGGGACATGGTGACGGCATTTTTACGGCGGCCAAGCTCTATCCCGCCAACGCGACGACCAATTCCGAACACGGGGTGACGGATTTACGCCGGATTTATCCCGTGCTGGAACGCATGCAAAAGATCGGTATGCCCTTGCTGCTGCATGGCGAGGTCACAGATCCCGCCGTGGATATTTTTGACCGGGAGAAAGTCTTTCTCGATCGGGTTCTGACGGGATTACGGCATGATTTTCCCGCGCTTAGAATCGTTATGGAGCATGTCACCACCAAAGATGCGGTGGATTTCGTGCGCGCGCATGCCGACGACGGATGTCTGGCGGCAACAATTACAGCGCATCATCTGCATCTCGACCGTAATGCCATGCTGGTCGGTGGCATCAGGCCGCATTATTACTGCCTGCCGGTTGTCAAACGCGCCACGCATCGCCAGGCATTGATTGCGGCGGCAACTTCCGGAGAAACATGCTTCTTTCTGGGGACGGATTCGGCGCCGCACCCGCGCGCGGCCAAAGAAAGCGCCTGCGGTTGTGCCGGAATCTATACCGCTCCGCGTGCGTTGCCCCTGTATGCAGAAATTTTTGACCGTGCTGGACGTCTCGACCAGCTTGAAGCCTTTGCCAGTCGGAATGGGGCGAGGTTTTATGGCCTGCCGCTCAATCAAGGCACGATCAGACTGCGGAAAACCTCCACGCCGGCGCCGGAACTCAGCTGTTGCGGCGTCGATGAGGTGACCCCGTTTGTGCCGCCGGAGCCTGTCTTTTGGAGTGTGGCGGCGGGCTGATAGAAATTCCCCTATGTTTGCAAGGGCTTGCGCCGCGATTCTGCCGCCAGGAATGTCGCGCCCATTAAGGGGCTGTTAGGAAAATTCGGCCAAGATACCAAACAATCGCCGTCTTACTCCTCTCATTCCCTTTGGAATCCGCATGTCAACCATGACGCTTAGCGATTTGAATTTCACCGATCTCTATTTGCGCCTTGATGCCAAGGATAAAGCCAAATATCTGCCGCGTGAAAAGGGCAAACACCGTCATAATCTTAATGTTCCCGATGAATTCGATGTCGTCGTCGAGCGTCTAAGCCACAAAATCAACGAAGTGATGGAACTGCCTGACGGTGCGATGGATTTTGACGGTCTGCGGGTTCGTATTTCCCGTCAGCACATGGCCGATGGCCAGACCTGGGCCTGTTTGCGCCGGATCAATACGGTCGTTCCCGATATCGAAAAACTTGGCATCATGCCGCATATCCTGAATCACGTCCGCACGCTGGGACAGCGCGACGGCCTGATTCTGGTCTCCGGCGCGACTGGTGCGGGAAAAACCACGACAGCGGCGGCATTGCTGGCCGATTATCTGCGCCGCAACGGCGGGACGGCCGTGACGATTGAAGACCCGGTCGAGTTTATCATGAAGGGACGGCACGGCGAGGGCGGTTATTGTTTTCAGGTCGAGGTCGAGAATGAAGAAGGTTGGGCGCTCAACCTGAAACGCGCGTTGCGCTGGGCGCCACGCTATATTTTCGTTGGTGAAATCCGCACGCCCAAAGCGGCGGAGCAGTTGCTGCGTGCCGCGACGACAGGGCACATGGTCATCACCACGGTGCATGCCGGTGCGCCCGAAGAGGCGTTGATGGGGCTGATCTACCTGGCGGAGCAAGCGATGGGGCCGGGGGTGGAGAATATTCTTGCCGCGGGTCTGACCGGGCTGGTCTATCAGACCATGCGCGAGACCGGACCCTATATCCGCTATCTGTTCACCGAAGAGAACGCGCCCGGCGACCCGATCCGCGCATTGATCCGCGATAAAAAAATCGGCATGATTACGACCTATGTCGAAAAGATCGCCGCCAAGTTATCGAGCGCGCCGGTCAATAATAGCGCGATTACTGCCTCAATCTCCGAAAAGAGGAAACTCTAACTTCCGGGTCATACCTTATGTCCATTCTTCCGTCCGAACCGCCCAAGCCGCAGCGTTCCGATCCCTCGGTCAATATACCGAAGGTGCAGAGCGCCGCTTTGCTTCGGGATCTGCCGATGATGGATCTCTACGTCCGGATCGATCAGCCGGGCGAGGCGCGGTATCGTTCACCGGCGCGTGACCAGTCGAATACCTGGTCGCGGCCATTGCCGAAGGAATTTATGGACGATGCCATGCGGCTGCGCGAAAAAATCCGCGCCGAGCTTGATAATCCGGATTCGTCTTTCCGGTTTGACAATATGCGGTTTCGTCTTTCCTATCAGAAGCTGGCGTCGGGCGCGGAATGGATCATCCTGCGTAAAATCAATCCGAATGTCGCGACTCTGACCAGCCTGGGCTATCCGCCGCATATCGCGACCATGTTGGCCGGGTTGGGACGCCGCGACGGCTTGATCATGATTTCAGGTGCGACTGGGCACGGTAAAACCACGACCAGCTTCGCCTTGCTCAAGGAATATCTGCTGCGTTTCGGCGGCGTCGGCATTACTGTCGAAGACCCGGTGGAATATGAACTGGATGGCCCGGTCGGCGAACATGGCTATTGCTATCAGGTGCAGGTTGACCGGGACGAAGACTGGGCGACGCCGCTCAAGCGCGCCTTGCGCTGGACGCCACGCTTTATCCTCGTGGGCGAAGTGCGTTCGCCACGGGCGGCGGAACAGATTTTGCGCGCGGCAACGACGGGGCACTTGGTGATTACCACCATTCACGCCGGTTCCATCGAAGAAAGCTTCATGGGCTTGATGCATCTGGCGTCGCAAAGCATGGATCACGGGGCGAATTTTATGCTGGCGCAGGGATTAACGGCGGCATGTCATCAAACCCTTGGCCCCAGTGGGCCTTTCCTGCGCTATATCACGACGGAGGAAGGCAATAACGGCGACCCGGTGCGCGCGCTTATTCGCGATAATCGCGTCGGCATGATAAACACTTATATTGACAAGCAAATTGCCCGCATGAACATGATCGCGACCACCAAATTGCCCGCATGAACATGATCGCGACCACCAATCCCACGATGGCCAGCCAGACAACGCCGCATCCCAACGGTGGAAAAAAGTAACCTGCGGCTGGCGTTAACAAGCAGTTTGCGCTAAAATCTCTTCCTGTGCTTTACAGGAGACCCGATGAATCAACATCACTTAACCGAGACCGCCGCACGTACTGCCAGGATATTGTTTGAAATTAAGGCGGTGATGTTCAATGCTGAAAAGCCTTTCATCCTGACTTCCGGTAGCGCCAGCCCGGTCTATATTGATTGCCGTAAACTCATTTCTTTCCCGCGCGCCCGCCGCGCCGTGATCGACATGATGTGCCGGCAACTTATGGACAATGCCGGGCATGAATGCTTTGACGCGATTGCCGGAGGCGAAACGGCGGGCATTTCTTATGCCGCGTGGGTGTCGGATCAACTCGATTTGCCCATGCTTTATGTCCGCAAGCAGCCAAAGGGTTTCGGGCGTATGGCGCAGATTGAGGGCGATTTGCGCGAGGGGCAGCGGGTTCTGCTGGTCGAGGATCTGGCCAGCCAGGGAACCAGCAAGATCAAGTTTGTCGAAGCTTTGCGTGCGGCCGGTGCCGTGGTTGAGCATGTCGCCGTTGTTTTCAACTATGATATCTTCGACAAGAGCGACGCGACGATGCGACAATTGGGCGTCAAGTTGCACGGGCTATGCACCTGGCATGATATGCTGGCGGTTGCCAGGGAACAGAAGGCATTTGATGCCAAAACACTGGTTGAAGTTGAAAAGTTTCTACAAAATCCCGAAGACTGGTCTTTAGCGCATGGGGGCAAGGCGGCGTAAATGCGGATATTGATGCACAAAGTGAATCTTCCAGTTGTCCTGTTTCTTGTGGCATTGCTGGGGAGCGGCTCCGTCGCCGCACAGACGCCACAGCCACAGCCGGGAGCCGCCGCGCCCGAGGTGACGGATAAGTTTGAATCAATCAAGGTCCTGGCGCGACAGTTGCAGCAGGAAAAAACTCCCTTTATGAAACTGGTGTCCATAGCGGAGAGTGACAACAAAAAGGTCAATTTTAACCATCTGCGCCGTTCCTTTCTGTTTGATAATGTCTTCCAGCGCGTCTGGGTGCTCAAGCCCGAGATCGATGCGTTGCGGCAGGAAATGATTTATGCGGCGCAGGCGAATGACCACGTCAAGGTGCGCGTGACGTCACGCCTGCTGCTGACGGTGAAATACCCGGATATACAGGCGCATAAACTGCTTGCCGCCGCTTGTGTGGCAGCGGGATGGCGCGGTTGTGCCGAGCATCACAACCTGATTTATCTTGGGCTGTTAAATTCCGTAGTGAAAGACGGTGACGGCAAGACCTGCGCTACGGCGTGGAAGGTTTTTAGTGTTGATGAAGAAAATGCGATCCTGGAAACAATGCGCATGAGACGCATGCGGCATGAATATGTGATCCTGAACAACAAGCAGTGTGATGAGGTTCGTGTCTCTGACTCAGGCGGCACTGAACGCAATTTTTATTTCGATATTTCCGAAATGCCGAATGAAGAGCGCGCTGTGGCGGGGCTGAAGTAACGAGGTAGTATAATACCACGTGTCACCGCGACGCTTTTTTCTTGACTTCCGCTCGGGTATCCGCCTAGAAACCCATCGAAACGCTGGCAGAACCAGCCTGCGTATTGATGGAGCTTCCGACAATGGCAACCAAGACAACCAAGGCGCCGGCCAAAAAAGCCGATGCCGCAGCGGCAAAGCCGGCCGCCAAAAAGACCGCCCCGAAGGCGGGGAAGGCGGCGCCAGCTGCCGCAAAATCGGCCAAGATTCCCGCAACGCAGAAGACCAACACCAAAAGCTTTACGCTGCGTGTTCAGGACGTGAAGAAGAAATGGGTTGTGTTTGACGCCGACGGCCTCGTGCTGGGGCGTCTTGCTTCGGCCATTGCCATGACCTTGCGCGGCAAGACCAAGCCGACCTATACGCCGTCGGTGGATTGCGGTGACAATGTCATCGTCATTAATGCTTTGAAGGTCAAGATGACCGGCAAGAAAGCCACGGAAAAGAATTACTATTATCACACCGGCTATCCCGGCGGCATCAAGGAGCGTACCCGCGCCAAGATGCTGGAGGGCAAGCGCCCGGATCGCGTAATCAAGCTGGCCGTGCAACGAATGTTGCCACGTGGCCCGCTGGCACGCCAGCAGCTGACCAATCTGCGTGTTTATCCCGGGGCCGATCATCCCCATGTCGCGCAGGCTCCTACCGTGATTGATTTCGCGGCCCGCAATCCCAAGAATAAAAGAGGCTGAAGATGGCTTCCCCCAAAGAACCCAAAGACACCAAAGAAACCAAGGCAGCGGCGCCCCGCGCCCCGCGCGCACCCCGCGCCAAGCCGGTCGCCGCCAAGACCGGAGATTTGGCCGAGCTGAAAAATATCAGCAAGGCAAAGGTCGAAGCGCCGAAGGAAGCGGTGGCCGAGGCCAAGTCGGCCGCACCCAAAAGTAATGAACCGAAGCTGGATAAACTGGGGCGCGCTTATGCGACCGGCAAGCGCAAGAACGCGATTGCCCGGGTCTGGATCAAGCCCGGAACCGGCAAGATTGCCGTCAATGGCCGCGCCATTGAAGTCTATTTTGCGCGCCCGGTGCTGCAAATGGTGGTACGTCAGCCCTTCGCAGTGGCGGATCGCGGCAACCAGTTTGATGTTGTGGTTAATGTCGTTGGCGGTGGTCTGTCCGGCCAGGCCGGAGCGGTCAAGCACGGCATTTCAAAAGCTCTGACTTACTTCGAGCCAGGGCTGCGTCCGATCCTGAAGAAGGCCAAATTCCTGACCCGTGACAGTCGTGTGGTTGAGCGTAAAAAGTACGGTAAGCCGAAAGCGCGCCGGAGCTTCCAGTTCAGCAAGCGCTGATTTTTACCATGGTCTTGTGACAAAAGGGCGTTCCCTTTGGGAACGCCCTTTTCTTGTCCGGCTTTCTGTGTGGCGTAAAACGCGCCGCGCGTTTATAGTTAATCTTATATTTAAATTGTATCATTGGCTGTTTTATGGCTTGATTTGACTTGAGTTTTTGTGGGGTCACCTCTTGTCCGGATTGCGGGGATCAGAACTATGACAGACTTGCAGACGGTAGATATTGACGCGGCGGAGATCCCGCGTTTGCGCGTCGGCATAAAGTGGGACGCGGTGGATGAAGAGACGCAGCGCAAGAAAAAGGACTCTCCCGGCAAAATGCGCGTCAAACTGATGGTCGCGGCGACAAAGGCGGCGATGTACGGGGGTATCGGGACGATCCTGAGGCTGACCCGCCTTGCCCCGACGAAGGCGGACAAGTTTCTTGCAGCGCAAAAGAAACATGCGGCGGCGGCGAGCTTCCTGGCTGATTACCTTGAATATGGGGAAGCCCCAGGCGCCGATCTTGATCTGTTGTGCTACTGTTATGATCAGGGCGGGAACTTGGTTTCCCTTGTCGCGCCTTATCCAACGGGGTTGGAAGGGGGCTTCGTCGAGAAGAAGGCCGTCGTCCATTCTGGCGACGAGGCCACGGGAATCCGGTCGGGATTCGACGAAGAAATTGCGGTCAACTTACTTAACTTTGACGATGAAGTTCAGGATGTTTTCGTGGCGATTTTTTCCGTCAATTGTAATTTCGATGGGGTGCCGAACGGCCAGTGCGCCGTCATGAGCACGCTTGATGAACAAATTTTACTCGAACGTGACCTCCAGAAAGCCGAACATCAAACCTATCTTTTCGCCAGATTAACGCGTCTCGGCGCGGTTTGGAGATTGCTGGATGTTTCCGATTATTTCCAGGTCAACGACGACCCCAACGCACACCATGACGGCACAATCGACGATATCCTCAGGCATAAGTATCTGGGCGCGCCCGTGTAACTTTCTGCAAAGTCTGGTTTTCCTGCACGCGGGTAGGAGATTTGAGGGACACACCAGGTACAAGTATCATTCCGATGGGGCTGTGGACGCGAACCCATGCTTCAGACTTGTTGTGCCGTTTAAGAAACGTGGCCAAGACCGCAAGAATGATTTCTTGCTTTGGTGATGTCTTCGACAGCTTTCTTCGCCCTGATTTTGTCTTCGGCGCTCATATTGGGATTGGAATCTAATATGCTCTGGTAGGGATTCTTAGGATTTTTCTTGAAGGCATCCGTGACGCGCTGCTGGTTCTTGAGTTCCTGAGCCAGGGCTTCAATTGTTTGATTAAGTGCGGGGTCATTTTTAACAATTTCACCTGCCATGTCTGTCGTTTCGACAATCGTCATTCCTTTGCGATGGTTCTTCGAAAACGCCTCAAGAGCAGCGGTAATGGACGACGAAGTTGCATGGTCTCCGTCACGAAAACTGTTCGCCTTCCTGTAAGCAGCAAGATTTTGGTAGTATTCCTTGACGGCTGACGTATCGCTGTAGTTTGAGAGCGCATAAAGTGTCGCGCTGGCATCGGCAATTCTTTCGGGAATTTGTAACTTGGTGCCACGTGCCACAGCAATTTGTTCGGCATTCTTGTCAACCGCGCCATGCAAACCTGAAAAAAACTGGGCATCTTCTTGCAAAGATTGATAATAACTCTGTGGATTTTGTGCCGGGCCGGTCTGGTTAATGGCACTGAAAACATATCCATTGAGGTCGGCGCCCCTTGCCTTGTCCGAGTCGCTTTTAAACCGGTGGTATGCGACGTAATGCGCCGTTTCGTGCAAGGCGGTGTCGGCATCGTTAAAGCTGTTAACTTTTCCATCGCAAACCGGCGCGTTCGGAAAATGTTTATTGAAATCAGTCCGATCAAGCTGCGTAAGGTTTGGAGTAGCGTTTCCTACGATGACACGGTCATCCGAATAGCCATTGGGATTGATATTGCGCGAGCTTTTTGGTTCTTTCCATCCGGGAGAAGGATGTAATTCCATGATCTCGGGCCTCGGGATTCCGGCCTGATCCATCTGTCTTAAAAGAGATGTCTTGAGCTTGGAAAAGTCGGTATTTTCCAGTTTGTCCGCCCCATAGGGGGCTGCGGTCGTGGCTTCTGCGGCTATTGTTCTTAATGAAGCGCGGTTTGGCTGTGTTGCTGTTCTGGGAACAGGAGGTTGACCCTGTTCCAACTTGTTGGCATCTGGCATTGCCACGTTGTTAAATCTCCTCACAAAATAGTACCATCTGCACGCATTCTCTATCTTGAAATCGCTGTGTTGATTGTACCCAACATTTCCTTAACTTTAAAGGAAATAAGATACTTGCCCACATGGATAATTGATTTATCCAAGGAAGGATTGTGAGGACTGAGAAAGTCGTAGTGCTCAGATAAAATTTGGCTGGGGGACTTGGATTCGAACCAAGGTACACAGAGTCAGAGTCTGTAGTCCTACCGCTAGACGATCCCCCAACATAAGGCAGGCAGAGCGACAATATATTGAAAAATATTTGCTATTCAAGACGTTTGCGTGATTTTCATCAATAAGTCCGTTCAAAAGATCGGAAAAACGGGAAAAGAACAGTCTGATCCAGGGTGTATGCCGGAACGGATTTAACTTGCCCTGACCCGCAAAGCAGGGCAACAAGATAGGCATGAATCTTAACCAATTTGTCGCGTGGAACCAAAGTGACCACAGCCAGAAACAACGATGTGTCCGGCGGGGGCGCCGCGGCGCATGCGCCGCGCCAGTCGGTTTCGGGGAACAAGAGCCAACAACGCCACGGGCCGGTACTGGCGGCGCTTGATCTCGGGACGAATAATTGCCGCCTTCTGATCGCCACACCGGCGCCGGAAGAAAAGCAGGGCTTCACCGTCATCGACGCCTTCTCACGGGTGGTGCGTCTGGGCGAGGGGCTGTCGCGCCATCCCCGTTTACAGGAAGATGCCATCGCGCGGACGCTTGAGGCGCTGGGGCTTTGTCAGCGTAAGCTGCGCCGCCATGCCGTGACCCATGCGCGGGCAGTGGCGACCGAGGCTTGTCGCCGCGCCGTTAATGGCGCGGATTTTCTGGCCAAGGCCAATAATGTCCTGGATTTGAAGATCGAGGTCATTGCCACGGCGGAGGAAGCGCGTCTGGCTATGCTTGGTTGCGCGCCGCTGCTGGATCAGGTCACGCCGCACGCGATCATGTTTGATATTGGCGGCGGGTCGACCGAATTGATCTGGTTGCGACTGCGTGAAGCCAAAACGCCGGAATTGATCGACCATGTTTCGTTGCCCTGTGGCGTCGTCACCTTGACCGAGGAATTCGGCAGCGACCGGGTCAGCGACGCCGACTACGCCACGATGGTCACACGTGTGCGCGATTTGCTGCAGGATTTTGACCGGCGGCACGACATCGCCGCCGCACTGGCGGCGGGGCAGGTGCAAATGGTAGGCTCGTCCGGCACAGTGACGACACTGGCCGGCGTCTTGCGCGGGTTGCAGCGGTATCAGCGTTCGATCATCGACGGCTGCGTTATGCAGGTAACCGAGGCAAAGCAGGTATCGGAACAAATCCGGGTTCTGGACTTCAAAGGCCGTGCCGCCATTCCCTGCATCGGCGAGGATCGCGCCGACCTTGTCGTCGCGGGATGCGCGATTTTGGAGGCTATTTACGATACCTGGCCGGTCGTACAGTTCCGCATCGGCGACCGTGGCCTGCGCGAAGGAATTTTGACGGATTTCATGAACAGCCTGCGGACGCATCATAATGGATAAACGTCCCCCCGCACGTTCCGGAAAATCAACGCCCGGCGGACGCATGGAAACGGTGCGCGTCAAGGCAAAGCGCGGGCGGTCGATCTCGTCAACGGCGTGGTTAAATCGGCAATTGAATGACCCCTATGTTGCGGCGGCCAAAAAAGAAGGCTATCGCTCGCGCGCCGCCTTTAAACTGCTGCAGATGAATGAACGTTACAAATTGCTTCGCCCAGGCATGCGCGTGGTCGATTTGGGAGCCGCTCCGGGAGGTTGGTCACAGGTGGCGGCCGCGATTCTGGGCGGAAAGGGGCAGGTCGTCGCCCTCGACATTCTGCCAATGGAACCGTTGGAAGGCGTGACGGCATTTCACGCCGATTTCATGGCCGATGACAGTCCGAAAAAATTGTTTGATGCCCTGCAAGGCAAGGCCGATCTGGTGCTGTCCGACATGGCCGCGCCAACAACGGGGCACAGCAAAACCGACCATATCCGCATCATGACGCTGGCCGAAGCCGCCTATGAATTTACGGCGCGGGTGCTCGCACCTAAAGGCGCCTTCGTCTGCAAATTGTTCCAGGGCGGGGCGGAAAAAGAGCTGTTGGCGCGGCTGAAACGTGACTTTGCCACCGTGCGTCACGCCAAACCCGAAGCCAGCCGTAAAGAATCCGCCGAAACCTACATCGTCGCCCAGGGGTTTAAGGGCACACCAACCCCCTAGGATTCTAAAATCCTACCCCGGCGATCAAATCGCGCGTTCAACTTGCAGCATCGCCCCGTCCGCGGCGGTGATCCGCACCTTGGTTCCGACGGGCATGTCCGCCCCCGTGACCGCCCAGCTGCTGTCGCCGATTCTGGCACGACCCTGGCCGTTCTCGATGGCGGTTTCCAGAACGGTTACGCGCCCCACCAACTGCTCGCTGCGATTATTCAATGACGGATCGCTACTCTCCGTGCTGCTGCGCGCGAAGAGGCGTCGCGACAGCGTAACGCTGACGATGCCGAGGACGCTGAACATGATAATCTGCCATTTCCAGTCAATGTCCGGAAACAACCAGACGGCTACGCCGGTCATTATCGCTGCCGCACCGATCCATAACATGGCCGCGCCGGGAATGATCATCTCCAGCATGATAAGGAGCAGACCGAGCGCCAACCAGTTCCAGTACACCAGAGCGCTTAAATCATTCAGCCATTCCATGATGCACTCAATTGCTGGGGGGGATGCGGGTGGTGGTGTTTGCCTTGACGAGCGTTTCCGCCGCGCTGGATTTGCCGCCGAAACCGTCTCTGGCCAGTTCGGCGATGCCGCCCAACGCGCCAAGAATACCCGTGGCCTCAATTGGCAGCATCAAGGTTTTCTGGTTCGGCGAGGTGGCAAAGGCTTTCAACGCCACGACATACTGCTGTGCCACGAAATAATTCAGCGCCCGTGAATCGCCGGTGCTCAGCGACGCGGTCACCACCTGTGTTGCCTTGGCTTCGGCCTCGGCCGAACGTTCACGCGCTTCGGCGTCACGGTACGCGGCTTCCTTGCGTCCTTCGGCCGACAAGATAGCGGCCTGCTTTTCGCCTTCGGCTTTTTTGATCGCCGCTTCGCGGAAACCTTCGGCTTCCGTCACGACGGCGCGGCGTTGCCGCTCGGCGGTCATGACGCGCGCCATGCTTTGCAGCATCTCCTGCGGCGGTTGAATGTCACGGATTTCGATGCGGTTGATCTTGGTGCCCCAGGGCTGGGTGGCCAGATCGACGACGCGCAGCAATTGCTGGTTGATCCGGTCGCGCTGCGACAGCAATTCGTCGAGGTCCATCGAGCCGATGACGGTACGCAGATTGGTCATGGTCAGATTCAAGATCGCCTGTTTCAGATTGGCGACTTCATAAGCCGCCTTGGCGACATCAAGGATTTGATAGAACAGCACGCCGTCCACCGACACCATCGCGTTGTCGCGGGTGATGACCTCTTGCGTCGGCACTTCCAGAACTTTTTCCATGATGTTCATGCGGGCGCCGATGCGGTCGATCAGCGGCCAGATGAAATGCAGCCCCGGCCCCAGAGTCTTGGTATATTGGCCGAAGCGTTCCACCGTGTATTGCTCACCTTGCTTGACGGTACGGACTGAAAGTGCCGCCAGAACCAGCGCAAACAGGGCAATGACGATCAGAAAAGATTCCATTCCGGATACTCCCGAAGGGTGAAGATGCCCGGCACTCTATCACGCGCTGGCCAGCCACGCAATTTTGCTTTCGCGTACGGCGCTGCCCAGTGCGGCATGCAGCCGGGGGTGGATCCGCCGCATTTCCTCGGCGAATTTCCAGGGCGGGTTGATGACCACCATGCCGCTGCCATGCAAGACATCGTTGGCGGTCGGCGCGTAAATAAACTCTAGAACCAGTGTTTTGCCAATGCCGGCGGCGGCAAGGCCGTCATGAAAGCGTTGGATCGCCGGGCGATCCTTGACCCCGTACCAGATGGCATAAACCCCCGTTGCCCAGAATTTTTGCCCCTGTCTTGCCATGGCGATGATGCGGTCATAGTCGTCCGGTTGCTCATAGGGCGGGTCGATCAAGGCCAGTCCGCGTCGTTCCGGCGGCGGGGTGAGGGCGCCCAGAGCTTCAAATCCGTCCCGGTTATGGCATTGAATTTGCCGGTTTTTCCCGACCCGGCGTTTCAGTTCCGCAAAATCTTCGGGGTGAAGCTCCACCGCGATATAACGGTCTTGGGGACGCAGCTGGTGCGCGATCAGAAACGGCGATCCCGGATAAAAGCGCAATGCCGCCGGATTGATAGTCTTTTCCGTCAATAATCCGGGGTTTGCTTTACATAGCGCCGCCAGATACGATGGAAAGGCGTGGGCTTCCGGGCTGGCCAGAAATGTGCGGATTCCAGAGTCGGCCTCGCCGGTTTTGCGCGCTTCGACGCCGGACAAGTCATAAAGGCCGCACCCGGCATGGGTGTCGAACAGAGCGCAAGGCGTTGTCTTGCGGTGCATGAAATCGATGAGCGTCAGCAGGCTGATATGCTTGACGACGTCGCAGATATTCCCGGCGTGATAACGATGACGATAATTCATCCCCAACCTGTGCCAGAGCCGGCCGCCGACAGCAATAAGGTTACGGAATTATTACAGGCGGGCTACGCCGCCGAAACCGCTGGGGACAACGCTGCGGCAATCGCCCATTTTCGTGCCGCTGCGGCAGCGGATCCCGCCGATGCTGAAAGCCAGAGTGCGCTGGGGCAGGCTCTGGCGCACGCGGGGCACGTTTCCGGCGCGACAGAGGCTTTGACCCGCGCCATGGCGCTTGAGCCACGGCGCAGTGATCAGGCCTTGCTTCTGGCCGCGTTGCTGCGTGAGCAGGGACGTTTGGACGATGCGCAAAGGGTTTTGTCCGCTTTTTTACAACAAACGCCGGGATCACGTTCCGTCCAGCAGGCACTGGCCGAAATTCTCGGGATGCAGGGGGGGTATGAATCCGCTGTGGCGCTGGGGCGCGAACTGGCGTTGTCCGGAGCGCTGCCGGAAGGGTTTCTGAAACAATTCTGCGACTGGCTGGCGCATACCGGCGCGCACCGCGAGGCGATCCAGCATTTGACACGCCATGTCGCGCTTCATGCCGACGATGCCGCAGGCTGGTTGCAACTCGGCGATTTGTGGCTGGCGGTGCAGGAAATGCCGAAGGCAACGACAGCATGGGGGCATTACCGCACGCTTTGTCCTGACGATCCCGCGCAAACCGCCGCACGCTTGACGGGCTCTGGTGTGCCGCAAGATGCCGCCTTGTCACCGGATTATGTGCGCGCCTTGTTCGATGGCTATGCCGATAAGTTCGATCAGGATTTACAGGGGAAATTGCGTTATTGTGTGCCGGAATTGCTGCATGCGGCGGTCGGGCGCGTCCGGAATGACACCGCTTCCTCCTGTGACATTCTTGATCTGGGCTGCGGCACGGGATTGTGCGGCAAGGTTTTCGCGGCGCGCATCCGCCACCTGACCGGGGTGGATCTGTCGCCGAAAATGCTCAACCGTGCGGCGGCGACCGGCCTGTATCATGACCTTGTCGCCGCCGACATCGTGCCGTGGGTGCGCGCGACTGAAAAGACGTTCGATCTGGTTCTGGCCGCCGATGTTCTGGTCTATCTTGGCGACCTGGATCCTCTGTTTATGGCGGTACGGCGCGTTCTGCGTCCGGGGGGGCTGTTTGCCGGAACCGTTGAGCAGTTGCCTGCCGATGAGTCAGAAAAATTCCTGCTGCGACCACAGCGCCGTTATGCGCATGCCGAAAATTATTTGACCAACCTGGCAAAAAACTGCAATTTCACGCTGCAAACACTGGAGGCTTGTACGCCGCGTTACGAATCTGGGCGCCCTGTGCAAGGATTGCTGTTTGTCGTGACGTGACAGAAAACAAGGATAATTCAAAAGATAATTTCTTCACTATTGCATTTTATATACCTCGTGATTTTTGGTGCATCCGCCCAACAGATTTTTTAGGGACATGAGACATGAAAGAAGTTGAGATTGCATATGCTGCTTTTAAAACCAGAATGACGCAAAACAATGGAACAAACCTGTTAGGTTTGCGCCCGTGGAATAAGGCGGGGTATGTGACGGCGGCCGCGGTGGCGGTAACCAGTGTTGTGGCGTTATTGGCAGCTGGTCATTCACCAACGGTTGATCAGAGTGCACCCGACAATTATGCCTGCACCGCGCCGAACACAGGGATCGTTAACCGCATGTCCGCCGCCGAGGCGCGTGCGCGTCTCAACGCGGCTGCGACGGATGTCTGTGTTCCGTCCACGGCACAGAAAACAACCGAAATTCTTATGTGTAAACGGACGGACGATGGCGTGCAGACGCGCATTGAACTTACGACCAGCTCCGCGCCCGGGCTTGTGCCCATCAGGGACCGAACCCTGCACACCCTTGTGCGCGAAAAATTTCTCTGCGCTTATGAATTGTCAGGCAGTTGAATAGTCAGGCGGTCAGACATCCACGTCGCGCACGAATTGCGCGTTTTCCTGAATGAACTGAAAGCGCAGCTCGGCCTTGCGCCCCATCAGGCTCTCGACCAGATGCTCCGTGGTCTTGGCTTCCTCGGCGCCTTCAGGATCGCCGTGGCGTGGGACGACGACACGCAGCAAGGCGCGGTGGCGTGGATCCATCGTCGTGTCGCGCAATTGCGCCGGCATCATTTCGCCAAGGCCTTTGAACCGGCTGGTTTCCACTTTGCCACGGCCATTGAAAATGGTCTTCAGCAATTCTTCGCGATGCGCGTCATCGCGGGCATAAGCGGTCTTGTCTCCTTGCGACAGTCGGTACAGCGGCGGTTGCGCCAGAAACAACCGTCCGCCGGCGATGATGCTCGGCATTTCGCGATAAAAGAATGTCAGCAGCAACGACGCGATATGCGCGCCATCGACGTCGGCGTCGGTCATGATGATAACGCGCTCATAGCGCAGTTTGTCGACATTGCAGGTGGTGCCCGTGCCGCAGCCCAGCGCCTGCACCAGATCGGCCAGTTCCTGATTGCCGCGTAATTTGTCGGCGCTGGCCGAGGCGACGTTGAGGATTTTGCCGCGCAGAGGTAAAATCGCCTGTGTCGCGCGGTCGCGCGCCTGCTTGGCCGAACCGCCCGCCGAATCTCCTTCGACCAGAAAAATCTCTGTGCCTTCGGCGTTGTTGCGCGCGCAGTCGGCCAATTTGCCGGGCAGGCGCAGCTTGCGCGTCGCGGTCTTGCGCGCGGTCTCTTTGGCCTGCGCGGCGCGGGCGCGATCTTCGGCGCGATTGATCAAGGCTTCAAGCAGACCCTTGCTGCCCTGCGTATCGGCGGTCAACCAGTGATCGAAATGATCCTTGACGCTCTGATCGACCAGCCGTGTTGCTTCCGCCGAAGCCAGCTTGTCCTTCGTCTGCCCCTGGAATTGTGGGTCACGGATGAACAGCGACAACATGATCGCAGCGTCGGTAAAAGCCTCGTCGCCGGTCAGAGATGCGACCCGCCTGTTGCCGGTCAGATCGCCATAGGCGCGCAAACCGCGCAGCAAGGCGCTGCGTAAACCCGCTTCATGCGTACCGCCTTGCGGTGTCGGAATGGTGTTGCAATAAGAATGACAAAATCCTTCGCCATCCTCGGGCCAGGCCACCGCCCATTCCACCTTGCCCGCCCCGCCGGGTAAATCGGTCAGGCCGGTAAAAGGTTGCGTCGTCAATGTGCTGCGTTCCGTCAGCGCGGCGGTCAGGTAATCGCTCAGACCGCCGGGAAAATGCAGCGTCGCCGCGGCGGGAATATCACTGCCTTCTTCCAGCAGTTCCGGCGCGCATGTCCATTGAATCGTTACGCCCCGGTACAAATAAGCCTTGGAACGCGCCATGCGATAGATCGGCGCGGGTTTAAACGCGGCGCGTGCGCCGAAAATATCGGGATCGGGCTTGAAGCTGACCGACGTTCCCTTGCGCGTTGTCGTGCCGGTCTTGACAAGTTTCGAGGTCGGTGCGCCGCGGCTGTAGGTCTGGCGATACAAATCCTTGTCCAGCGCAACCTCGACGATCAAGCTTTCGGTCAAGGCATTGACGACCGAAATGCCGACGCCGTGCAACCCGCCGGAGGTTTCATAAACCTTGCCGGAAAATTTGCCGCCGGAATGCAGCATGGTCATAATCACTTCCAGGGCGCTCTTGCCCGGATATTTCGGATGCTTGTCAACGGGAATGCCACGTCCATTGTCGCGCACCGTGACAAAACCGTCGGCCGACATCGCCAACTCGATCCGGTTGGCATAACCGGCGACGGCTTCATCCATGGCGTTGTCCAGCACCTCGGCGACCAGATGATGCAACGCGCGTTCGTCCGTGCCGCCGATGTACATGCCGGGACGGCGGCGCACGGGTTCCAGCCCCTCAAGAACCTCGATATCCTTGGCGGTATAGGTGGCGTCTTTTTTCATCGTGCTGAGCATAGTGGCCATATCGAATCAATTTTATGTGCGGGATGATGCATAGCGGAGAAGAGGGGGAGAAGAAAGTCCCAAGGCTATGGGCGGTCTTTTACCGGTTTAGAACCTGGCGCAGGAATTGACCGAGTCTCTGTCCCGACGTTTTGGGTCGCATCGGTTCCTGCGTGCCCAGCAAATCCAGCAAGGCCTCGCTGTGCAGCAATGCGCGGTTGATTTGCGAGTCCGGCAGCACCTTGGCGTGGCCGATATTCTCGATAACCACCATATTGGCCGCCGTGCGTTCGCGCAGCGCCATGATCTCCTCCGCCGTCTTGAAGACCAGGCGCCCCTCCTGAATATCCTTGTACCAGGTCACGCTGTTATCACTCTTGTCCGCGACCTTGACGCGTGCCACCAATATTCCGGCATAACCCTCTTGATCCAATTTCCGCGCCATTTCCTGTTGATGCTTGATCCGCGCCTGACTTTTTTTGATCGCTGCCGTTTGCACCAGTTTGGGATCGGTGACCAACTCCCATGCCCGGGCGACCGTGTAGTGATCTTTGGGTTCCGGACATAAAAGCTTGGCGACATCAAGGAATGGCAGGGTCGTATCAAGGAAGTCGCGTGCATTTTCGAACACATCGTGGCCACCGCCGACCAGGGCGCTGAGGACTCTTTCATGGGGCGGCGTTTCTGGCGCGTTATAGACGGTGTGGAGAACGCGGAATTCATGTATGAAGGATTCTTCCCTCGGGCGGTCGCGCCGGTAACTGCCCTCATAAGGGATGCTTTTCCAGAGATTGAGCATGTAGTTGATGAGCGGGCGCAGCTTTTCTTCCTGAATCCAGCCCAGGTCGTCGGGAAAATGCGCGGCATATTCGCGGTGGATCAGTTCCCGCACTTCCTCTGGGCCGTTGCCCTGCGTGCGCCGCGGATCAAGGAGCGGAATATTACAATGAGCCTCCGGTTTTTCTTTGCGGCGCATGCCCACTTTATTGTTGTCATTACCGGGCGACCGCGCGCCGCGGTCGCGTTTGAAAACGCCTACAGCAGCAGCGAGGAAATTCGTGCGGCCACGACCTTCGGGTGTGCTCTTCATGACATCCATAGTGTTGTGCCCAAGAAACAAATCGTTCGGCAATGTCATTCTTGAACCGGAATTAGTCACAGTTCCCGCGTTTTCTTTTGGCTGTGGAAAATCCCACATTCTGATGCTGAAAGCAAAGTATATCGGCATTGAGACAAGCGATTTATGGGGTAATAACGGCACGAAATAGCCGACTGTAATGATTATTGGTAAGAAGTTGATTATTGCCGTCATCGACGATCTGGAGTCATTCTAATCTCTTGTCTGGCAAGAAAAATCTCATCCACATGGCAAATAATTTCGGTGGATAAGTCTTAACTTTCGCTGGCGCGTCTTACTCATTTTGGGTATACACACCCCTATCTTGATACCAGATATAGGGGGTGTGCGCTTCTGCATCGCCTAAGTGTAGTTTTTTGTGCCTTGGCCGTCCAGGTTGAGGCATGGATATATCTGCGCGCCTTCCGGTAGCCTGAAAGACCTGTCTGTTTGCATTCCTGTCTTAACGATTTCAGCCGAATGAGGAGAGAAGGCCAATGACCTGGACCGACCAGAAAATCCAGATGCTCCGTGATATGTGGGGCAACGGATACAGCGCCAGCGATATCGCAAAGCGGCTTGGTGGATTGACCCGCAATGCCGTGATCGGTAAGGCGCACAGGTTGAAATTGTCCGGGCGGCCTTCGCCGATCCAACGTGACGATGCGGGCGCGCCAAAAGCCACAGGCATGGTGCGCGCCAAACCCGCGCGCAAGGTCATGCTCCGCGCTATGCCGACTATGCCGCAGCCGCCGATGCAGATGAGTGCGCTTCCTGCAGTGAAGCGCACGACAGAGTCTTTGAAGTCGGCCGTGTCGCCGTTGAAAACAACGGAACGTCAATGCCGCTGGCCGCATGGTGATCCGCGGTCACGCGACTTTAAGTTCTGTGGTTGCGAAGCAGTTGAAGGCTTGCCTTATTGCCTTGATCACGCGCGTGCCGCCTATCAGAATTTTGGACGCAGCCGCAAGCGTGATGAAGAAGCGGTTTATGTCGCGCCTCAACAACCGGTGGCGGTGTCTGCGTAATTAATGCCCGCAAGCCTTAGCGGCTCCTTCGGCTAGAAACCGCGGGAGCCGTTTTTTTATGCGGCCAGATTATCCCGGCGCTTTGTTCGGGGCGCAAGGATTTGGGCTTTATGCCCGCAGCGCGACTTTTAAATCCGCGCTGATTTTTTCCAGGAACGCCTTGGTGTTCAGCCATTTTTGATTGCTGCCGACCAGAATGGCGAGATCCTTGGTCATTGCACCATCTTCGACGGTCTTGATGCAAACCTTCTCCAACGTCTCGGCGAATTGCACGACATCTGGCGTGTTATCTATCCGACCGCGATAGGCCAGCCCCTGTGTCCAGGCAAAAATGGACGCGATGGGATTGGTCGAAGTCTCCTTGCCGGCCTGGTGATCGCGGTAATGGCGCGTCACTGTGCCGTGTGCGGCTTCGGTCTCGACATATTTGCCGTCGGGTGACAGCAGCACCGACGTCATCAACCCAAGCGAACCGAACCCCTGCGCGACGGAATCCGACTGAACGTCGCCGTCGTAATTTTTGCAGGCCCACAGATAACCGCCATCGCCGCGCAATGCCTGCGCCACCATATCGTCGATCAGGCGGTGTTCATAGGTCAGGTTGGCGGCGGCGAATTTTTCTTTGAACTCGGCGTCAAAGATTTCCGCGAACAAATCCTTGAAGCGCCCGTCATAGGCCTTAAGGATCGTGTTCTTGGTGGACAAATAAACCGGATAGTGTCTTGCCAGCGCATAATTAAAACAGGCGCGGGCGAAACCACGGATCGATTCATCCTCGTTATACATCGCCAGCGCAACGCCGCTGCCGGATTTGAAATGATGCACCTCGTGCGTGATCGCCGTGCCGCCGCCATCGGGGGTGAAGCTGATGACCAGCTTGCCGGGGCCAGGCACGCGGAAATCTGTCGCCTTATACTGATCGCCGAAAGCGTGGCGGGCGATGACGATGGGATTGGTCCACCCGGGCACATAATGCGGCACATTTTTCATCAAGATGGGCTCGCGGAACACCGTGCCGTTCAGGATGTTGCGGATCGTGCCGTTGGGCGATTTCCACATTTTTTTCAGGTTGAATTCCTTGACCCGCGCTTCGTCGGGCGTGATCGTCGCGCATTTAATGCCGACGCCATAGTGCTTGATGGCCTCTGCGGCATCGATGGTAATCTGGTCGGCGGTCGCGTCCCGCTTCTGAATGCCGAGATCAAAATATTTCAGCTCGACATCAAGATAGGGCAGAATTAGCCAGTCTTTGATCATCTGCCAGATGATGCGGGTCATTTCGTCGCCGTCCATTTCGACCAGCGGGGTTTTGACTTTGATTTTCTGCATGATAAACCCTAGGCAAGAGCGTGGAGGGGATGTGACGGTGAGTCTGAAGACAACGAGTCTAGCGGCAATCATGAAGCACTGGCAAGGTTTATGAACGCAACCGGGAAGGGCGCAGTCTATGCGCTGGGCAATTTCGACGGCGTGCATCGCGGGCATCAGGCTCTGTTGGCACAGGCCAGAGGGCTGGCGCACGGTGCGCCTTTGGTCGCGTTGACTTTTGAACCGCATCCGCGCCGCTTTTTTGCTCCGACGCTTCCGCCCTTTCGTCTGACTCTGCCCGCGCAGAAGCGGGACTATCTGCGCGCCGCCGGATGCGATGACGTGCGGGTGCTGGACTTCAACGCGCAACTCGCCGCCATGAGTGCCGAAGATTTCGCGCGCCGCATTCTGGCCGGGGAATGCAATGCCGGTGCCGTGGTCGCGGGCGAAGATTTCCGTTTCGGCCATGGCCGGGCAGGGGATATGGCGCGGCTGGCGGAATGGCTGCGTGACTCGGGCATCGCCGTCCATCCTGTGCCGCAGGTGCGTGATCCGCAGGGACAGCGTTACGCCGCCTCGACCGTGCGTGCCCTGCTGCGTAATGGGCAAGTGCGCGCAGCGGCGGATATATTGGGACGACCCTATATAATAAGCGGTACGGTGGCGCATGGAGATCGGCGCGGCAACCAGCTTGGCTTTCCGACCGCAAATATTGATCTGGATGATTATCAAAGACCGCAATACGGCGTCTATGCCGTTCAGGCACGGGCAGCGGGCGATTCAGCCTGGCGTCCCGGCATCGCCAATATCGGCCGCCGTCCCACGGTTGATGGCGTGCGCGAATGGCTGGAAGCGCATTTTTTCGATTTTACTGCCGACATCTATGGCACGCAGTGGGAAACCGCGCTGCTGGACTTCATCAGGCCGGAAATGAAATTCGACGGCGTCGAAAATCTCAAGCGCCAGATCGCCGAGGATATCCGCGTCGTCCGCAAGATTTTTGCGTGATGACCGTCCGGTGCTATCCGCAACAGGCAACTTGTTTCCTTATAACACAATCGCCAGATTATAATGATCTTGCTGTTACCTGCATAAAAATGTATGATTATTAAAGTAATCTGGCGATAAGAGATTTTTTATAAGCCGCTCGTTCAGCCCCACATGATCACCCGTTTGTTCCTGGCTGCTTTAATCCGGGGGATACGAAGGAGAAAGACCATGCGTCGCGCCACCAGAATTTTACACAAGCCCCATGAACGGCTTGAACCGCCTCACGCCGTAACCGGTGAATGCACGCTCTGGCCAAAAGAAATCAAGCACGGCCATCATGTCATCGGTCTGGAAGCGTGGGAGCTTTGCGACCACCCGCGCGTTCCCGGTCGCGATTTTTAGCGGCGTATCTATCGGCGTTGGCCAGCCTGCTATATTATATATGCAGCCATCATTCCGGAGTGTGCGTGTCAGGAATCTAGTTGATTTCCCACATGGGACAATGATGCCTCAGTTTGAATATAGCTTACCATTATATGGCGTCATACCGGCGCAAGCCGGTATCCATCACCTGAAAATGCAACAAAAACAAGCAGCAGGAGATGGATTCCGGCCTTCGCCGGAATGACTCTTAGCTATTTTGGTTAAGCTATATTCAAACTGGGACACTACCCATATGACGCCCGGCTTGCTCATGGCCGCTCTTTATTGCATAATTCCGCCTATGCCGATGGATCATGCCCCAGCTGCCCTGCGAATTAACGACCCGGCTCTTGGCTAAGGGTCGGGTTTTTCGCCTTCTTTTCCCTGATCAGATAGTTTAAACAGTGCCGCACCTGCGGCACGAAGCGATTGATGGCATGACAACAGATTATAAAGACAGCGTTTTTCTCCCTAAAACCGATTTTCCGATGCGCGGCGCTCTGTCGCGCAAGGAACCGGAATTGCTCGCCCGCTGGCGGACGATGGAGCTTTATGCGCGGCAGCGCGAAGCGGCCAAGGGGCGCAAAAAATTCCTGCTCCATGACGGGCCGCCTTATGCCAACGGCAACATCCATATCGGCCACGCATTGAACAAAATCCTCAAGGACGTGGTGAACCGGAGCTACTTCCAAACCGGGCACGATGTTGCCTATGTCCCCGGTTGGGACTGCCACGGCCTGCCGATTGAATGGAAGATCGAGGAACAATATCGCGCGCGCGGCAAAGACAAGGATCAGGTTCCGACCTTGCAATTTCGCGCCGAGTGCCGCGAATTCGCCGCGCACTGGCTGAAAGTACAGTCCGAAGAGTTCCAGCGTCTGGGCGTCATGGGCGCCTGGGATCGTCCCTACAGCACCATGACCAAAGCTGCGGAAGCGCAAATCGTGCGCGAGATCCACAAATTCCTGCGGAATGGCCTGCTCTATAAAGGCGTGAAGCCGGTGATGTGGTCAGTGGTCGAGAAAACCGCCCTGGCCGAAGCCGAGGTCGAATATCACGACCATAAATCGACGACCCTCTGGGTGAAGTTTCCGGTTAAATCGAACAAGCCTGTGTTGCAGGGCTGCGATATCGTCATCTGGACGACAACGCCTTGGACGATTCCGGCAAACCGCGCCATTGCCTATGGTGACTTTGAATATCAGTGTGTTGAGGCCAGGGAAACGGAACCAGAAAGTTTTGTTAAGCGCGGCGATCGTTTGATTATCGCTACGGATTTGGTGGGAGCATTTGAAACAACAGCAAAGGTGCGTATCGTTAGAATTGGTCAAGTGACTCCGTCTGATCTGGATGGAACTATCTGCGCCCACCCCCTGCGTGGCCAAGGTTACGACTTCGATGTGCCGCTCTATCACGGCGATTTCGTCACCACTGAAGCCGGAACTGGCTTTGTCCATATCGCTCCGTCGCATGGCGAGGATGACTATAATCTTGGCCGCAAGCACGGCATCGAAATTTCCGATTATGTCGGTGATGATGGCGTTTATCTGCCGCATGTGCCGCTGTTCGCGGGCAAAACCATCTATAAACCTGATGGCAAGCCGGGCGACGCCAACGGCGCGGTGATTAAGGCGTTGGCCGAGGCCGGAGCGCTGCTGGCCAAGCAGAACATCACCCACAGCTACCCGCATTCATGGCGGTCAAAAGCGCCGCTGATTTTCCGCACCACGCCGCAATGGTTTATTGCGATGGATCGCGTGCCGCAGAATGGCGATAAAACTTTGCGCGCTTTGGCCATGCAGGCCATCGGTGAAACCCGCTGGGTTCCCGGCATGGGCGAAAACCGCATTCGCGGCATGATCGAAACCCGCCCCGACTGGTGCATCAGCCGCCAACGTGCCTGGGGCGTACCCATCGCGCTGTTCGTCGATAAGAAAACCAATCAGCCGTTGCAGGACGAGGCGGTGCTGCGCCGTATTGCCGACGCTTTTGCCAAAGAAGGCGCCGATGCCTGGTACAGTCATCCGCCCGGCTATTTCCTTGGCGATGCCTACCGCGCCGACGATTACGAGCAAGTGTTCGATATCGTCGATGTCTGGTTTGAGGCTGGCTCCACGCATGCCTTTGTGCTTGATCCGGAATTCAATGACGGCAACTGGCCGGAACTGGAGTGGCCGGCGTCGTTATATCTTGAAGGTTCGGATCAGCATCGCGGCTGGTTCCATTCCTCGCTGCTCGAGGCTTGCGGCACGCGCGGTCGCGCGCCATTCGATATCGTGCTGACCCACGGCTTCACGCTGGATGAGCAGGGACGGAAAATGTCGAAATCCCTCGGCAACACTGTCGCGCCGCAAAGCGTGATCGAGCAAATGGGCGCGGACATCCTGCGCCTGTGGGTCGTGATGTCGGATTACAAGCAGGATCTGCGGATCGGCTCCGAAATCCTGAAACAGATTGGCGATTATTACCGCCGTTTCCGCAACACGCTGCGCTATCTGCTGGGAGCGCTTGACGGTATGAGCGCGGCGGAGCGCCTGCCGCATACCGAGATGCCGGAACTGGAACGCTGGGTGCTGCATCGGTTGTATGAGGTGGATCAGGTGGTGCGCGCCGGGATCGCGGACTTCGATTACAATCGGGCGATGGTGGCGCTGCACGAATTCTGTGCCGTCGATCTGTCGGCCTTTTATTTCGATATGCGCAAAGACAGCCTCTATTGCGACCGCCCCGACAGCCTGCGCCGCCGCGCCACGCGTACGGTGATGGAACATTTGTTTGAGTGCCTGACCGTCTGGCTTGCGCCCTTCCTGTGCTTTACGGCGGAAGAAGCCTGGCTGACCCGCACTACGGCGGCAAATGACAGCGTGCATCTGCAGCAGTTCCAGACCATACCTGCCGACTGGCGCAACCCGGCGTTAGCGGCGCGGTGGGAACAATTGCGCGCCGTGCGTTCCGTCGTCACCGGCGTGATTGAAAAAGCCCGCGCCGAAAAGAAACTGGGCAGCAGCTTGCAAGCGCATATCGACATTGTTGCCCCCGCCGCGACGGTGGCGCTGTTGCAGCAGGTGGATGTGCGCGAGTTGTGCATTGTTTCTTCGGCCACAATCCGTGTGGCCGAGGGAGAATTGGCGGTGACGGTCGATCTGGCACGGGGCGCTAAATGTGAGCGCTGCTGGCAGATCTTGCCCGAAGTCGGCAAACATGCCGATCATCCGCTTTTGTGCGAACGCTGCCACGACGCGGTCGCCAATCCCGGAACCAAGGCGGCCTGATGCGTTTGAACCTGACCCCTCTCGACCGTAAACTGGTAGCTTATGCGCTGGTCTATGCGTTGTGCGTTCTGGTGGCGGATCAATACACCAAATGGATGATCCTGAATGTCATCATGCAACCGCCACAAAGTGTGCCGGTCATGCCGATGCTGTCATTCGACCTGCAATGGAATCGCGGCGTCACCTTCGGGATGCTCTATAACCACAATGAATATATGCCTTATTTGTTCGCGCTGCTTGCTCTGGCGATCATCGGCTGGTTGCTGGCCTGGCTCTGGCGCACGCAGAACAAAATGGTGGGGCTGGGCATTGGCATCATCATCGGTGGCGCTATCGGCAATGTCATCGACCGGTTGCGCTTTGGCGCGGTGGTCGATTTCATCCATGTGTCGTTCTATCCTTGGGTTTTCAATGTGGCCGACGGTGCGGTGGTGATCGGCGTCGGCCTGTTGCTGCTGGATTCTTTTCTGGAACGCCGTCCGCGCGTATAATCCGTGTGTTCCGTTTTTCCTATAGCGATTGACATTTCCTGCCGCGCTGCCAACAATGCGGCGCGTGTGTTCCGCATCAATCCAAGGAGAGCCTATGTCCCGAAAATATCTGGCTGTTTTGTTTCTGCCGTTGGCGCTTGGCGCATGCGGCGAGACGCGCGAGACTTTGGGTTTGGGGCACGTGACGCCCGATGAATTCGCCGTTGTTGATCGGCCGCCTCTGGTGATGCCGCCCGATTATAACCTGCGCCCGCCGCAGCCCGGTGCACCGCGCCCGCAGGAAGTCGCCGCCGTCAAACAGGCCGAGCAGACGGTTTTCGGCGCCAAAAGTAATGACGCGTCCGCCAAAACTTCATCATGGGCTGCTGATTCCAGCGATTTGACCAAGGAAATCCTGGCCAAAGCCGGGGCAGATCGCGCAATGCCGGATATTCGTGGCACCATCGACCGCGAATCGGCACAGCGGGTCAGCGGCGACCGTCATCTGGTGGAAAGCCTGCTGTGGTGGCGCAAGGACAGCACTGGCGGCGCGGCCGTGGTCGATGCCACTGTCGAGTCACAACGACTGCGTGCCAACCAACAGGCGGGAAAACCTGCCAATGCCGGTGCAACGCCGGTGATTGAAAAGCGCCGCACGAGCTGGCTCGGATTATGATCATCCGGCCAAGGCTGGCGTGTGTCGCGGTATTCGTGCTCGGTCTGGCGCTGGCGCAGCCTGCGGCAGCCAAAGTATATAGTCCCGTGACCTACACGCTTGCCAATGGGTTGCAGCTTATCGTCGTGCCCAACCGCCGTGCGCCGGTGGTGCATCATATGCTGTGGTATCGTGTCGGTGCTGCGGATGAAGAACCGGGAAAATCCGGCCTCGCGCATTACCTCGAACATTTGCTGTTCAAAGGTACGCCCGACATGCCCCCGGGCAGCTACAGCAAGACTCTGGCGCGGCAGGGCGGGCATGACAATGCTTTTACATCGCGGGACTACACGGCCTATTTCGCGACAGTTCCAACCGCAATTCTGCCGCAGCTGATGTGGATGGAGGCCGACCGCATGCACAATCTGACGCTTACGCCCGCTGTGGCGCGGCCGGAGCTGGATGTCGTGCTGGCGGAGCGGCGGCAACGTACCGATGATGATCCCCACGGACGCTTTGCCGAAAAGATTCAGAAGGCCGTGTTCGGCGATCACGCCTATGGGCGTCCCGTCATCGGATGGCGTTCCGAAGTTGAGGCCATGACCGACGTGACCGCGATGGAATTTTATAAGAAATGGTATGCGCCGAACAACGCCGTTCTGGTCATCAGCGGTGATGTCGTGCCGGAGCGTGTGGCGGCGCTTGCCGCAGCGACCTATGGGCGTTTAGAGGCGCGAGATTCGCCGCCGCGCGCAAATTTGCAGGCGGTTCAGGTGCCGCGCCATGCGGCCATGAAACTGACGGTCAAGGATCCCGATGTGCAGCAACCGCTGCTGCAACGCATATATATCGCGCCATCTGCCCGCACGGACGCTACCCGCGTGCCTTATGCCTTGCAGGTTCTGAGCGAAATTCTGGACGGTGGCGCGGTGGGGCGGCTTTACCGGCAACTGGTGGTGAAACAGAAACTCGCCACCGGCGTCGATGTCGGATACAACGCGTCGGCGCGCGACCGCGCCGAGTTTACCATCGGTCTGGCCTTGACCCCCGGCATTGATCATGAGCGCGTCAACGGCGCGCTTGATCGGCTGTTGCAAGACATCATGCAGCGCGGTGTGACACAGGCCGAGGTCGCTCAGGCCAAAAAACGCCTTCAACGCCATGCCGCCTTCGCCCGGGACAGTCTGATGGCTCCGGGCTATGCCTTCGGCGTGGCATTGACCACGGGGGGGGCGATTGCCGATGTTGAAGATTGGCCGCAAAAAATCGGCGCTGTGCGCCGGGAAGATGTCAACGCGGCGGCGCGGCAGTTGCTGGCGCATGCTGGTAACGTGACCGGATTCCTTTTGCCTGCCGAAGGCAAGGGCGTGGCGCAAGCGGCTCCACCCCGGTTACCGCAGGGAGAAATCCGATGATCCCGCGTTACCTCCTGGCGCTTGCCCTGTGTCTCTATGTTTTGCCTGCGGCGGCGTTGCCGGTGCAAGTCGTGCAGTCGCCCGGAGGCATCACTGCCTGGCTGGTCGAAGATCACAGCGTCCCGGTGGTCAGCATCAAATTCGCCTTTCGCGGCGGCGTCGAGCAGGACTCGCCCGAAGCCGAAGGTTTAAGTACCATGATGGCCGATATGTTGACCGAAGGCGCGGGCAGTCGCGATTCCGCCCGGTTCCAGCAGGCGCTGGCCGACCACGGTATTACTTTCGGTGTCGATGCGGGGCGTGATACTCTGGACGGCACGTTGCGCGCCATGAGCGCGGAACTGCCGATGGCGACGACTTTGGCGCGCGATGCCTTGGTGCGGCCGCGTTTTCATCGTGATGATATTGACCGGATGAAGCAAATGCATGTCAGCGCGATCCGGGCGCGGCTGGCTGAACCTGATTGGCAAGCGCGGCGCGCGCTGTTTCTGGCCATTTTTTCCGGTCATCCTTACGCTTTTCGTTCCTATGGCACCGAGGCCAATCTGGCGCGCGTGACCCGTGCCGATCTGGTGCGCGAACATCGCCGCCGTCTGGCGCGCGATAATCTGATGGTGGCGGCGGTCGGCGATATAACGCCGGAAAAATTGCGTCAGGTGGTCGACCGGATTTTCGGCGCTCTGCCCGCGCATGCGACGCTGCGTCCTGTAGCCGAGGTTCAGGTTCCGGCGCAGGGCGTGACCGTACAAGTGCGGCAGGAAAGCGGGCAATCCGTGCTGTTATTTGCCGCGCCGGGGATTAAACGCGACGATCCGGATTGGCACGCCGCGACAATCTTGAATTATATTCTTGGCGGCGGCGGTTTTTCTTCGCGTTTGATGGATGATGTGCGTGATCGGCGCGGGCTGACCTACGGGATCTCGACGTCCTTGCAAGCGATGGATCATACCGGCATTTGGCTGGGACAGGTCGCAACGGCCAACGACAAAGCTGGTGAGGCTTGGGACGCCACGCGCGCCATATGGGAAAAAACCGGGCGCGACGGCGTGACTGAAACCGAACTAATGCATGCGAAAAGCTATCTGATTGGCGCTTTGCCGACCGGCTTCACGTCGACCGCCGCCATTGCCGGAGTTTTGTCCGGGATGCAGGCGGAAAATCTGCCGCCGGATTATCTTGACCACCGCACCGCTTTGTTGGAATCTGTGACCTTGGAAGATGTACGGCGTGTGGCGCAGCGCTTGCTTGATCCATCACGCCTGACCCTCGTTGCGGTCGGCAAGCCCGTGGGCATCAAGGCCGATCGCATCCAGGATTTTGTTAATGAATAACATGGCAATGCTGACGCAAACACCTGTCTGGAATAGATTATCTGTCGAGCGCACCCGGATGAGCTCGTTGCCTTTGAACGCGCTGTTCGCCGCCGATCTGCGGCGTTTTGAGAAGTTTCAGGCGCGGATGCCCGGCCTGCTGCTGGACTATTCCAAGCAATGGGTGGATTCCGGGGTGATGTCCGCCTTGTTGGCCTTGGCCGAACAGCAACAACTAAGCCAATGGCGCAAAAGGATGTTTGACGGCGCGCGGATTAACAACACCGAAAACCGCGCGGTGCTGCATACGGCGCTCCGTCGCTTCACCGACGCTCAGTTGCCGGTCGATGGTCGTGATGTGATGTCTGATGTCAATGCGGTACATGCGCGCATGACGGCAACCGTCAAAGCTGTGCGGGATGGTACATGGTTGGGGGCGACGGGCGCGAAGATTACCGATGTGGTCAATATCGGCATCGGCGGTTCCGATCTTGGCCCGCGCATGGTCGTTGCCGCGTTACAGGATTATCGCGCGACTCCGCGGGCGCATTTCGTTGCCAATGTCGATGCCGATGAATTGCAACGCGTTTTTGCGGCGTGCGATCCGGCCAAGACATTGTTTGTGATCGTCTCCAAGACTTTCACCACGCAAGAAACCATGCTGAATGCCGCGACGGCGCGTGCCTGGCTGGTGGATCAGCTGGGTGAGAAGGCGGTGGCGCAGCATATGCTGGCGGTTTCCACCAACCTCAAGGCGACGGCGGCCTTTGGTCTGCCCGATACCAATGTGTTCGGCTTCTGGGACTGGGTCGGCGGGCGCTATAGTTTGTGGTCCTCTGTGGGCATGGTCATCGCGCTGGCGCTGGGGATGGAGACATTCGATGCCTTGCGCGCGGGCGCGGCGGCGATGGACGATCATTTCCAGAAAACGCCGTTGACGAGCAATCTGCCGGTGCTGCTGGCACTTGTGGGGGTTTGGAACCGCAATTTCCTGCCGTCTACCGCTTTGGCGGTATTGCCTTATGCCGAAAGGTTGCGGCTGTTTCCTGGGTTCTTGCAGCAGTTGGATATGGAAAGTAACGGCAAGTCGGTAGCACGCGACGGCACGGCGCTGGATTATGCCACTGGCCCGGTGATTTTCGGCACGTCCGGAACGGTCGGCCAGCACAGCTTTTATCAGTTGTTGCATCAGGGCATGGATGTGATTCCGGCCGAGTTCATCGGCATTGTTGCGAATGACAAGGATATCCCGGCACATGAGGAAGTTCTGCACGCGCATCTTCTGGCACAGCCAGAAGCGCTGTTGCGTGGGCGTTCCCCGCACGAATTGGCCGAGAATGCGGCGGATCATACCTTGCTGCCGCACCGGGTTGCGCTCGGCAACCGGCCGAGTCTGACGATTCTTCTCGACAAGTTGGATGCCTATCATCTGGGCTTGTTGACAGCCCTGTATGAACATAAGGTTTTTGTTCAGGGCGTGATCTGGAATATCAATTCCTTCGATCAGTGGGGCGTCGAACTGGGGAAACAGCTTGCGGGCGGACTGTATAAGGATTTGCGCGACACGAGCAAGACCCAGCCGCGCGACTGTTCAACCAACGGCCTGCTGGCGCTTCTGCGCCGCAACGGGTAAGATCAAAAGAATCGGCCAAACATACCGGACTCCATGGAAAAAACCACTGCGCTGACGCGTGTCGATCAACGTGAGCTTGATGTTATCGTCCGCAAGCACGATCTGTTCCGGACGGCGCGTCTCGGCGGCCAAAGGGCGGCCTTGGCGTATCACGATCTGACGGATCTGGTTTTAAAAGGCTATGATTTGTCGCATGCCGATTTCTCCGGAGCGCTGCTGTTACGCAGCAACCTCAGCGGCGCAAAACTTGATTATTGTTCTTTTTTTGCCGCCGATTTGCGGGATGCGAATCTGCAGGGCGCCAGTCTGGTGCGCGCCGACTTGCGTGGCGCATGTCTGCGCGGCACGCGGATGGATGGTGTGGATTTAAGTGCTGCCGATCTGCGCGAAGGCCGTCTCATGACGCAAGAAAAAAGCGGCGCAATCGCGAAAAAGAAAGCCACTGATTCCGACCGAACTCATAAAGATGGAACCGATCTGCGCGGCGCGAATCTGGCCGGGGCGAAACTGATGGGTGTTCTGGCCACCAATGCGGATTTCCAGGATGCGAACCTGACCGGGGCGAATATACTGCGCGGCAACCTGCGTGGCGCGATGCTCCAGGGCGCGAATTTACACGGTGCGGATCTCAGTATGTGCGATCTAAGCACCAGCAATTTGCGCAACGCGGTCATGACGGATGCCAAGACGACTTCGGTCAATATGGTCGGTGCCGATACATCCGGGTCGCTTGGCCCGACTGCCGTCGGCCCAACTCTGGATTCGCTGCCGCAATCCTTCGGGGATATGTTGAAACTGCATGCCGCCTGGGTCGGCAGCAGTGGCGCGGAGGGCTCGCGTCTGGTCATTAACGGCTTTGATCTGCGCTATGAAAAGCCGTTCCACCGCACTTTGTTGACGATGATGCAGGCCGTAGATTCGGTCTGGTACGGACAGGACTTGCTCGAAATTCAATTGCAGGCCGCCGATCTCCAAGGCGCCGACCTGCGGCAATGCAATCTGCGCGGTGCCGACCTGCGCGGCATCAATCTGTCGGGCGCGCAGTTGACCAGCGCGAATCTGCGTGGGGCGAAACTGCAACCCCTGGCCTTGGCCAGCGGGCGCGTTGTTGCGGCCAATTTGCATAAGGCAATTCTGCGTTACGTCAATCTGTCCGGCGCGGATCTGTCAAAATCCAGCCTGGCCGGTGCCGATCTCGCCTTCGCCGACCTGCGCGGCGCGGACCTGACCGATACCGACCTGACCGGGGCAAACTTGGACGGGGCGCGTTTCGACGCGACGACCACATGACCATTCGCCTGCTCCCGGACACGTTGGTCAACCAGATCGCGGCGGGCGAGGTGATCGAACGTCCGGCGGCGGTGGTCAAGGAACTGGTCGAAAACGCGCTTGATGCCGGTGCTACGGACATCACCGTGCAATTGCGTGACGGTGGCCAGGCGCTGATTATGGTCGCCGACAATGGCGGCGGCATGACGCCGGATGAACTGCCCCTGGCGATCCAGCGCCACGCGACGTCGAAACTTCCCGACGATGATTTACTGTTGATCCGGTCGCTGGGGTTTCGCGGTGAAGCCTTGCCTTCCATCGGCGCCGTCGCACGCCTGACGATCAGCAGCCGGAAATCCGGCGCAGCCGATGGCGCACAAATTGTCATTTCTGGTGGCGCGATTGGGGCGGTTCAACCCGCGCCGTTGCCGCCGGGCACGCGCGTCGAAGTGCGGGATTTGTTTTATGCCACGCCGGCGCGCCTCAATTTTCTGAAAACGCCGCGCGCCGAAGGCGATTATGCGCGGGACATGCTTGAACGTCTGGCGCTCAGCCGCCCGGACGTTGCTTTCGCCCTGCATGAAGACGGGCGGCGGTCGTTGCAATTCACGGTTTCCGGCACGACACCGGAAACGCAATTACGCGCGCGCATCGGCGCAGTCCTGGGCGATGAATTTCTGGCCAGCGCCGTTCCGGTCGCTTTGACGCGCGACAATGTTGCGGTCGGCGGTTTTATCGGCTTGCCGACCTATAACCGCCCAACATCGATGCAACAATTCCTGTTCGTCAATGGTCGTCCGGTCAAGGATAAGCTGCTCTATGCCGCCGTGCGCGGCGGTTATGGCGATTTGCTGCCCACCGGGCGGCATCCGGTTCTGGCGCTGTATATGAATGTGCCGGAGCGTGATGTGGATGTGAATGTGCATCCGGCCAAGGCCGAGGTGCGTTTCCGCGATCCGTCGATGATCCGGGGCGCACTGGTCACGACGCTTCGTAACGCGTTGCAGATCTATGGGCAGCAGGCAACTCAATCCCTGACCGCGCACATGATTGCGGCGCTGCGTCCCGATCTTTCCGTCGTGCAATCCATGCCGTCTTATAACGCGGGATTGCGTGAACAGCGCGCGCCGCAGTTCTCTCACAGTGTTTATCATGGCACGCTGGCGCTGGCCGATGTTCCGGCGGCGCGGGTAGAGCCGCAAAATTATGAACCGGAGCCGCAGCATCGTCTGGGTGCAGCGCGGGCGCAGCTGCACAGTAATTACATTGTCGCGCAAACAGCGGACAGTCTGGTTATCGTTGACCAGCATGCCGCGCATGAGCGCATCGTGTTCGAGCAGATGAAAGCCGCACTGGAATCCGGCGGCATCAAGCGACAAATGCTGCTGATCCCGGAAATCGTCGATCTGGGCGATGTCGCTTCGGGGCGATTGCTGGCGCGGACGGAGGAATTGGCCGAGATGGGCTTCGTGGTCGAAGCCTTTGGCGACGGCACGGTACTGGTGCGCGAAGTTCCGGCCTTGCTGGCGCACAGCGATATCAAGGGCATGACGCGCGATCTGGCCGAGGAAATCGCCGCCTTCGGCACGACATCGACCTTGCGTGAAAAACTGGGACATATCTGCGCGACGATGGCCTGCCACGGTTCGGTGCGTTCAGGGCGTGTGCTGAACGCCGAGGAAATGAACGCGCTGCTGCGCCAGATGGAGGCTATGCCGCACAGTGGTCAATGCAATCATGGGCGCCCGACATATATCGAACTGAAACTCGCCGATCTGGAGAAATTATTCGAGCGCCGCTGAGACAAAATGCACCGCTGTTGCTCCATAATCGCGGTGCAGCGCGGTCTGCCACGCTTCCGGTAAAACCAGAATCTCATCCCGCGCGGTTTCAATTACCAAAAGCGCCCCCGGTGCAACCCATCCGGCGGCGCGCAGCGCGGGCACAATCTGCGCCGGGAGATTTTGGCGATAGGGCGGATCGATGAAAATCAGGCCGCAAGGCTGGGTCGCCTGGGGCGGCCTTGTGGCGTCACACCGCAGAATCTGCGCCTGTGTGGCACAGTGCAGCGCTGTTATATTGTCCTGCGTTGCCTGCAAGGCCGGTGCTGCCATATCCATGAACCAGGCCGCCCGCGCCCCACGTGATATGGCCTCAAGCCCCATCGCTCCTGTGCCACAGCACACATCAAGCACTGCGGCATTCTCCAGCACAGCACCGACCGGCCATGGGTGGTGGTGCAGAATATTGAAAATTGCTTCCCGCACACGGTCGGATGTCGGACGCGTCGCCTGTCCGGTCGGCGCGATAAGCTGGCGTCGCGCATATGTTCCGCCGACGATCCGCATTATGTTTCCGTGGTGAAGAATTGCGCCAATTGCGTTTTCAGCAAACGCTGCGGCACTTCCTCGACCGCGCCAGGAGATAGGTCGGCGAGCGGGAACGGCCCGAACGCGATACGGATCAGACGCGTGACCTGGAGATCCAGATGCTCCATCAATTTGCGGATTTCGCGGTTCTTGCCTTCTTTGATGCAAACCCGCACCCATGAATTACTGCCCTGCGTCCGTTCCAGTTCAATGGCCACTGGCCCGTAATGTACGCCGTCGATGCTGATGCCGTCCTTGGGACGCGCCAGTTTGGCGGCGCTTACGCGGCCATGCACGCGCACCCGGTAATGCCGTTCCCACGCATGGCGCGGCAGTTCCAGATAGCGTGCCAGCGCTCCGTCATTGGTCAGCAGCAGCAACCCCTCGGTGGTCAGATCAAGCCGTCCGACGCTGATCACGCGGGGCAGGCTTTTGGGCAGATTGTCGAATACCGTCGGCCGCGCCTGCGGATCGCGGGCGGTGGTGACGACGCCTGAAGGTTTATGATAACGCCACAGCCGGGTGACCTCTTTGCCCTGAATGACCTGACCGTCAACGGCCACAGTCTGGCCGGGCATGACATTGCAGGCCGGCGAGGCGAGGGGCGTCCCGTCGATGCTCACGCGCCCTTCCGCAATCCATTTTTCGGCATCCCGGCGCGAACATAACCCCGCCCGCGCCATGAATTTGGCAATCCGTTCACCTTTGGCGGCGCGTGCCGCTTCGCTTTTCGGGGCATTTTGTGCCATCTTCAACCCATCATTCTGAAAGGATGTTTATAGTCTATGCCCAGCTTCATGCAAATCGCGTTGGCCGAAGCCTGCCGGGCGGCAGAGCGCGGCGAAGTTCCCGTCGGGGCCGTGGTGGTCGATAGCGCCGGGAATATCATCGCCCAGGCCGGTAACCAGACCGAAGCCGCCCATGATCCCACCGCCCATGCTGAAATGCTGGTTTTGCGGCAGGCCACGACGCGCCTGCAAACCCCACGGCTGGTTGATTGCGACCTCTATGTCACGCTGGAACCCTGCGCCATGTGCGCGGCGGCGATCAGTTTCGCCCGCATCCGCAGGCTCTATTTCGGTGCTTATGACCCCAAGGGCGGCGCGGTCGAACATGGCTCGCGTTTTTATGGCCAACCCACCTGCCATCACGCCCCGGAAATCATCGGCGGCATCGAAGAGCAAGACAGCTCTTTGATCCTCAAGGAATTTTTCGGAAATTTACGGAAAAGCTCATTATAGCCTTCCATGAACGTCCCTCCGGCGTTCAAATACGCGGAGGGACGTTGTCCTGGATTGTTAGCTAACATCCAAAATGAGTCACACCGTTTTTCTTGCCTGAAAAAAATCAGCCCACCGCCCGCCAGCCAATATCGCGGCGGCAGAATCCTTCCGGCCAGATAACGGCATCCACGGCCTGATAGGCATTCTTCTGCGCGGTTTTAATGTCGTTGCCGATCCCGGTAATGCCCAGCACGCGTCCGCCGGTGGCGATTGTGTTTCCAGCGGCGTCTTCGGCCGTTCCGGCATGGAATACCAAGGCATCGGGGCAAGCTGCTGCACGGTCAAGGCCGAGGATGAGCGTATTTTTCTGATATTCCCCCGGATACCCCTCGGCGGCCATCACCACGCACAAAGCCGCGCGGTCATGCCATTCCAGCTTGATGGCATCAAGTTTGCCCTGACTGGCGGCATATAGTACCTGCAACAAATCGCTCTTCAGGCGCGGCAGCATCGCCTGCGTCTCCGGGTCGCCGAAACGAACATTATATTCAATCAAACGCGGCCCCGTCGGTGTCAGCATTAAACCGGCAAACAGAATCCCGCTATAGGGGCGTCCCATCGCCGCCATCGTTTCAATGGTGGGCTGTACGATCTCGCGCATCACCTGCGCGGTCAAAGCCGGAGTTAGAATGACCGCGGGCGAATAAGCCCCCATGCCGCCGGTATTCGGCCCCTTATCGCCGTCATAAACCGCCTTATGATCCTGGGCGCTGGCAAAGGGAATCGCGCGCGTGCCGTCGCACAGAGCAAAGAAGCTCACCTCCGGCCCGGTCATGAATTCTTCGATCACCAGTTCCGCACCCGTCGTCCCGAATTTATTATTGCTCATTGCATCGATAACCGCCTGCCGCGCTTCTTCCGGCGTTTGGGCAATGACGACGCCTTTGCCTGCGGCCAGCCCGTCGGTCTTGATGACAATCGGCGTACCGACTTCGGCGATGTAATCCAGCGCCGCCTGTTGCGCACGGAAACGTCGATAATGCGCCGTCGGCACTCCCGCTTTGGCGCATAAATCCTTCATGAACCCTTTCGAGCCTTCAAGCGCGGCGGCGGCCTTGCCGGGGCCAAAACAGGCGATTTTCTCCGCCCGCAACGCATCGGCCAATCCGCTTACCAGCGGTGTTTCAGGGCCAATGACGACAAAATCAATCTTTTCCCTGCGGCACGCCGCAATTACTGCTGCATGATCTTCGGGATTAAGCGGCAAACAAACAGCTACCGAGGAGATTCCTGCATTGCCGGGCGCGCAGAACAGGTCGTCGCATTCCGGTGATTGCCGGATTGCCCAGCACAAAGCATGTTCCCGTCCACCGCCGCCGATCACCAGAACTCGCATAGACACCCCCGCAACTTCGCATTATTCTGCCTTTATGCCTCAATCTTCTGCCCCATCCGGCCTGATCGGTCAACCCCGCGCGGGCAGCAACCTGCCCGAATTTACGGTCACGGAGATCAGCCGCCAGCTGAAACAAACGGTCGAGGAACGCTTCGCCCATGTCCGGGTGCGTGGTGAAATCGGCGAATGCAAGCTGCACAGCAACGGCCATGTCTATCTGTCGCTCAAGGATGAAAAAACCACGCTGGCCGCCGTCATCTGGCACGGCGCGAGCGGCAGGTTGGGTTTCAAACCGGAAATCGGCATGGATGTGGTCTGCACCGGGCGGTTGACGATTTATCCCGGACAATCGAAATACCAGCTGGTGATCGAGGCCATTGCGCTGGCTGGGGAAGGGGCGCTGCTAAAGCTGATCGAGGAGCGCAAAAAACGCCTCGCTGCTGAAGGTCTGTTTGCTCCGGAACGTAAATGCGCCTTGCCATTCCTGCCGCGCCGTATTGGCGTCGTCACCTCGCCGACGGGAGCGGTAATCCGCGATATCCTGCATCGGGTCGAAGATCGCTTTCCCTGCCATGTTATCGTTTGGCCGGTGGCGGTGCAGGGCACGGGGGCAGCGGAACAGATCGCGGCGGCGATTGCGGGGTTTAACGCTCTGCCGGAAAATGCGCCGCTGCGCCCCGATATTCTGATCGTCGCCCGCGGCGGCGGGTCGCTGGAAGATTTAATGCCCTTCAACGAGGAAATCGTCGTGCGTGCGGCGGCGGCCAGTGTCATTCCGCTCATTTCCGCCGTCGGACATGAAACCGATACCACGCTCATCGACTACGCTTCCGACCGCCGCGCCCCGACGCCCACGGCTGCCGCCGAAATGGCCGTGCCGGTGCGCGCCGATCTGCTGCTGACGCTGCATGACTGGCAGGGGAGGTTGCAGAAATCCTGGAGCCGGGATGTCGCGCAGCGGCGGGAACGTGTGGCGATGGTTGCGCGCGCGCTCGGCGATCCGCGTCGCCTGCTGGAACCGCTATGGCAACGTCTCGATGATCGCGGGCAAAGGCTGCATGGCGCGGCGCGGAACCTTTGGACGCTGCGGCAAAACCGGCTGCAGCTGGTCGCAGGGCGTCTGCCGCATCCGCGCGAATGGTTGAAACTGGCGGCGCATAAGGTACAGAACGAAGCGCGGGCGCTGGAATCCGCGCTACGGCAGCGGGTGCAGTTGTTTCGTGATCAGCAACGGCGCTTCCCTGACCTCGCCGCGCGGATCGACCGCGCTTATGCCCAAAGACTGGAGCAATGGCGGAAGCACCTGCATCAAACAGGACAGTTGCTCATCAGCCTGTCGCCGCAAGGCGTGCTGGAACGCGGCTATGCGCTGGTGCGCGCCAAAGACGGCGCCATGGTCACCAGCGCGGCGGGGGCAAAACCCGGCCAGTCTGTGACGCTCGTCTTCCACGACGGCACAACCGGCGCCCGGATTGACGGCGGCAAAGACGACGGGCAGGGGCGGTTGTTTTAGGTCTTGGCATCAATTGCGCGATCATGGGCTGCAAATACAGGTTTTCTACGCTTCCGGTGCTCACGTGCTATAACGCACGCTGCGCGCCGGTTCTCGAAAATCTGCATTTTCGCCACACGCTCACGCAATTGATGCCAAGCCCCAGGCTATTCCTTTGGCCAGCGGTTATGCAGCCATAACCACTGTTCCGGATATTCCCTGATCCAGCTTTCCAGTTGTGCCGTCAGTGTGTGCGTCAAGGCCGCCACGTCGGCAATACGGCTGTCCGTATGCGGCAAGACGACCGGTCGAATCTCGATACTGAAATACGCCCCCTGGCGGCGTATGCAACGCGCCAGTACCATAGGGCAGCCGAAACGGATGCCAAGTTCCGCTGGTGCTGGCGTGGTGCGCGCCTTGATGCCGAAGAAGGGCACGTCGATGCCTTCATTCAATTTTTGATCAATCAGAATGCCGACGCAGCCTTTGTTCCGCAAATGACGCATCAGCCTGATCGCGCCGTCTGTGCCCTTGGGGACGGCACCGGCGGAGACTTTTAACCTGGCGCGCTTGATCAACCAATCGACGTAGGGATTATTCGGGGCGCGGTAAATCACGGCCATCGGCGCTCCGAAATGCGCGGATGTGACGGGGCCTGTTTCCCAGTTCGCGAGATGGCCGCTGATGATAAGGCCACCGCGTCCTTGCTGCGCCATATCGACGAGCCATTCCTGGCCGACGATAGCAATGCGGTTCTTGGCGATTAAATTGGAGAGGTGTGGATATTCCGCGACCACGCGCCCCAGATTGTCCCACATGCCGCGAATGATTTTCTTGCGTGCCGTGGCGTCCAGTTCCGGCATGGCGCGCCGCAAATTATGCTCTGCGCGGCGCGAAATCCCCATCAGCGGCCCAATCGTGCGCGCCAGCCAGCCGCCGAACCCCGATGCGGCATCCAAAGGTAACGCGGCGCACAGTCCATAAAACAGAAACACCGGAATTGCTTCCAGAATATAGCGCGGTCGGTAAAAACGAGGATTGCGCGGCAAGGTAAACATCGTCCTAGTGCGGCAGGAGTTGGCGCAAAGCAGCCAGATCGGCGCAGTGCAGGGTCACGGGAAACACCACGATTTGATCGCGCCATTCAGGCGGCAACCGTGCAGCGTCTTTGGCGGTGGTCAACAGCCGGGCGTTCAATGCCGCCGCCTGCTGCGCCAACGCGCTCAGTTCGGGGATGGTATAGGGATGATGATCGGGAAAGGCTATCATATCGTTCAAAAGCAATCCGGCGGTATGACAACTGTCAAAGAATTTTTCCGGGCGGCCGATTCCGGCAAAGGCCAAAAAGTGATCCATGCGGGGAAAATCGGCGGGCAGTTCCGGCACAAGTTCGGCGCGCAATACCGGCATTCCGGGGGGAGCCTGTGCCGCGCAATCATAGCTATCTGACCCGATGATCAGCATGGCGCGGCATCGCGCCAGCGCGGCGGCGGGAGTCTCCCGCAACGGCCCGGCGGGAATAATCCGCCCATTGCCGAAGCCATAGCCGCCATCGACGATCAGCAGGGCGCAGTCATAGGCAATCTGCGGATTCTGCAACCCGTCATCATAGAGGATATGCGTCGCGCCATCCGCTTGCGCCGCCAGTGCGGCGGCATAACGGTCGCGGCTGACATAACATGGCGCGGTGCGGGCGAGCAGCAGAGCCTCGTCGCCGACTTCGGTGGCCTTGTGTCGTTGCGGATCGACGCGCGTGACACCGGGGGCAAGGCGCGCGCCATAGCCGCGCGTGGCAAGGGCGGGACGCCCGCCGCTGTCGCGCAACAGATCGGCCAGCAGGATGGTGGCGGGTGTCTTGCCGGCGCCACCGACGGTGACGTTGCCAACGCAGATTGATGGAATGGGCGTCTTGCGTCCGGTGACGCAGCGCCGCCGTATGCGTCCCAGGCTGTCCCAGAAACAGGCGACGGGCTGCAGCAGCGCGGGGATCGCGGAGTTTCCGGAGCGCCAGAATTGCGGTTGCCGGATCACAGGATGCCCGCCTGCCGCAAAACCGGCTCCAGTGCGGTGATCACCCGGTCATGAACCTGCCCCTGCGCGGCGGCATAGGTGCGGGCGGCATCGGCGCTCATCTGCCGGGCTTCCGGCGTCGCCAGCATGGCGCGCGCCCAGGCGGTCAGTTCCGCATTGTCATTTACCTGCCGTGCCGCCTGCGCGGCGACCATGTGTTCGGCCACTTCGGAAAAATTGGCCATCAAAGGCCCGAACGCAATCGCGCAATTGAGCAAGGCCGGTTCAATCGGATTATGCCCGCCGACCGGAACGAATGATCCGCCGACGCAGCAAACAGGGCACAAACGATAAAAGACGCCCAGTTCGCCCATAGTGTCGGCCAGATAGATGGCCGTGCTGGCCGTGGGCAACGCATCCAAACTGCGCTGCGCGACGCCCAATCCCTGCCGGGTGGCCAGCGCGGCAATTTCTGCGCCCCGCGCCGGATGGCGCGGCGCGATGATGGTCAACAGTTCGGGATATTCCGCTTTCAAATCCTGATGCGTTTGCAAAGCCAGAATATCTTCGCCAGGATGGCTGGAGGCGAACAACCAGACGGGACGCCGCCCGATGACGACGGCCAGTTCATCGCGCGCCGCGAGATCGTCGGGCAGGGGCAGCGCCGCGCATTTCAGATTTCCGGCATAGCCGACTTGGCGTGCGCCCAATTGCCGCAATGATTCCTGCGCCGCTTCGGTCTGCGTGAGACACAAGGCAAAGGCGTCGAGCATCTCCGCCATCCACCCTTTGGCCAGCGCCCAGTTACGTTGTGATTTTGCCGACATGCGCGCATTCAAAAGCGCGGCAGGAATCTGCCGCGCCTTCAGGGATGCCAGCATGTTGGGCCAGAATTCGGATTCGATCCACAGTGCGATGTCCGGCTGCCAATGGTCAAGAAACCGGGTAATGCAGGAAGCTATATCGACCGGGGCATATTGATGGATGGTGCGTGTCGGCAAGCGGGTCGCGATCATGCGCGCCGAGGTGACCGTGCCGGATGTCACCAGAAAATGCGTTTGTGGCAAGCGCGTCGCCAGTTTTTCAATCAACAGCAGCACCGACATGACCTCGCCGACGCTGGCGGCATGAATCCAGACCAAACGCCCGTCCGGCCGCGTTGCCCCGGCATAACCAAAACGCTCATGGATTCGTTCCGGGTCTTCCTTGCCGCGCGCTTCACGCCAGTCAAGATAAAGCATGACCCCCGGCAAAGCCGTGGCGGTGGCGGCGCGATAGATGGTTTGTGCGATGCTCAAGAAACAAACCCCGTAAAATCTATACTGCGGGGCAAGCCATAACACGATTGACAGGGGAGAACATAGCCCCGGCGCGGCGCGCCGCGCGGGAGGTTCAGTTCGGATACAGCGGATCGCCGCTAAAGCCCGGAATAACATTGAGCGTTGCCGGTCTGGGCGGATTGAGCGCGATATCGACAATCTCCATGCCGTCCTGACGTATCAGCAGTGCGCCGTCGGCACGGATTCCAAGAAACCTTGGGCTTTCTTCTGTCGGTGCGTGCCAGCCATAATTAAGCGCACTCGGGTGGCTCAGGACATAGTCACGCAGAGGGTTATTCACATCCAGCTTTGCAGCATCACGCCACAATATCATTTCACCTGATGACATCAGTTCATGTTTGGCCACATAAAAGTCACCAGGAACTCCCGCGCCCAGATCACGCTGATCCGACGTTGGTCTTGAAAGCGAACCCTTGTAAAGCGCATCTTTCTTCATGAGGAGAGACTAGCATGGCAGCATCGCCAAAGTCGAGTCGGCAAATCGAATCTCGTTATGATTAACAAAAAATGTGCAACTAGTTCAGTTATTTGAAGTATTGTTCTGAAACCTTTCTCAAGGTTTCCCATATCTTGCGCCCGCCCCAGATAATCTGACGCACCCCGCCATAATTATAGAGCTGCCCCGGCAGACTGATCACATAGTCGGTCAGAATCACATGCCAGAATTTCCGTCGTGGCGGTGGTTCGGCGGCTGCGGCATGCAAGACAAATTGCGCGGTGCAGTTGTGCCAGCTGTAATGCTCCGTGACGAAAGCGCGCGCCGCCTGGGGCTGTTTATTGGTCGCGCACAGGGCGCGCGTCGCGGCGGCCAGATCGGTATCGAGGCGAAAAAATTCATGCGTCGCCCCTGCTGCGGCAATATCCTGCGGCCCCGGCGCGGGGTAGGCGGCAACCGGCAGCCCGCAGGCCATGGCCTCCAGCATGACCAAACCGAAAGTATCGGTCTGTGACGGAAAAACCAGCGCATCCGCTCCGGCATAATAGGGCGCGAGTTGTTCCGGTTTATGGATTTCTCCGACGAAACGAACATGTGGATAGGCTGCGGTCAATTCCCCCAATTGCGGACCGCCGCCGACCACGACTTTACTGCCCGGGATGGCGGCATCCAGAAAAGCGCGGATGTTTTTTTCGATGGCGACGCGCCCAACATAAAGCGCCACCGGTCGCGGGAGCTGCGCATAAAGCGTGGGGTCATGTGCTTCGGGACGAAAAACATCAACATCAACCCCGCGTGACCAGCGTCGCAACCGTGTCGGATTAAATCCGTTGCGGCGTAATAAATCTTCGATTGATGGCGTGCCCACCAGGACTGCTCCGGCAGGCGCATGAAAATGCCGCATGACCGCATAGCCAAAACGTTGCGCCCACAGGGCGCAGCGCTGGGGCAAATATTGCGCCACGCGCGCGGCGACATATTCCGGGAAACAGGTGTGATACGCCGTGGTAAAAGCCAACCGCCGCGTCAAACAAACATGCCGCGCCGCCCAGCCCAGCGGCCCCTCGGTGGCGATATGGATGAAATCGGGCGCGAAGTCTTCTATGATTTTCCCGATGCGCTGTGCGGCAAAAAATTCCAACCGGATCGACGCATAGCCGGGCAGGGCGAAAGTCAGGTTGGTTTCTGGCTCCGGCCCGACCACCCGCGCACTATGACCAAGTTTCTCCAGCTCTCGCACCGTCATTTCGAGCGTCCGGACAACGCCGTTGATTTGCGCGTGCCAGGCATCAGAGATGATGAGGAAACGGCGTGTCCGCGTTTCACTCATTACGGGTTCCGTTCCGCCGTTGCCAAGCTTGCCAGCAAGGCATTGCGTTCTATGGGCCAGTTGATGATTTGCAATCTGCCGTCCCAATGCTCGACCAGCGCGGTGCAGGATTCAACCCAGTCGCCGTCATTGCAATAAAGAATGTCGCCGATCATCCGCATTTCGGCATGGTGAATATGGCCACAGACAACCCCGTCAGCCTGATGTCTTTTGGCTTCTTCCGAGATAAAAGCTTCAAAATTACCAATATGTTCGACGGCATTTTTTACTTTTCGCTTTATGTAGGCCGAAAGTGACCAATAACTGAATCCCAGCTTGCGTCGGAGGGTATTGAACACCGTGTTGATGCTGAGCAGCAAAGTATAAGCGCTGTCACCGAGGTGAACGAGCCATTTGGCATAGCTCATTACCGCATCGAACTGATCGCCGTGGATGACCAGCAAACGTTTGCCATCGGCGGTCACATGGACTGTTTCATTGACCACCAGAATGCCCCCGAAATGCAGGCCGAGAAAATCCCGTGCCGCTTCGTCGTGATTGCCGGGCAGAAAAACGACATGTGTGCCCTTGTGGGCGCGCCGGAGTAACTTCTGGATTACGTCGTTATGTTCCTGGGGCCAATACCAGCGTTTGCGTAATTGCCAGCCATCAACAATATCGCCGACGAGATACAAGTAATCGGATGCTGTGTGGCGCAGAAAATCCAACAGTAAATCGGCACGGCAGCCGCGCGTACCAAGATGTATGTCCGAAATCCATATGGAGCGAAATCGTAGCTCGTTCGGGTTGTTCGACTCGTTGGGCTGGGGGAGCTGGTCGGGCATGGGCATTTCCCGTTGACTGAAAAACCGCGCGTTAACGTAGCCTATAACCCCGCGACTGTCATACCGTCGATGCGTAAAGTCGGTGCTTCGCGCTCCTGCCGCAGTTCAAGATCGTTGGCGGCGGTCATGTGACGGAACATCGCGCGCAGATTGCCGGCGATGGTCATTTCATTAACCGGGTGTGTTATTTGTCCGTTCTCGATCCAGAAACCGGCCGCACCGCGGCTGTAATCCCCGGTGATGCCATTGACGCCCATGCCAATAAGTTCCGTGACATAGAAGCCTTCGCGGATGTCGCGGATGAGATTCGCTGGCGGCAATTTGCCCGCGCCGATAAAGCAGTTGCTGGCACCGGCGCCCGGCGGAGAACCGACCCCCCGGCTGGCATGGCCGGTGCTGGCCATACCAAGCTGCCGCGCCGACCGCAGATCAAGCAGCCAACTGGTCAACACGCCATCGGCAATCAAATTTCGGGGCGCGGTGGCGATTCCTTCCACGTCAAAGGGACGACTGCGTAACCCGCGTGACCGGTGCGGATCGTCGATGACGGTAAAACCGGACGGAAAAATCTGTTTGCCCAGATCGCCCTGAAGGAAACTGGTGCGGCGCGCTATGCTGGCGCCGTTGATGGCGGAGATCAGGTGCCCCAGAAGCGATGCCGCAATCCGCGGCTCGAACACCACCGGAATTTTTCCGGTGGGCATTTTACGTGCGTTCAGCCGCCGCACAGCGCGCGTTCCGGCCTTGCTGCCGATTTCAGCCGCCGGCAATAAATCGGCACGATGAACCGCGCTGCTATAATCGTAATCGCGCTCCATCGCCGTATCTTTCCCGGCAACGGCGGCGACGGATGCGGCAAAATAACTGCGTCGGTAATGACCGGAAAACCCGTTGCTTTGCAGCAGATACAGCGCGCTGCGGCTCCATCCGGCTTCGGCTTCCTCGGTGTTGGTGACTCCGGAAACGGCCAGAGCGGCGGCTTCGGTTGTCCGCGCCAAGGCAACCAGATCGTCTGCGCTGGCCTCCGTCGGATCAAAAATATCAAGCGCTGGTGTTGTGCTGGGAAGTTGCGTGGTTTCGGCCAGCCCGCAATAAGGATCTTCGGGAGCCAGTTGCGCCATGTTCACGGCACGTTCAAGCAACGCGGTGCAGGCAGCGGGTGAAAAATCCGTCGTGGCGACCAGAGCTTGTCGTTTGCCGAGGAACAGACGCAACCCAAGCTCGGCGGTCTCGGAGGCATCGACGCTTTCGATTTTGCCCAGACGTACGCGCGCACTGCGTGACTCTTCATGTCGGAACATCAAATCGACGGCGTCCGCGCCTTGGGCGCGCGCTTGTTTCAGAATCGTGTCAAGGAGATTGCGAGGATCATCATGCATGGCAAGTCTCATGGCACAAATGCCGCGCCGATCCAACCGGATTTTAACCGGTGAACTTGATTCCCACCTTCTGAACCTCCTGATAGGGCAGGAGCCATACCAGAGATTCGTCGCTGAGATCGCCCACCTGAATGCGATTTCCCCACGGATCGTGGAAGTCACAACGAAAACCGGGCTTCATCGCCAGTTTGTATTTCTTGACCAGTTTCTGCCGTACTTCTTTGATTTGTTTGGCATCGCGCACCATAAGCCCGAAATGCTTCATGCGATCCGGCTGCAAGGTCTTAACTTCGAAAATGGCCATGAACTGATGCGCGCCCAGCTTGCACCAGGCTGCGCCTTCGCCGCCGCGCAACATTTCCAGACCAAAGACATCGGCATAGAATTTCACCGCTTTGCGCGCGTCGGTGACTTCAATCACAATATGATTGCACCCGTAAACCTGAACGGTCATGGTGTTGTGTCCTTATCAGGGTTTCTTGCCGTTCAGCCAGTCACCCATCCAGTTTAGTACGCGGTCGGCGGGCATGGCCTTGGCAATGTAATGTCCCTGGGCAAGATCGCAGCCCTTGTCGGCCAGCATGCTCCAGGCGCGGAAATCCTCGACCCCTTCGGCGATGACCTTCAGCCCGAGATTATGCCCAAGATCGATGATCGCGTTGACGATAACGCGGCAGTCACGATTGGTCGCCATGTCGAGGACAAAACTTTTGTCGATTTTCATTTCACTGAAAGGCATGCGCTGCAATTCGCGCAATGATGAATGTCCTGTGCCGAAATCGTCGATCCCCAGTCCGATGCCGCGCAACCGCATCCGCAACAACACGTCCATGGTGCGTTTGGTATCGCGCATGGCCTCGTTCTCGGTGACCTCCAGAAGAATCTGCTCTGTCGGCAGGTTGCCACGATCGCAAATATCGCTGATCTGGTCGGGAAGCGTCAGGTCAAGCAGTGAACTGGCCGCGATATTGACCGCAACGGTCAATGTTTGTCCGGCGTCGCGCCATGTGGCGGCGGCGGATACTGCCTGCCGCAAGGCGAATTTCGTGATCGGTTCCAGCAAGCCTTCCTGCAAGGCCAGGTCTAGAAAATCTCCGGGCAGAAGCAGGCCTCGACTGGGATGCTGCCAGCGCAGCAAGGCCTCAGTGCCGAAAACTTTCCGGTCGGCAATGCTGACGACGGGTTGATGATACATGACCATCTGGCCGGCTTCCAGCGCGCGCGCAATATCGGCGCCGGTCATGCCCGTCACTTCACCGCCGCGCAGTTCGACCAAAGCGCTGCGGAGCTGCTGCACGTCCAGAGGCTTCTCGAACACCGCAAAAATATCCAGACCGTGAGCGCTGCCCAGGCGCCGCGCGCTGTTCAGCACGCGCAGATCGGAACCACTGATCAAGCAGATTTTCGCCGAGCGTACCTTGTTGGCCAACACGCGCAGCCATTCGACGCCGTCCATGCCGGGCATCATCAGGTCAAGGATGATGATGTCGGGGGTAAAGGAGGCAAGCTCGTTAAAGACGGCTTCGGCATCGTGCGCTTGATGTACGTCATAGTCGAGATCAGCGGCAATCTCGGCGACAAGTTCGCAGATATCCGGTTCGTCATCAATAGCAAGGAGGCGGAGTGTCATGAGCTGCTAGGTCGAAGAGGTTATGGCAATATTGCCTTGTCTTTTGATGTCCTTCAACTGTTCCGTGATCGCGCGATAGACATCGGGCAGCGTATAGGGTTTTTCGATGAACCGCACCGGGTTATTTTCCAGAAATTCATGCACGAAGGTCGTCAGCGTGTCGCCAGTCAGAAACACAATGCGATTCTTGTAGCGCGGCAATTCTTTGCAAATGACGGTATACATCGTCGGCCCGTCCATGACCGGCATGCGCAGATCACTCAGGACAATGTCGAATTCCTTGCTGCGGAGTTTTTCCAGCGCAATCTGGCCATTGACGGCGAAGTCGAAGCTATGTCCATCCTCGGCCATGAGATCGGCCAAAGTCTGCGCCAGTTCGAATTCGTCATCGACCAGCAAGAGGCGAAGCTTTTCCGGTGTCGGCGCGGCTGCTGGGTCGTTTTCGGTCGCGACATCGTGCCGCTCATGTGGTATCGGCAGGCTGATCACGAAGGTTGCGCCGCCTTTTGACGTTGTGTTCTGCAACATCAGCTGGCCACCATGCGCCGCGACGATGTTCAGGCACAGCGATAAGCCGACGCCGGTTCCTGTACCCGGCGCTTTGGTGGTGAAGAATGGTTCAAAAACGCGCGCGCGAATTTCCTTGGGGATACCGGGCCCGGTATCGCTGACGGCCAGGCAGACCTGACCGGTGGCGACATCATGATAGCTCTGAAGCGTGATCATCCGGGGGCCGTCCCAGCCCTGCATGGCCTGTGCGGCGTTGAGCACAAGGTTGGAGACCACTTGTGTGAACTGGTCGGAGTCGCCGATAATCCGTGGCAGGTCATGGCTCAATTCAAGCTTCAGCTGCACATTCTCGGTACGAAGCTGATAGGTCAGAAGCTCCAATGCCTGTTCCACGGCTTCGTTGAGCTGCATATGTTTATGCTCCGGCGGTTTGCGGCGGGCGATGGCGAGGAAGCTCTTGACGATGCGGCTGCAGCGCTCGGCGGCGGTAAAGATTTTCTCGCTGCGGCTGATGGTTTTCGGTTCTTTCGACCCTTCTTTCAATAAGGTCGCCTGTCCGACGATGACGGACAAAGGATTGTTCAATTCATGCGCGACTCCGGCCAGCAAACCGCCCAGCGCCGCCATCTTTTCGCTTTGCTGCAAGGCTTCTTGTTGTTTTGCGATCTGCGACTCCGCCTGTCTGCGTTCACTCAGATCATATAACCCGACCACTGCGGCGGCTTCGCCCTGGTAATCAATGACGCGCGCGGAAATGGCAACCGGAACCTGATGCCCATCTTCGCGGTGGAGGGTCATTTCATGCATGTCCAGCCGCTTGTATCTGGCGATATCCTGCATCACATAGGGCGTCTCGGCACCGAAAAATTTATGCAATGCCGCGCCGATAAGCTGGTTTTGCGCGACGCCCATCAAGGGTTCGGCGCCGGGGCTGGCATACATGATGGTTGATGTACTGATCCGCGCGATCATGACGGGCACGGGGTGCGCTTCGGTGATGCTGCGGAACCGCGCCTCGCTCAAACGCATCGCCCACTCGCTGCGCTTCTTGGATGTGATGTCGCCAAAAGAACCGACGATGCGGATGATCCTGCCGGAACGCACGCTGCGTACCGCAACGGCGGTGGCGAACAGCCAAATGACGTTTCCATCCGGACGGTTGATGCGAAATTCCGTGCTCAAAGTGCGCCGCGCGCTGCGCCGGAACTGCCGCAGCGATGCGCCGAGTTTTTTGCGATCCTGGGGATTGATCAAACGCCATAAGGCTTTTAAGCCTTTCGGGCCATCGCGCAGATTATGCCCGACCATGCGCTTCAGGCGTTCCGAGAAAAAGACCCGGCCACTCGCGAGGTTCCAGTCATACATGCCTTCGTTGGCAGCCTGCGCCGCCAGCGTGAAACGCTCGTTGCTCTGCTGGAGCATGCGCTCCTTGACTTCCTGCTCGGTGGTGAACTGTCCGGCGATGACGGCGGCAAAAAAGATACCGGCGATGGCGGCGGACATATAAAGCAGATTATCGAATAACAAGGTTTCATTGGCCGGATCCATATCGAAGAGGTGCATGGCTCTGATAGGTTCCGCCATCAAGCCGATAAGGAATGCCGAAAAGGCAAGTATTTGGGTGCCGCTGCCGGGTATGCCCAGACTGAAACCAGAAATGCCAACCATGATCAGGATGCCCAGGGTCACAGGGCTGACATACGGCTCCAGCATAAGCACATATTCGCGTGCGAGGATGCTTCCTGCGGCCAGTCCGAAGAATTGCAGGATCAACAGGCCAAACAATGCCTGGCGCAAGCGCGGAAGATGCGATTCAAGGTCAAGAAAATCTATCGTAAAGACAATGCAAGCCAGATTGAACGCGGCGATTGTCGCCATGAGCCCCAGATTGCGCATATAAAGGTGTTCGTGGCCAAAGGCTTCCGTCACTGTGGCATTGGAGAGAATCATATGCGCGGTCAGCAGCAGCAGGATAAGGATCAGGAAGAGCTGGCTGAGATAGCGAAAAACCATCCAGATGAAGAACAGGTAGCATGCGGCCGTCAGCATCATGCCGGACAAGACGCCGAAAATAAGGAGGCTTAGCGCGGAGTTTATAGGATCCTCAGACGGCGCGCTTGTCGGGGCGCCCGCAAATGCTGGAAACGCCAGAAAAAGCAACAGGCTGAACACGCCCAATGCCCAACCGTCGATGGGGCGCATTTTTGCGGCAGCGAAGCGACCTTCCGGGGGCCATAAAGTTGGGGCTGGAAATATCTGCATTTGCTGCGTATGGTGGCGGGGTAATGTTAATAAAGCTTTATCAACCTGTTGATTGATCGAACTTTTCCAGCCAACCGAGATACAAATGACCCAGCGAAATGATCCGCGTGTTACCGACGAAGAAGCCCTGGCTCTGCATGCGTCAGGACGCCCCGGAAAACTGGAAATTTCCCCGACTAAACCTTTGACAACGGCGCGGGATTTGTCCCTGGCCTATTCGCCGGGCGTTGCCGTGCCCTGCTTAAGAATTCATGAAAATCCGGATGCGGCCTATGACTACACCACCCGTGGTAATATGGTGGCGGTGATTTCCAACGGTACGGCGGTGCTGGGGCTGGGCGATCTTGGGGCGCTGGCCTCTAAACCAGTGATGGAAGGCAAAGCGGTGCTATTCAAGCGCTTCGCCGACGTCGACGGCATCGATCTGGAAATCGACACGCGCGATGTTGAAGAATTTATCAATTGCGTGCGCTTTCTCGGCCCCTCATTCGGCGGGATCAATCTCGAAGATATCAAGGCTCCGGATTGCTTTGTTATCGAGCAGCGTCTGCGCGAGTTGATGGATATTCCGGTTTTCCATGATGACCAGCACGGCACGGCGATCATCGCTACGGCGGGGCTGATCAACGCGCTTGATGTAACCGGACGCGCGATCAAGGACATTCGCATGGTGGTCAATGGGGCAGGAGCCTCGGCCATTGCTTGCGTCGAATTGTTCAAGGCGGTCGGTGTGCCGCACGAAAATATCATCATGTGCGATACCAAGGGCACAATCTATCAAGGGCGCACCGAGGGCATGAATCAGTGGAAATCCGCGCATGCCGTGCCGACCAAATGCCGCACGCTGGCGGAAGCGGCAACGGGCGCCGATATTCTGGTTGGCCTGTCCGCCAAGGGCGCGTTCACGCCCGACATGGTCAAGAGCATGGCCAAGAATCCGATCATCTTCGCCATGGCCAACCCCGATCCGGAAATCACCCCCGAAGAAGTACAGAAAGTGCGGCGTGACGCCATCGTTGCGACCGGGAGGTCGGACTATCCGAACCAGATCAATAATGTTCTGGGGTTCCCTTATATCTTTCGTGGCGCGCTGGACGTGCGCGCTTCGACCATCAACGACGCGATGAAAATCGCGGCGGCGCGGGCGCTGGCCGACCTGGCGCGCGCCGATGTGCCGGATGAAGTCGATGCCGCCTATGGTGGCCGGCGGTTGCGTTACGGGGCGGAATATCTGATCCCTGTGCCGTTCGATCCGCGTTTGGTGGTGACGATTCCGGCGGCAGTGGCGCAGGCCGCGATGGACAGCGGCGTGGCGCGCAAGCCTTTGGCCGACATGGCGCAGTACAAACGTGAACTGCGCGCACGGCTGGATCCGACCGCCGACAGTCTCGAACTGATTTTTGAAAGCGTGCGCAGCAATCCGCGCCGTGTGGTCTTCGCCGAAGGCGAGGAAGAACGCACCATCCGTGCCGCGATGCAGTTCAAGGCGGCGGGTTATGGCACGCCGGTTCTGGTCGGACGCGAAGAAGTCATTCAGGAAAAAATCCAGCAAATGCAATTGCCCTGCGCCGAAGAGCTGGAAGTCCACAATGCACGGCTGTCGCGGCATAATGAAAAATACCGTGACTATGTCTATGCCCGCCTGCAACGGCGCGGTTATATGGAGCGCGATTGCCAGCGCATGATTAACCAGAATCGTAACATCTTCGCGGCGACGATGGTGGCAACCGGCGATGCCGACGCTCTGGTGACGGGGTTGACGCGCAGCTTCATCGTCTGTTTCGACGATTTGCGCAAGGTGTTCGATGCCGATCAGGATTCAGGCGCCTTCGGCTTGTCGATGACGGTGGCGCCTGACCGCACGGTCTTTCTGGCCGATACGGCGGTCAATATCGACCCGACGCCGCAGCGTCTGGCTGAAATCGCGATCCGTACCGCCGCGTGGGCGGAACGCATGGGGCACGCCCCGCGCGTCGCTTTCCTGTCCTACACCAGTTTCGGCCAGCCGCAGCGCGGCAAGGCCGAGGTCATCCGTAGTGCGATTGAGATCCTGAGACAGCGGCAGGTCGCCTTTGAATTTGATGGCGAAATGTCGGCGGATGTCGCGCTTGACGCGCAATTGATGAAGCGGCTCTACCCGTTCTGCCGTCTCTCTGATGCGGCGAACATTCTCATCATGCCCAATCTGCAATCCGCGCATATTGGCGCCAAGCTGTTGCAGAAACTGGGGCGTGGCACGATGATCGGGCCGATCCTCAACGGCCTCAGCAAGCCGGCACAGATCGCGCAAATGGGCGCAACCGTGTCGGATATCGTGACGATGGCCGTCCTTGCTGCTTATGGCGCCAAGGGAAAATAACGTCGGGACGCCCGGGAATCTCCTCGCGGGAAGTAAGTCCGCGCGGCCTGAATTAGAGCGCGAGTTGCGTGACGCAGTTACGGCGTGAGGCGGGTGCGCTTGGCATATTGTCAACAACGATGCTTCTATGGCCTTTGGAGGTTCGCGCCATGATGACGAGGTCCGGCAAGCTATGCTGCGCCCTGGAATGTGTTGCCACGGCGGCGCCCAAATCCAGAATACGCTCAAGGGTCGTGACGCGGGCGACGAGGCTGGTACTATGCTCAGGATTTGCTAAAATTATGGCCTCCGGGGCTTCCGCATCGCGGCGCGCCATGATGCCGACGAAACTCTGTTCGCCATTCATGTTGGCGAAAAAGTCTTTGCCGGCTAATCTCAGGGTGATGCCATCCGGATGCGTTGCCGCCGGATTAGGCGCGGAGGTTTGGTCGGGATTCGATATCTCCGCAGGCAGGAAGGGGCCAAGCCCATGCAGAATGGATATCGCTAAACCGCGTGCGACTTCAGGATGGAGCTGTGAATCCGAAGTAGTTTGTGCCAGCTCGCGGAAAAAAACAGCGGTTTGATGCAGGTCGTGGTTGTTCCGGATCTCGGGATAAACCTCCCCGCTCGATGACAGGCAAGCTGTCGTGGCATTCGTAATGGTCGGTATGCTGGCCTGGACATCATACTTATCCGCAAGTGATTCGAGAAACGCCGTCACGATGCGCTGCACCTGCGCTACCGGATAATCCTTATACGAGAGCTCGATCGTGCTTCGGGAACCAAGAAAAACCGTATCACGAAAGCCTGGGACTGTACGGCCTGATGGTTTCGTCATTCCAGAGAGGGAAGTGGACGCAGTGTCGGGAATGTTGGCGCCGACCTGTCCGGGGCACAGCAACGCCGCGCCCGCGACGACGAAGGCTCTCATGGTGTTTGCCGCTGGCGACATGAAATTTTGTTGCTGCATAAAAATGTTCCTATCAATAAAAAATTTGGCGCGCGGTTAAAATCCGCTATTGCCGGAGTGAAAGCAATTTGAAAAGAAATCCGCAATCCTGGCCGGATTACTTTCATGGGTCTATAAATTCAATGATTTATTTCAGGATCTTATGCGTCAGGCGCAGCTTACTTCTTGGCCGCGCGCCGGGCTTTTTGCGCGATCATATGCAACACGGCCGTCACACCGTCGCGTGATACGGCGGAAATGGCATGAACTTTCTTTTTGCTGACACGTTCCAGAGCGGTGCGTTTGCGCTTGATAGTACCGGCATCCAGCGCATCGCATTTGTTCAGCGCGATAATCTCCGGCTTGCGGTTCAAGCCGTTGCCATAGGCACGCAGTTCGGCACGAATGGTCTTATAAGATTTGACGACATCTTCTTCGGTGGCATCGATCAGATGCAGCAGGATCTTGGTGCGCTCCACATGGCCGAGGAAACGGTCGCCCAGCCCATGCCCTTCATGCGCGCCTTCGATCAAGCCAGGAATATCGGCGAGCACGAATTCAATCGGCTCTTTGGCATCGCCAAACCGCACGACGCCTAAATTGGGCGTCAATGTAGTGAAAGGATAATCGGCGATCTTTGGCTTGGCGGCGGTGCAGGAGGCGAGGAAAGTTGACTTTCCGGCGTTGGGCAATCCAATTAACCCTGCATCGGCGATCAGTTTCAAGCGCAGCCAGATATCACATTCCACGCCCGGCCATCCCGGCGTCGTGCGCCGTGGCGCTTGGTTGGTCGAAGTTTTGAAATGCGTGTTACCAAAACCGCCATCGCCGCCTTTGAACAAAACAACGCGCTGTCCCGGCACGGTCATGTCGGCGAGAATGGTTTCATTATCTTCGGCCAGAATCTCCGTCCCGACCGGAACGCGCAAAATGCAGTCCTTACCGTCCGCGCCGGTGCGTTCGCTGCCCATGCCCGGACGGCCATTTTCGGCCAGGAAATGCTGGCGATACCGATAATCGATCAGGGTATTCAACCCGCCATGCGCCTCGACGATCACGTCGCCGCCGCGACCGCCATTACCACCATTCGGCCCGCCATGATCGATGAACTTCTCGCGCCGGAAACTCAGGCAGCCAGCCCCGCCATGGCCGCTGGCGACATGAATGCGCGCTTGATCAAGGAACTTCATAAATCTACCTGTGGTGCGTTCGTGCATAACAAAAACGGGGATCGTCGCGATCCCCGTTTTGTCATCAAGGAATGCACGAAACTTACTTCGCTGCGGCCTGTGCCGGTTCAACCGCGACAAAGGTCTTGCCTGCCGCGGTTGTGCGGAATTTCACCTTGCCGGGAATTTCGGCGAACAGGGTATGATCCTTGCCCATGCCGACATTATCGCCGGGAAAAAATTTTGTGCCGCGCTGGCGCACGATGATCGCGCCGCCCTTGGCATCCTGACCGCCGAACAATTTGACGCCCAGGCGCTGACCCTTGGAATCGCGACCATTGCGCGAACTGCCGCCGGCTTTTTTATGTGCCATGATAAGTCTCCCTTAAAAGCGTTCAGACCGCGATGCCCGTGATGCGCAGGATGGTATAGTCCTGCCGATGCGTATTCTTGCGGCGGTAATTCTGCCGCCGTTTTTTCTTGAACACAATGACCTTGCGGCTGCGTTCTTGTCCCATGATCTCGGCTTCCACCTTGGCTCCGGTCACGAAGGGCGCGCCCACTTTGGCCTTGCCGTTGTCGTTGATCAACAAGACCTGCGCCAGCTGAACCTTGTTGCCTGCCGCGCCCTCAATCTTCTCGACCTGAATCACGTCGCCTTGAGCGACTTTATATTGCTTTCCACCGGTTTTCACGACCGCAAACATGGGGTACCATCCGTCTTCATATGGGTGTTACGGCTTTGATCACATTGAATCTTCAGCCCGACCAGAACCAAAATGTGTCCGGCGCGATCACGCGCGACACAGGCTCGGGAAGGGGGCTTTATCTCGAATCCACCAAGGAAAGTCAACCAAATAAAGGGGCGTGGCCGTATTTGCAGCCGGGGTCTTAAAAAAGCCCGCTGTCACGCTGGCGCAGGCGGGGATTCCATTCATTTCAAAGGCATGGAAGCGCAGAAAACGCTTAACGCGTCCCGGTTTTCGCTGCCGCCACTGTCCGCTCGACCCGGCATTCTGTGACCTGCGGTGATCCGCGATTCCGGCGAATGAGCCAGGCAACGCCGAACAGGTCGAAGAAACCACGGATGCCGCGCCCCAGAATATCCGATTTTGATTGGCCGCGCAGCCGTAGCCGATCGTTGACGGGGGTATGCAAAACCTCATGGCCGAAAGCGCGGAACATAGCGGGCATGAACCGGTGCAAGCCTTTAAAGAAGGGCAGATCCAGATAGGTGTCGCGCCGGAATACCTTCAACGCGCAGCCCGTATCCGGCGCCCCGTCATCCAGCATGCGGCGGCGGACGGCATTGGCGAATTTACTGGCCAGCCGCTTCAGCAGCGTATCGCGGCGGTTGACGCGTACGCCGCACACCAGGATGGAATCGTCGTGACCGCAGGCCCAGGCCAGTTGCAGCAGGCGGGGAATATCGGCGGGGTCGTTCTGCCCGTCGCCGTCCAGCGTCACGATCCATCGCGCCCGGGCGGCGGCAATCCCGGTTCTGAAGGCGGTGCTGGAGCCCATGCGGGCGTTGTGCGCGAGCAGGCGAAAATCCGGGTATGAGGCCCAAAGGCTCTGAACCTCCTGTGCCGACTCATCGGTGCTGCCGTCATCGACAAAAATCACTTCATAAGGGCCGGGATGCGGGTTGGCGCGATCCAGCGCGGCAATGATCTCTTTGGCCAGCGGGACGATATTGCCGCTTTCGTTGCAAAGGGGAATGACGATGCTAAAGGTCGGGATCATGGTTCCTTTGGTGCGTGACGTATAACGATGACGTACAATAATGTGCTTCCAGAATGTGCTTCTAGCATTTTTTGTCATGTCCGCGAAAGCAGACAACCCATTTTTATCGGGTAATTTTTATCGGGTCTCCAGGGCTATGACCCGCTGATGCGCGTCTGGAGACAACGCTTTCATGCGCCTTGGGTTTAACCGGAAATTCCGAATTTTCAAGCACCATTGCTGGTGCCAAGCCTTTTGCTTGCAGATCAAACCTCTTTTCGCTAAGGTGCCGCGCTTCCCGCCCTTGCGGCGGTGAAAGACCGGCCTGTGTTCATGCGCGCCCGTAGCTCAACTGGATAGAGCACCAGACTACGAATCTGGGGGCTAGGAGTTCGAATCTCTTCGGGCGCGCCATAAGCATAGAGCCCCCGTCAGGGGGGCTCTATGCTTATGGGGTGTCCGAAGCATGTGGACGAAGCCTCAGTTCGACAAAATGATCCGGGGGATCATTTTGCGCGGAGGGTCGAAGACCCGTAGTCCGGCGCCCTGCGCCGGATGAAAATATGCCTGGAGCATATTTTCACAATCTCTTCGGGCGCGCCAATACATCATTCCCAACGTGTTCCCCAACGTTCCCGCGCGCGATCCGGAATCCCGCTTCATAAGCCTTACATTTTGGGCGGCAACGTCTTCACAAAGGCGATTGCCAGTTCCGTGTGCCGCTTGAGACTGGTGTCCTCGGCAACTCCCTCTGGCGCGATCATGGCCCAGCCTCTCATCGGCTTGCCGGTGATGTCCATCGGCTTCACAGCTTTCTCTTTAAAGAGTTTTGCCGCTGCCGTTTCGCCAACACGCGTGATCAGCCAGTCTTTGTAAACCCCGACGCACATATTACCGTTCAGCATCCAGCCAATACCGCCGAACATTTTTTGTTGCCGCAAGTCCGTACGTCCGGAAAGCAATTCCTCCAAACGTGCCGCAAGTGCGGGATCATAAGACATTTTCGAACCCTCTGTTTTTTCTTGTGGGCTGCATCACGGCGATGATCGCTGCTGCATTTTTTCTGAACCGCTCTGAATGATCAATCGTCGTGAAGAGCATTGTAAATCCGCGCGCCGAAACATTGCGTTCTCAAAATAGTGCGCTGCCAATAAGGGAAAGAGCTGTTGCTTTTGCGGCGCTTTGACCGCGAATGTTTTGCTGCCGAGGAATTGGAACTTGACGCGTGGAGATTGATTCGGGGTGATTCGCGGATATGTTACGCTAAGGGAATGAAATCAATGGAGAAATTAACCATAATTGTGGCAAATCATGGTTAATTTTAGTTGCATAAAGGCAACTGTAAACCGCAAAATAAACATATCCACAGCTAATCCATTAGCTTCAGGCGTTGGCAAAATACACATATAAATCAATATGTTGTGCATGTATATTTATAAAAAACATAACTGCATGTGTCGCAATTGTGGCAACACTATGGCTTGACCCTGTGCGCCGTTTTCTTAATGTCTCGCCAAGCGCACGAATTGATGGGTTCCCATTGGTTCTGCGTCGTGGTCGGTGATGGATCGACCATTTCATTCATTTTGCGGAGCACAAACATGAAAAGAGTACTTTTGAGTACTGTCGCCATTGCGGCCTTGGTCGCAGGACCTGCCTTGGCCGGCGAGAGCCGTTACGAAGGCCACTATCGGCACAGCAGCAACGATATCGTGAACGAACTGAACGCGTCCCAGAAGATGGGTGCGACGGTTCAAGTTCAGGAATCGAACGAAGTGTCGTCCAAGGACAACTGGACCATCTTTGAAGAAGATCTGAGCGAAAGCACCAGCTATGAAAAGTCCGCAGCTGCCGGTAAGCAGACCGAATCCAGCAAGGGCGACAAGCATAGCAGCAGCGACGAGCACAGCTCTGCAGCCGCAGCGTCGGAAGCGACTTCCTATAACGAAACCCATGCCGACAGCGAAAGCAACACCTACGCTGAGTCGCAAGAGGCCGGCTTCGATAACTCTTACCACGGCAAGAAGGGGCATCATCATGGCTCCAAGTCTGGTAAGGAAAGCGGTTATGAGAACAGCGCTTCTTCTGAAGCCAGCACGAAGGATTCGCAGAGCGCCGTCTCGGAAACCTCTGCTCGTTCGGCGGAAGCTCAGGAATCTGGCAAGACCAAAGAATATGGCAGCAGCTATGAGAATGGCAAGAGCAGCGAATGGGCCGAAGCTCAAGAAGCCGGTCGCTACAGTGGCCAGCGTCATGTGCGTGACGAACGGCACAACACGAAGGTGACCACCGCCAAGAAGAGCATTGATACTGGCAACGTCAGCGTCAACGGCACGACCTTCGGCGCGGGCATCTTCACGCTGCAAAACGGCACCGGCAAGAACTCGGCGCTGAACAACGCGTCGAGCGTTGCGGCGCAGTTGAACGAATCGCCGGACAACAAGCCGAAGAAGGGCGATCTGACGAACAGCATCGTCAGCGCGCAGGAGCTGCTTGCCCAGGTCTCTGTACAGAGCCAGGACAAGGTTCAAGCAGACGTGGTTGAATCGTCCGTCACCACGGGTGATATCAGCTACACCGGGGGCAGCTTCGCGCCTGGGATCTTCACGATCAACAACAACACCGGCCTGAACAATGCAGCCAACAACGCCACTGGCGTTGCGGTGCAGGTGAACGGCGCCGGCATTCTTGGCAATTAAGCTAGGAAAGTGCGTCCCGGGCGCAA
>JBASFQ010000027.1:0-61243 GCA_049653105.1 Alphaproteobacteria bacterium
CCGATCTGCCCCACTAGAGAGTCCCGGTTCCGGTTGTTGCCCTCGGCGTCTCCCTCATGACCGCCGTGACCGCCACCGCTACCTTCACTACCGTCCCCCGTCCATTGGCCGCCTTCCGGCTGGCCGCTCGGCGCGCGGGGCTGGTTCATCCAGTCGGGATTGTATTTGGCGAAGGCCTCGGCCGAGCGGGTGGCTTCGAGGATTTCCGTGAGAACAGGCGGTATTGTGCCCTTGCGGATATACCAAGCGAAAGCCGCGCGATGCGCCTTTTGGTGCAGGTCAATAATTCTTGATTCAAACATGTCAGGGTTCCTTTCAGGACAGGCAAAGTCGTCCCGCGCTGAGGCGGGGCATAAGTCTTTGCCGGGATTGGGAAAAGAAAAAAGGCCGTCGCGTCACGGAATCCGGACGCACGGCCTCTGGGATGGTCAGTAGCAGAAACCAAACAAAAATTCAAGAAAAACGGCTGATTCTGGTGTGAACGGACCCGCAGCACCCAGTGTTCGCAGTTGCAAAATCAACGCGATTCGGCTGTGCCGATAATGCAACATTTACCAAAAATTAACCAAGCCACTGTTTTGCAAGTGTAATAAGCGTGCGCGACGCTTGCTTTTTGGTCACATGAACGGTTAAGCATGTTCTTTCCTGATGACGCGCCTTAAGGCCGTCGATCTTTCCCATCCTGAACGGTAGCCTTTGGCTCAGCTGTGGAGTGGAATTTTGAGTAAGAACGCGCGTCCGAACGCCGACAAATTTAATGAAGTGCAAACGCAGTGTGAAGTCGAAGCCGGTGCGGTGCAGCCTTTGCCCGGCGGCCGTCCGGTCACGCCTTTGCTGGATTTGGTTAAGGTTCCGGCCGATCTGCGGAAGTTAAAGCCGTCGCAACTGGCACAGCTGGCCGCTGAACTGCGGCTGGAAACCATCGATACGGTTTCGGTCACCGGCGGGCATCTGGGAGCCGGGCTGGGCGTTGTCGATCTGACGGTTGCGCTGCATTACGTGTTCAACACCCCGGATGATATTTTGATCTGGGATGTGGGGCATCAGGCCTATCCGCACAAGATTCTTACCGGACGGCGTGAACGGATTCGCACATTGCGGCAGGGCGGCGGTTTGTCCGGGTTCACGAAGCGCAGCGAGAGCGCCTATGATCCTTTCGGTGCAGCGCACAGCTCCACCTCGATTTCGGCGGCACTGGGCTTTGCCGTCGGGCGCGATTTCAAAGGCAAAAAGAATAACGTCATCGCCGTGATCGGCGACGGTTCGATCAGTGCCGGCATGGCCTATGAAGCTTTGAACAATGCCGGCGCGATGGACAGCCGTCTGATCGTGATCCTGAACGACAATGACATGTCGATTGCGCCGCCGACCGGAGCCATGAGCGCCTATCTGTCGCGGCTCGCTTCGTCCAAGGAATACCGCAATATCCGCCATGTGGCGAAGGAGTTCGCCAACCTGTTCCCCCGGCCGCTGAAGGAAGCGGCGCGCAAGGCCGAACATTATGCGCGCGGCATGATCACCGGCGGAACGATGTTTGAGGAGCTGGGGTTTTATTATGTCGGGCCGATTGATGGGCATAATCTTGATCATCTGATTCCGGTTTTGGAAAATGTGCGCGACGATCCGCAGGGTGGGCCGATCCTGATCCATGTCATCACCGAAAAAGGCCACGGCTATGCGCCGGCGGAAAAGTCCGCCGACAAGCTGCACGCGGTGAATAAGGGTTTTAACGTTGTGACCGGTGAACAGGTCAAGACGAAGCCCACCGCGCCCACTTATACCAAAGTCTATGCCGAGGCTCTGATCAAGGAAGCCGAAGCCGACAGCCGCGTTGTGGCGATTACAGCGGCAATGCCGTCCGGGACGGGGCTGGACATTTTTGGCAAACGCTTTCCCGAGCGGACGTTCGATGTCGGCATCGCCGAACAGCATGCGGTGACCTTTGCCGCCGGTCTGGCTTGCGAAGGATTGAAGCCGTTTTGCACCATATATTCGACCTTCCTGCAACGCGGCTATGACCAGCTGGTGCATGATGTGGCGATCCAGAAACTTCCGGTGCGCTTCATGATGGATCGCGCCGGTCTGGTTGGCGCCGACGGCTGCACCCATGCGGGGGCATTCGATCTGGCTTATCTGGGATGCTTGCCTGGTATGGTGCTCATGGCGGCAGCGGACGAAGCCGAATTGATGCACATGGTGGCAACGGCTGCCGTGATTGACGATACACCTTCGGCCTTGCGTTATCCGCGCGGCGAGGGCGTCGGCGTGACGCTGCCGGAACGTGGCAGTGTACTGCCCATCGGCAAAGGGCGGATTGTGCGCGAAGGGACGAAGGTGGCTTTGTTGAGTCTCGGCACGCGGCTGGCGGAATGTATGAAAGCGGCGGAGACGTTGCAGGCGCGTGGGCTCAGCACCACGGTCGCCGATGCGCGTTTTGCCAAGCCTTTGGACATGGATCTGATCCGGCGTCTGGCGCGTGAACATGAAGTGCTGGTGACGGTTGAAGAAGGATCAATCGGCGGTTTCGGCAGCCATGTCGCGCATGAGCTGGCGCGGTGCGGGGCGCTTGATAACGGCCTGAAGCTTCGGCCTTTGACGCTGCCGGATTTGTTCCAGGATCATGACGCGCCTGTGAAGCAGTATGACGCGGCAGGGTTGAACGCAGCGCAGATCGTGACGACGGTCTTGACGGCGCTGGGGGTTGAACAGGCGGCGGCAGTTGCCGCGAAGCTGGCCTCGGCCTGACGCAATCGTCGCAAGGCCGGGAAGGGGAACAAGACCCGCCTCATTTTGGCCGGATTTGTTTGTAATTACGGATAAAAATTAAGGGGAGATAAGGAATGCGTTATGGCGTCTTGACTGCGGCCGTCTTACTGGCCGCCACGACCGTTCAGGCTGCTGAACCGGCATTGCCGCAGACGGCGCGTGTCACCACGTCGCATTCGGGAGGATTTCAGCGCGCAGAAAAAGCAGAAAAAGCGGCATCAGCCAGCGACGTGATCAAGGGCTTTTATGGGAAGCTCCAGTCCGTGATGCAGAACGGCACGAAACTAGGTTTTCAGGGACGCTATGATGCTTTGAAACCCGCCGTGGAACGCGCCTTTGATCTGCCGGTGATGACTCGTTTCGCCTCCGGATCTGGCTGGTACAAGGCTGCACCAGAACAACAGGCCAAACTGGTGCGGGCGTTCGGCGAATTCAGCGTCGCCACCTATGCCAGCCGTTTTAAGGCGTTCAATGACGAAAAATTCATCGTCATGGGCGAAAAACCAGCGACCGGCGGCGGTGTTCTGGTGGAGACGCAGCTGGTTCCCTTTGGCGACCCGCCCGTCAGTCTCAATTACCTGATGCGCCGCGATGCCAGCGGCCAATGGCGGATCAACGACGTCTATCTTGCCGCGACGATCAGCGAGATGGCCACGCGTCGCTCGGAATTCAACGCCGTGATCAAGAGCGACGGGTTTGACGCCCTGATTGATAACATCAGTTTAAAGACCAAGAGTTTGCATAGCTCTTGAGCGCTTGTTCAGGAGATGTGATGCCGGGGCGGTATGCCGTAAGCCCCATTTTCGTCGCGCCCTGACAAGATCGGGCGCGGACTCTGACATGCGGATTGTCCATGATTTTTTCCAGATGATCCGCTATATGATGGCGGCGTCGAGGTGAAAAGTGTGGAAGCTGCCGCGTTACGTTCTGATCGTTCTGTGCATCGTTGCCGTTAATCTCGGCTGCTGGTTTTTTGCCAATCCTCAAACCGAGGACGAGCCTTGGGGCGGTGTCATCACCGGTCTTTCCTATGCGCCCTGGCGGTCGGGGCTTGATGCCGCCAGCAGCCGTCATGCGGATGCTGCGGCAATCGATGCCGATCTCGCGCTGATCGCGCAACATGCGCTGAATGTCCGTACCTATGGTACGAATGGCGGGCAGGAACTGGTTCCGAAACTGGCGGCGCGGCACAATCTTGGCGTGACGCTGGGCATCTGGATCGGACGCGATCTGGCGGCCAATGAGCTGGAAATCGCCAACGGGATTGATCTTGCCAACAGCAACGCCAATGTGAGCCGTGTCATCGTTGGCAATGAAAGTCTGCTGCGCGACGATGTAAGCGGGTCGCAATTGATCGAATATATTCGCCGTGTCCAACGGCAGGTCAATATTCCTGTGGCGACGGCAGAACCTTGGCATGTCTGGCTGAAATATCCGGAATTGGCGCAAACGGTGGATTTTCTAGGAATTCACATTCTGCCTTATTGGGAAGGCATTCCGGTTGATACCGCGCTGGATTTTTCCATTCATCGTTATGAGGATATCAGGAAGCTTTATCCCGACAAACATATCTATATCGGTGAAATTGGTTGGCCGAGCGAAGGACAGTGGCAGCAGGGAGCCGAGCCGTCGCGCATCAATCAGGCTAAATTTATCCGCCGCTTTCTCAATTATGCTACCGAAAAACAACTCGACTATTCGATCATCGAGGCTTTTGACTCGCACTGGAAACGCAGTCTGGAAGGATCGGTCGGCGCTCATTGGGGGCTGTGGGACGAGGATCACGACGCCAAATTTCCTATGAGCGGAGCGGTCACCGAACGTCATAACTGGCAGGGCGCGTTCGGCATCGCCACGCTGCTGGCACTGGGGCCGATGCTTTGGTTTCTGCGCCGCCATGACAATCTCAAATTCGGCGGGCAGTTGTTCTATGCCGGTTTGATTCAGGCCGTGGCGTCGGTGCTGGTCTGGGCGGTTCTGGCGGCTATCGTTGAAAATATTATTACCAGCACGTCGCTGGCCTGGGTGGTGCTGATCCTCGCGCAGCTGGTCTTGCTGGCGGTGCTGCTGGTGGACGGCTATGAGCTGACCGAAGTGGTCTGGTCGAACCGCTGGCAGCGCAACTTTTTGCCGCATGACGCGCAACCGCGTCCGGACGCGCCGAAAGTGTCGATCCATGTGCCATGCTATAATGAACCGCCACATATGGTCATCGAGACCCTGAACGCACTGTCCATTTTGAACTATCCGAATTTCGAGGTTCTCGTCATCGATAACAACACCAAAGACGAAGCGGTATGGAAGCCTTTGGAAGAGCATTGTGCACTGCTGGGTCCGAAGTTTCGCTTTTTCCACTTGCCCAAATGGCCGGGATATAAAGCCGGGGCACTGAATTTCGCGCTGGAACAGACCGCGCCTGATGCAACCATTGTCGGTGTCATCGACAGCGATTATGTGGTGTCGCCGGATTGGCTGCGCGCCACTGTGCCCTATTTCGACAAGCCGGAAGTTGCCTTTGTGCAGGCGCCGCAGGATTATCGCGATTGGCCGGGCGACAGTTTCAAGACCATGTGCAATTGGGAGTATGCCGGGTTCTTTCATATCGGCATGGTGCAGCGGAATGAGCGCAACGCTATTATCCAGCATGGCACGATGACCTTGATGCAAAAAGCGGCGCTGAAGCAGGTTGGCGGGTGGAGCGAATGGTGCATTTGCGAGGATGCCGAACTGGGATTGCGTCTGTTCGCGGCCGGGTATGAATCGGTTTATCTGGCGCATTCATTGGGGCGGGGGCTGATTCCTGACAGTTTCGCGGGGTATAAGACGCAGCGGTTCCGCTGGGCCTATGGCGCGGTGCAGATCATCAAACGGCATCTCAGCGCCCTGTTGCCTGGTGGCGAAGAGCTGACGACCGGCCAGCGTTATCATTTCGTTTCCGGCTGGCTGCCGTGGTTCGCCGACGCCGCGAATATGGTGTTCGCGCTGGCGGCTGTGGTGTGGTCGATCCTTCTGGCGCTGAAGTGGGTCGAATTTCCACCCGCCGTGTTTTTGATCCCGACGTTGAGCGCCTTCGCCTTTAAGGTCATCGCCGGGTTCTGGCTTTACAGCCGTCGGATCAAATGCTCTTGGCGGGATCGTTTCGGCGCCGCCCTTGCCGGGATGGCGCTGACCCACACGGTCGGGCGCGCCGTCTGGCAAGGGCTGTTCACCTCCGGCAAGCCGTTCTTTCGCACGCCGAAATGCGAAGACAAACCGGCCTTTATGCAAGGCATTCTGATGGCGCGCGAGGAGTTGGCGCTGCTGGTGGCGTTGCTGGTGTCCGTTATTGGCATTCTGTATCAATACAGCGTGGCGAACCAGAATGCGGTCTTATGGGCGGCGATGCTGCTGGTGCAATCTTTGCCCTACTGGGCGGCCTTGTTTGTTTCGATGGTTAATGCATTGCCGCAATTACGACGCCAGAATACCGCTCCCCTGATGCTTCCGGCGCCGTGACAGAATCTGGCCTATATGATCGTGCAGGAAGCGCGTGACCGTGTCGAAACTGTCGGTGTGGGCGCATCCCGTGGGGAATCCCGAAAAATCATCTTTGACGCCGTAGCACAATAAGGGTTTGCCGAAGCGCAGCGCCAAGGTCACTTCGTCAATGGTGCCATTATTGCCGGGTAGAGCGACGACGGCATCGCTGCTGAGGATATTCACATGGTTGCGGCTGACTGTGCCGCCTTCGCCGAAAGACAGGGGCGTGATAATCGGAATCTCGATCCATGGATTGGGGTAGCCCGGACGTGGGGTATAGATTCCCGGCGGGTTTTCGTCGGTGGGAAGAATACCGATGCTGCGCCCGGCGCGGATAGCGACAGCGCAAAAAGCGCGGGCGGTTGATGTCATGACGCCCGACCCGCCCCCGGTCAGCAGGTGGCAGCCTTGCGTGGCGATCCATGCTCCTAAAGGTTGCGTCAGTTCCGGCCATTCGTTCCGGTGCGATCCCATGACGCCGATAATCGGAATATTCTGGATGGCCATTAATCTTCTCCGGGAAATCAGACAAATAAAAAGGCGGCCGGGTTGTCCCGACCGCCCAAATGGGAAAACCTGCTTATTGCTCTGCGCCGGGGACTTGAACCGGCGGCAATGTTTCGCCCAGCGTCTCTATCGTACGTTCCTTGAATGTGCGTTCGCTCTGAACCGCTGCTTTCTTGGCGCTTTTCTTGGCTTTCTTAACCTGCTTATGTTTCTTCTTTTGCACCTTCGCGCATTTTTTCTTATAGCATTTTTTCTTGAGCTTTGTCTTTTCAGCCGTACCGGGCGGGATGACTTCGCTGGTGATCTTCGACCCGCCGGTGCTGTCATAAGGCTCGTTGGTGCCAAAGCCGGAATAAGAAGCCAATGTTGTATTGGGCAGCAGAAAGGCGGCGATTACAAGACCGGCAAGAAATTTCTTCATAGCGACGCTCCATATGCAAATGCAAACTTACAGGATGAGACGAATCGACACCATCGTCTATTCATAGGCAATTCCTGCGGGAAAATGTAGTCTTTTTTCCCGGACAGAGAATCAGGCGTCGTCGGCGTTGGGCAGGGCGCTTGGGGGTGTCACCAGAACCTTGTCGATTCGCCGTCCGTCCATATCCACGACTTCAAAACGCGCGGACTGCCACGCGAAACTGTCGCCCGTTGCCGGGATCCGCCCCAAATGCGCCAGGACAAACCCGGCCAGCGTATGGAAGTCGCCGTCTTCATGCAGATTCTTGAGGCTGGTTAACGACTCAACTTCGTCAATTGGTGCGCCGCCGTCGATCAGCCAGCTGCCATCTTCTCGTCGCACCGGCTTGTCCGTGCCCGTCTGACCATGTTCCGGGATCTCCCCGGCGATGGCAACCAGAATATCGGCAACGGTCACCAGACCCTCGACCGTGCCATATTCGTCGATGACGATGGCCTGATGCTGACCGCTGGCCTTGAACTGCTCCAGCAGTTTCAGCACCGGTGTGGTCTCCGGCACCGAAAGAATGTTGCGTTTCAGTTGTTGCAGCTCGAGGGGCTTGTCGGCCAGCAAGGCGTTCAGCAAATCCTTGGCGTGGACGACCCCGACCACTTCGTCCAGATCGCCGCGCCCGATTGGGAAACGGCTGTACCCACTGGTGCGGATGGTCTCCTTAATGGTCACGGCATCGTCGGTTTCGCCAATCCAGATAAGGTCGATCCGTGGCGTCATGATGCTGCGGACGGTGCGGTCAGTCAGACGCATGACACCTTCGATCATTTTCTTTTCCGCCGCCTCGAACACGCCTTCTTCCGTGCCTTCGGCAATCATGGTTTTGACTTCTTCTTCCGTTACGGCCGGACCTTTGGGCTCGGAGATGCCCAATAACCGCAAACTGAAGTCCGTGGTCGCGTGGAGAAACCACACCATGGGATTCAAGATTCTGCCCATTATTTGCAGCGGCTTGGCGACGATGATGGAGATATCTTCGGCGCGCGCCATCCCCACGCGCTTGGGGATCAATTCACCAGCGAACAGGGTCAGGTACGACACCACCGTGACGACGATGACGAGTGCCAGAATTTCGCCGTTCGGAGCAATCCAGGAATAGGATTCATCCAGCCAGACGCCCAGGCGGTGCGCCACGGTCGCGCCGGAGAAAACGCTGGCCAGGACGCCAACAAAAGTGATGCCGGTCTGGGCGGTCGCCAGGAAACGGCTGGGATCTTCGGCCAGTTCCAGCGCGATGCGCGCGCCCTTGCTGCCGTCGTCGGCCAGCTGTTTCAACCGGGCGCGGCGTGCTGAGACGATGGCAAGTTCAGCCATGGCGAAAAAGCCGTTAAGCAGGATCAGCAGGAGAACGATAGCCAGTTCAAAGAGCAAGAGGAGCACATCCGATGATTGCAAAAGAGAAAATGCCCTGTTGCAGCAGGTTTGACAAGGGGCAGGCAAAAAGTTGCCAGATGACGATAGGGGGTAGTCTCTGGGCATGCGGCGCGATAAATATGCAGTCATGCCTCGCCAACCTTTACCTGCCACTCGTGCACAATTCGACCGGATTACAGAATTGCTCCGGACTGGCGCGTTGCGTGACGCGCAGCAACTGGTTGATCAGGCGCGGCGTCTTGACCCTAATGAATTGAATTATCTGAACCTCGATGCCTGGCTGGCCGCCATGACGGGGGATCAGGCGCGCGCCATTACTTTATACCGGCAGGTTCTGGCGCAGGCTCCAACACATCAGGAAGCGCGTTTCAACCTGCATCGTGCCGAAGCGGTCCTTGCCGAAGCCGCAGGCGCGATCCCTGCGGCGCTGACGGCATTGCGCGCCGCAGCGCAGATTGCGCCGGGTCAATCGGCGCTACAAAGTCAGATCGCTTTGCTGCAACGGCAGATATGCGATTTCACATCGGTGTCGATACCGGCGACGGCATCATTGCCGCCTGCAGATGCCATCGTGTTGACGCAAGATCCACAGGCGCACTATCTGGGGGCGCGGCAATGGGCGCACCGGCACTTCAGCGCGATCCAGGCGTTGCCGGCTTTGCCCCGGCGGCAGAAGAAAACCGTGATCACGGTTGGGGTGTTGTCAGGGGATTTTCATCAACATGCCACGGCGTATCTTGTTGTCGAACTGTTTGCCTTGCTGGATCGTACCGATTTCAAAGTGCATGCCTACAGCTATGGCATTGCCGCTGAGTCAGAGGTGCGCTGCCGGATTGTTGCGGGCAGTGACGCTTTTGTTGATCTGAGCGGTTTGAGTGCCAAGGCAGCGGCAGAGAAAATCCGTGCCGATGAAGTTGACATTCTCATTGACCTGAAAGGCTATACGCGCGGCGGGCGTCTGGATATTCCGGCATACCGCCCCGCGCCGGTGCAGATGCATTGGCTGGGCTTTCCCGGCACGCTGGGATGCGACTTCATCGATTATTTTATTGCTGACCGGGTGGTTTTACCTGTGGAACTGATGCCGTATTTCTCGGAGAAAATCATTTATTTGCCGGAGTGCTATCAGATCAATGATCGGCAACGGCCTTTGCCGCCACCGCGCGTCCGCACCGATTATGGATTACCTGCTGGTGCGACGGTTTTTGCCAGTTTTAATCAGACCTATAAACTGACGCCGGAGCTGTTGCGGCTCTGGGCGGAAATTCTGCATGCTGTACCCGGGAGCGTGCTATGGTTGCTGGCGACCCATGATGTTGCGGCAGATCATATCCGGGGCTTTCTGGCAGGGCAGCAGATTGATGCGGCGCGGTTGTTCTTTGCCAAACCTTGCGGGCTGGCCGAACATTTGCAGCGTTATCATGCGGTGGATGTCGCGCTTGATTCCTTCCCGGTCGGAGGGCATACGACGACCAGCGACGCGCTGTGGCTGGGTGTGCCGGTCGTGACCTTGCCCGGGGCGTGTTTCGTGAGTCGGGTGGCTGCCAGCCTGCTGAAGGCGGCTGGACTGCCTGAACTCATCGCCGCCGATGCTGCGGAATATCGCGCTTTTGCCGTTGCTCTGGCACAGAATCCGGCGCGGCGGGCTACGATCAAGGAATATTTGATTGCGAACCGGAGGTGTCTGCCGCCGTTCGCAACAGAAAATTTTGTCAAAAATTTTGCCCGTGGTCTAAAGTCAGCCTGGATGCGGTATCAGCAAGGACTGCCGCCGGAACATATCACCGTAGGACAGGATGATTAAGATATTACAGCCGGATGCCTGGCAGATCTGGAGAAAAATCAGACTTGAGGCTGTCGCCCAGAGCCCGGAAAGTTTCGGAGGGTCATGGGAGGAAGAGGTGCTGTTGCCAGATGCCGAGTTCAAGAGACGTTTGCAGAACAGTACGATCTTCGCGAAGATTGATGGCGGTGAGGCGGTGGGGACGGTCGGGTATTATGTGAATTCCGGCCTTAAATTACGCCACCGTGGCACGCTTTTTGGTCTTTATGTGCGGCCGGATCGGCGCGGCGAGGGGTTGGCACGCAAGCTGCTTGAAGCTGCGCTGGAACACGCCCAGGATAAGATCGAACGGATGCAACTGAGCGTCGTCACGACGAACAAGGCGGCACGTCGTTTGTATGAATCATTGGGCTTCACCGTTTATGGCGAAGACAAAAGAGCGTTACGGGTTCATGACACCTATCACGATGAGCTGTTGATGATAAAAACTTGGCACAAAGAAGAATAGGTTTCGTATGGATGGCCTGATCTTGACGCAAATTCACCTGATGTTCCTGGCGGTGGGCGCTGCTGGCGGCCTGTTATGTGCCGGGCTGGTCGTTTGGCTTGTCATGCGCGCGCGCGTTGCTGTGCTGCGGAGTCAGCTGGATGCACAGACCAATCAGCACGCGCAGTTGTCGGGGTTGTTTCAGAACATCGCGACCCAGACTTTACAGCAAAATCAGGATCTCTTCATGAACGCTGCGGCTGAGCAGCTGGATAAGACCAAGCAGAGCCACGCCGCGGCTTTGAACTCCAGCGTGCAGAGCATGGAGGCCATGCTCACACCGATGCGCCAGCAGGTGACAGTGCTGGGGCAACAGGTTCAGGAGCTGGAAGTCAAGCGTGAAGGTGCGTACCGGCAGCTTTTGCAAAATCTGATGCAGCAGCAGCAGATCCAGGAGCAATTGCGCGGCGAAACGGCGGAATTACGGCGCTTGATGAAACATCCGGCCGAACGCGGCCGATGGAGCGATGTGCAGTTACAGAATATTTTCCGTATGTCGGGCATGGAACCGCATGTTGGCGATTACACGGCGCAGGCGAGCTTCACGACAGAACAGGGGACACTCCGCCCCGATTACATCGTTCACTTGCCCGGCGACAAGCATATCGTCATCGATGTCAAATCTCCCTTTGATCACTATTATAAGGCTGAAACCAACGACAATCCCGACATGATTAACGGCGCGTTGCGCGATCATGCCAAAAGTATCCGCGATCACGTTCATGCGTTGAGCCGCAAGGAATATGGCCGGGCGGTGCAAGGATCGCCGGAGTTCGTCATTCTGTTCATGCATGCCGAACATCTGGTGGTCGCGGCACTGCGGGTGGACAAGGATCTGATCCAGTATGCGCTGGAGCACCGCGTCGTCATTGCCACGCCGACCACTTTGTTTGCTTTGCTCAGCGCGCTGGCCTATGGCTGGCAACAGGCGAATGTGACCGAAAATGCGCGTCAAATTGCGCTTTTGGGCAAAGAGCTGTATGAGAGTTTTGCGCCCTTTGTGGATCACTGGAATAATCTGGGCGCGAGTTTGAATAAGGCGGTTCTGGTCTATAACAAGACCATTGCTTCCCTGCAGAACCGGATTCTCGCCAAGGCGCGGGGTTTGAAGGGGTTGGGGGTTTCTGTGGGCGAGGCGTTGCCGGAGGTGCGGGAAATCCCCGAAGTCGCCCAGCACGTGCAGATTCCGGAACTGATGGCCTCCGATGACACGATGGCAGAACCGGCAGAGATCGTGCCGGTAATGAAAAAAGCAATGACAGGTTCATGAGATATTATGACGAAACTTAACATCCGCATTATTCCCGATCCCGTGCTGCGACAAGTCGCGCAGCCGGTTGCCGCCGTTGACAAACGCATCGCGCAGCTGATGACCGATATGGCCGAGACGATGTATCCCGCCGATGGGCTGGGGCTTGCTGCGCCGCAGGTCGGGTCGCTGGATCGGGTGATCGTATGTGATCGTGGGGAGTTCAAACCGGAAACTGTGCTGCTGATGGCCAATCCGGAAATCATGTGGAAATCCGAAGAAACCTATACGCATCGCGAAGGCTGCCTGTCGATTCCCGATCAGTATGCTGAGATCACGCGCCCCAAGAAAATCCGCGTGCGCTATCTCGATCAACACAACAAAGCGCAAGAAACGGAGGCCGAAGATCTGTTGTCAATCTGCATCCAGCATGAAATCGACCATCTCAACGGCGTGTTGTTTTTCGATTATCTGTCGGCGCTCAAGCGCGACATGATGATCCGCAAGGTCGAAAAGGCAAAGAAAATCGTGGGCGAAAAAGGATTTTACGCTTGATCCTCCGGCTGGCTTATATGGGAACTCCGGAATTCGCTGTGCCCGCGTTGAGCGCGTTGCGTCAGGCCGGACATGACATCGCCGCCGTCTATACCCAGCCGCCGAAGGCGGCGGGGCGCGGACAAAAACCGCAGAAATCGCCGGTACAAAGTTATGCCGAGGCGCATAATATTCCGGTGCGGACGCCGAAAAGCCTGCGTGCGCCGGAGGTGCAGGAAGAGTTTGCCGCGCTGCGGCTTGATTGTGCTGTGGTCGCCGCTTATGGGTTGCTCCTGCCGCTGCCGATTTTGCGCGCGCCGCGCCTGGGCTGCATTAATATCCACGCCTCGCTGTTGCCGCGCTGGCGCGGGGCGGCGCCGATTCATCGCGCTATTCTCGCGGGCGACAAACTGACCGGCATTACCATTATGCTGATGGATGCCGGACTCGATACTGGCCCGATGCTCAGCCAGCAATCGGTGACTATCGCGCCCGGAGCCACTGCCGGAGATCTGCACGATGTTCTGGCCGATATGGGAGCGGATCTGATCGTGGAGACTTTGCGCCGTTATGCGGCGCGTGAAATCGCGGCGCAGCAGCAGCCCGCCAATGGTATTACCTATGCCGACAAGCTCAAGAAATCAGAAGGGGCGATTGACTGGACGCAGTCGGCCACGATTCTGGAGTTGCAAGTGCATGGGTTGCAGCCCTGGCCCGGCTGTTTTTTCCGGGTGAACGGCGAAATCGTCAAGCTTTTGCGCGTTGAAAAAACATCCGGACAAGGCACGCCGGGGACGCTGCTGGATATGTCCGGCGTGGTGGCCTGCGGTGAAGACGCGTTGCGGTTGCTGAAAGTGCAGCGTCCCGGCAAAGCTCCTGTAGACGGCGTCGATTTTCTCAACGGATTACGTTTGCGCCCGGGTGTGCAGTTCGATCATGGCGCGTTATAAACTGACGCTGGAATATGACGGTACGAACTTCGCGGGCTGGCAGCGGCAGGAAGACGGCGTCACGACCGTGCAAGGCGTACTGGAACAGGCCATCGCCCGTTTTACGGGAGAGCAGGTTACCCTTCATGTTGCCGGGCGCACCGATGCGGGTGTGCATGCGGTGGGGCAGGTGGCGCATGGCGATCTGACGCGCGCCGATGTGACGCCGGAAACGATGCGCGATGCCGTGAATTTTCATGTTCGCCCCCACCGCGTCGCGGTGCTGGCGGCGGAAGCCGTGGATGAAAATTTCCATGCCCGCTTCAGCGCGACGGCGCGCGCCTATCGCTATGTCATCCTTAACCGTCGCGCGCCGCCGGTGCTGGATGCTGCCTTTGTCTGGCATATCCAGAGGCCGCTTGATGCTGCGGCGATGCAGATGGCCGCCAGCACATTGCTGGGACAGCATGATTTTTCGACCTTCCGGGCGCAGCATTGTCAGGCGCAATCGCCGGTCAAGACGCTTGATACTTTGACCGTGACGCGCGACGGCGAAAAAGTGATCATCAGCGCCCGGGCGCGGTCATTCTTGTATCATCAGGTGCGGAATATGGTCGGGACGCTGGCGCTGATCGGGCAGGGGCAGTGGAGTCAGGAGGATTTTATCCGTGCTTTCGCGGCCTGTGACCGGACGCAAGGCGGCCCGACCGCTCCGGCGCAGGGATTGTGCTTTCTTGGTCCGACCTATGGTTGTGGATAAGATTTTGACAACCACGACGATACATGCAACTTTATGTATCGCATCAATACGTTCGTGTGTCTCTTGGTCTCTGTTCTCGCGCGTTCTTCCCTCTGTTGCACACTTGCCCTGATCCTGACGCTGTCCGGATGCAGCCGCTGGCGTGACGACAAGGTCGATCCGTCGGGCAATCTAAGTCGCGCCGATTACCGCGCCCTGCATGATCGGCCGGTCGCCAAGGAATATGCGACCCGCACCGACCCTGACGCGCCGCCGATTCCTGAACTGGTGACGGCGACGCCAGCGCCGAAACCGGCCAAGAAGGCGGAACGGCTGGTGACCATTTCCGTGACCGACAGTGTGCCGCTGCGCGACGTTCTGGTCGAGCTGGCGCGCACGGCCAAGGTCAATCTTGAACTTGATCCCCGCGTCAAAGGCGGCGTGATTTTCTCGGCGCATCAGCAACCCTTGTCGATTGTGCTGGAACATCTTTGCGACCTGGCCAGACTGCGCTGCGCATTGCAGGATAACTTCCTGCGGATCGTTCTGGATGAACCCTATAATCATAATTATCGGATCGATGCGTTGAATCTCAGCCGCCACACTGAAAGCGAAGTCGGCATTTCGACCAATGTTTTTAATGCCGACGTCGGGAATAATACCGGGGGGGCGGCGTCTTCCGACCGGCGCGACGGCGGCGCGAATAACTCGACTGCCAAGGTCAAGAACGACGTGACCGCAGATCTCTGGGGCGAAATCGAAAAAAATCTGGCCAATATTCTTAATACAACCGGGCAGATCCAGAATCCAGCGGTCAAAGACAATGTTACCGACAGTCGTTTCAGCATCAACCGGCAGACCGGCCTGATCTCTATTTTCGCCAACGACCGGCAGCACCGCGTTATTGCCGATTTCATCAATGCCGCCCAAAGATTGGCGCGGGCACAGGTTTTGATCGAAGCGCGCATTGTTGAAGTTGAATTGAGCGATCAGTTCCGTTCCGGCATCAATTGGCGGACTTTGTTCGACAAGGGCATGAATGTTGCGGGACGATTTGGCCCGGTGGTGGCGGGTGCGCCTTTTGCCAGCGCAGCGACGGCGACCGACGGAGTTTTTACCGCTGCCTATGGCTCCAGTGATTTTGCCGGGATTCTTAGTCTGGTGCGGGAATTCGGGGCGACACGCATTCTTTCCGCGCCACGATTGACGGTCATGAATAATCAGACTGCGGTGCTTAAGGTTGCGCGCAATGAAGTGTATTTCACCACATCGGCACAATTTCCGACGACAGTGACGACCGGGGGCGTGCCGATTTCAGGAACTCCGGTCTTTACCAGCACGCCGCGTACCGTGCCGGTGGGGCTGGTCATGACGGTACAGCCGTCCATTGATCTGGACGGCAAGGCAGTCACGTTAAACCTGCGCCCGACCATCTCGCGCGTCGTTGACCGGATCAGCGACCCTTCCATCGGGCTGAATGCCGCGCAGAATAAAGTGACCGCGCCAGTGGATTCGAAAATTCCAGTGCTGGCGGTACGGGAACTGGACAGCGTGCTGCGGATGCATTCCGGGGAAGTCGGCGTGATGGGTGGTTTGATGCAGGATAGCGGGATCAACACCGAGAAAGGCTTGCCACCATTTGATGAACTCCCGGTGGCCGGTGAGCTGGCGCGGGCACGTGATAATAACGGCACGGTGACGGAACTTGTGATCCTGCTGCGGGCGACGATCAACGCCCAGCCAAAACCGGATGGCGCGGATGTTGCGCTTTACAATAAATATAATCGCGATCCGCGGCCCTTGCTGGCGCGTGAGAATGTTCCGTCACCAGTCGGGCACGCGCGTTAGAATCTGTCTATAATCCTGCGCTGCTGCGGCCTGACTCAATCATGGGCAGGTTCTGGGGTGCGACATTTCTGTCGGCACGCATAAGCTTGTGGATAAATGTGTTGATAAGCCCGGGGAAACGATCATAGCGATTGCATGCGGCGGCATTCATTGGAATCCTGCGGCTCCTTCCTGATGGAGACCCCATGACGTCCTGTTTTGCTTCTCGCCGCGCGCCGCGAACGGCTGCGTTTACGCTTGTCGAACTCGCCGTTGTGTTGGTGATCGTCGGTTTGATCATTGGCGGTGTCCTGACCGCGCAGCAGATTACCCAGAATGCGCGCATCACCAGCGCGACTCAGGGCATCAAATCGGTGCAGGCTGCAGCGCAAAGCTATAACCAGAATTATGGTGCTTTGCCGGGAGATGATATTGCGGCAGTCACCCGCTTCGCGAATAAAAAGGTTTTAGGCAAGGGTAATCATGACGGCACGTTGGATACCGGCAACGCCAATGATGAAAGCCTGTTTTTTTGGTCACACCTGCGAGCGGCGGGGCTAGTGAAAGGCGATCCAGAGATGTCTGCACCGCTTAGCAATCCTTTCGGCGGCAATTATACCGTGCAGAATGGCGCATTTACGGACGTTTTCGTGGGCACGAATGTCGTTTGTCTGGATCATGTGCCGGGATCGGCGGCGCAGGCAATCGATCAGCAGCTTGATGATGGTCAGGCTGGTAAAGGTAACATCGTCGGTGGTGTGACGGTTAACGGCACTGCGGCAACCGGCTATGACAGCGGCAGCAGCTATGTCCTCTGCACGCCGTTACTGTAACATGACCGCCGGCGGTTTCACTTTGGTGGAAATGGCCGTGGTGGTGGTGATCGCCGGGATTATCCTTGGGGCGCTGTTGCCCACCTTGCTGGCTACGCGCCGCGCGGCGGAACTGACGGCGACGCAAACCAATCTGCAAACATTGTTGCGTGCGACGGCGGCCTATGTACAGGCGCATGGCTGTCTGCCATGCCCGATGCCGCCCGGTGTGGGGGGTGGTTTCGGCCGAGTGCGCGGCGATACCAGCGCTGCCGCTTGCGGTTTATGCGCGAAGCCGGATGGGATAGCGCCTTTCGTGTCTTTAGGGGTTGATCCGACAGTGGCCAAAGACGGCTGGGGGCGTTGGATCACCATGCATATCGATCCGCTGCTGGCGCAAAATCCTATAGCTCCGGCAACCATGGCGAGCGCACCGCCGCATGCGGCCTGTACGTCCGCTGACGTCATGACGGGAACGCCCGGCTGCACCGCCACTTGTTCTGTGAACGATGTGGCTTTCGGCAGTCATGGCTGCAAACAGGCCGGACAATACTGGACATGCAGCGCGACGGATGTGACGCAGGGGATCGCAGGCTGTAACTATACCGGGCAAAGCCGCAAAGGTCTGTGCCGTGATGGATTGGCAAAGGATGCCAGCGTGACGTTGCGCTTGGTCGCGTCGGACACGACACCGCCAGCCCTTGCCGCCGTGATCTATGTCAGTCACGGGGCAAATGGTGTCGGCGCTTATAACGCATCACCACAAAATTCACTGCTGAATGCACGGTTGAAAAATCTGCCGCCATGCGAGTCGTTGCGGCCAGAATCCTGCAATGCCGATGGCGATAAAAACTTTTATTTATTTGACCGCGGCGACTCGTTTGACGATGTGATTGTTTATGCCGACCGCAATGCGCTGGTGGGTATGTTCGGTTCCGGCGCTTGCCAGACGGCATGGTAATCATGATGGCTCAGAAAATCCTGCATCGTACCGCCACGCAATCTCTTGTCGCTTCCAGTCTCGAGCCGTTCGGCGAACAGCTGGTTGCCGCCGGTTGTGTGACGTCCGATCAACTCCGCATCGCACTGCATGAGCAGAAACAGCGCGGCGGGTTGCTGGGCGCGGTGCTGGTGCGGCTTGGTTATATCGATGACTTGGTTTTGTGCCGATCGCTGGCGGCGCGCGTGGGGTGGAGGCACATCGCGGCGGCGCAGCTGACCCCTGATTTGCAGTTGCTGCGCGCCATTCCGCATCAGGCGGCGCAACGCTGGCAGATGCTGCCTTTACAGCTGGCGAACGGCGTCATGCTCATGGCCAGCGCCGACCCCTATGATATCGTCGCGCAGGATCAGTTGCGCGCGCATCTCGGCGCGGGCGCGCGGGTTGCGTTTGTGTTGGCTCCGGCCATGGCGCTGCGCGACGCTATCGCCCGCAGTTACGGCATTACGCCTGCGCCGGTGCAGCAAACGCCGGAACCGGGTGCGGTCAGCGCCTGGTTGAGCAGCCTGCTGGCCGAGGCCGTCACCTGCCATGCTTCGGATATTCATCTTGAACCGCAAGCCAGTGCGCTCGGCGTCCGGCTGCGGATTGATGGTATGCTGCATCAGGTCAAGGCGATGCACCGCGATTTCTGGCCGTCATTGCTACAACGCCTGAAAATCATTGCCGCAGTCAACATCGCCGAGACACGGCGGCCACAGGATGGTCGGTTTAGTCAGATTTGTAACGGCATTGCCGTCGATTTCCGTATCGGTTTCATGCCTACGGTGCAAGGCGAGGCGGCGACCATCCGTATTCTCGACCCGCGCATGGCGCAATTGCCGCTCGCGGATCTGGGGTTCAGTGCGCCGCAACAGGCGATGATGCGGCATTGGCTGGCGTGTCCCGAGGGGTTGGTGCTGGTCACGGGCCCGACGGGCAGCGGCAAAAGCACGACATTGCACGCCCTGTTGCGTGAAATTGACCGCACGACGCGGAATATCATGACACTGGAAGACCCGGTCGAATATCAGTTTGAGGGCATGCGCCAGACTCAGGTGCGGGAACAACATGGCCTGGGCTTTGCCGAAGGAGTCCGGACGATGCTGCGCCACGATCCGGATGTCATCCTGATCGGTGAGATCCGTGATGCTGCGACGGCGCAGCAGGCGATCCGCGCTGCCATGACGGGACATCTGGTGCTTTCGACTTTGCATACCGGCAGTGCGCTGGGGGTCATTCCACGCCTGCTTGATCTGGGCGTGCCGCGCGGGCTGCTGGCCGGAAATTTGCGTGGCGCGATTACCCAGCGGCTGGTGCGGAAACTTTGTGTGCAGTGCCGAACGATGCGGCCGCCCGTGTCGGCGGAACGCGATGCATTTCCGGCGGAGGTGACGCCGCCTCTGATGATCGGTGTTGCCGAAGGGTGCGACGCCTGCTTCGGTGTCGGTCGACGCGGCCGCACGATGGTGGCGGAGCTGGTTGAATTCATTACATCCCCGGATATGTCGGAGGCCATTTCGGTGCGCCCGGGTTTTGCCACAATGTGGCGGCATGGTCTTGATCAGGTGAGCGCAGGTGTTATCGGGCTCGACGATCTTGCCGCCGTTGTTCCCCGTCCTGATGCCGCAGGTGCGGCGTAGCTGTTCTCTTCTTCCCCTCCGTTGCTCATGATCGCGTGTTGAGAGAAATTTCATGCCGCAATACCGCTTTCGGGCAGTGAATGTGCACGGCCACGTCCTGAAGGGTCGGATGGCCGCCGCCAATGAGAACCATCTGGCCGCGCGACTGGCGGATATGGGGTATGAATTATTGATGTTTCGCGTCCGGCAGCGGCTGCACTGGGCGCGGTTCTGGGCGCGTGAGGACAGTGGTCGGCAACAGATTCTGCTTTTTACGCAGCTGGCGGCGCTGGCCGGAGCGGGTGTGCCGTTGGCCACCTGTCTGGAAGATACGGTCGTGACGATGCCGGATTCCGCGCTGCGCGATGTCGTGCGCGATATTATCCAAAGCATGCATGACGGCATTGATTTTGCCGAAGCCTTTGCCCGGCATCAGCATAGTTTCCCACCGACGGTCATCGCCTTGCTGCGTGCTGGACTTGCGGGAGGTGATCCGGCGCAGGCGTTTCGGCAGGCGCGCGATCATGTGAAGTGGCAGACGGAACTGGGGGAGATGCTGCGCCGTGCGTTGCGCTATCCGCTGTTTCTTCTGGTGCTGACGCTTGGGGCGATGAGTTTCATGTTGATCGGTGTTGTGCCGCAGTTGGTTCAATTCATGACAGCGCAGGATTTTGCCCTGCCTTGGCCGACACGCGCCTTGGTTGGGGTGGCGGATGCTTTCCGGATGCTCTGGTGGCTGCTGCCGCTGCTGGTGCTCGGCGGTGGGCTGGCGGTTATGACGATGCGCCGCGTGATACCGGATTTTGCGACCATGACGGACGGTGTTCTGTTGCGTGTTCCGGGCATCGGCACGGTGGCTGGTATGATTGAACGCGCGCACTTCCTGCATCATCTGGCGCTTATGGTCACATGCGGCGTGCCGATCATCGATGCCCTGACGACGGCGCGCACCGCCTTGACCAACCGCGCGCTGAAAGAGCAGGTGGCGCGGATGGGGCAGCATGTGGCCGAAGGGGCGACTCTGGCCGAGGCTTTTGCGGCGCAGCGCGATTTCGCGGGGCTGGCGGCGCGGCGTGTCCAGATCGGCTTGCAAGGCGGCGATCTCGCCGGGCAACTGGCGGAAACCAGCGCTGAGCTTGATGCCGAAGCGTTGCGGCGCAGCAAAGAGCTGATCGGGGTGCTGGAACCTGCGCTGACGCTTATGGTAGGGGTGTTGCTGTCCTGGATCGTGCTCGCGGTTCTGGTGCCGCTCTATGATTCCTTGAGTCATCTTGGTTACGCCCCATGAATGATTACGTGCTTTATGTTGCCGATCACGGCGCGATGCTGTGGCATGCGCGCCTGGCGCGACAGGGCATGCGTGCCGCGCATCCGGATCAGGCGCAGGGCCTTGCCGATCTGTTGTGGAAGCAGCCACGCGCCGGAGTGGTCGTTCTGGCCGATGCTGCCGGACAGGAAGTGCGCCTTGATTCCCTGCCGAAGCTTGGTTGGTTCGACCGTCGTGCGCTGTTGCAGCGTCGCATGCAGCAGGCCTTTCCGCCTCCGGCGCAGGTCGTTTGTTTGGCGTGTCGGAAACAGGAGGATGGTTGGGCGGCGAGCTTTGGCCATTTGCCGGATCAGGGCGGCAGCCAAAAATGGCTGCGCTGGCTGGAAACGCTCCCTAACCCCAAACGCGGTACGATCATGACCAGCGATACCGCCGCTGCCTTGATCGTGCGCTCCCGGCGCCACGCTGTGCCGGAATGGGAACATATGTTTGTTCTGACCCTGGCCGGTTTGCGGCAGGTGACACTGCGGCGTGGGATGCCGGTGCTGACGCGGTTGCTCCCTTGTGCTGCAACGGATGCTGCTGATCTGGGTACGGCCATCATGCAGGCGCAGGCGGAAAGCCAGAATTATCTGGCGCGGCAGGGTTGGCGCCCGGATGCGCCGATGCGGGTGATTGTCATTGCGCCGGAGGCAGATGCTTTATGTGCCGTGCTGCCGCGCGAGGTGACGGTGGCCGCGCCGGAGCAGGTGGCGGCTGCGTTGGGGCTCCCGGAATGCCGGGATGGGACGCAAGTGCTGGCGGCGGCGTGTGCCGCGCGGCGACGACGTCTTGGTGTGTTCCAGCCCGCGCCCGCGCAGGCGGCGCAGCGGACAGGTCAAATGCGGCGTTGGGGATGGGCGGCGGCGGCGCTGGTCGTGCTGGGGCACCTTGGCGTGGCCGGGCAAGATTTTGCCGCGATGCTGACGGCGCGCCGTGCGGCGCAGGCCAGCGTTGCCGAATCCCGGCAATGGCAGGACGGCATCGCCGCGCTGCGGCATCGTCTGGAGGGCAATATGACCCAGCCGATGCGGCAGAAACAGGCCGACATGCTGCGCGCCGCCGTCCTGCCGCCGGCACCGATGCCGTGGGACATGATGCAGGTTCTGAGCCAGAATTTGCCGGAGCAAATCCGGCTCGGCGCGTTTGACTGGCGCGCCGAGGCGGGTGGCGGGACGGTGACACAGATGACTCTGCGTCTGTTTCCGACGACGAAAGCCAAGGATGCGGCACAGACCGAAGCTTTGGGGTTATATCAGGATCTGGTGACGAAAATGACGGCAGCGCTGCCGCGCGCGCAGGTCAAAGCGGTACAGGCTCCCTATGCGCTGGATGCGGCGCATCCGTTTAATGACCCTGCGTTGCTGCTTCCGGAGGCACCGTTGATGCCGACCGCGCTGCTGGAGATCAGGGAACCATGACATTATGGCGTGAACATAGGGATTGGGTGCTGGTGCTGTTGCTGGGGGCTGTGGCGGGATTTCTGACCATGCCCTGGCTTATGGATTTACGCGCGACGGCGGAACAGGAGCAGCAGGACGCGGCGCAGCAGGCGACGCGGTTGCGTGGCGATTATGATACGCTGGCGGCGGATGCGGCTGCGGCAGAAAAATTGCGCGCCGAACTTGGCGCCGATGCCTGGCGGAAACTGCGCGCCCCGCCGGCGCGCGTGCAGCTGGTGGCGACGTTGCGGCAATTCGGCGTCGAAGCGGGGTTGCGTGATCTCGATCTGACGCTGGGCAGTGCCACACCGACGCGTGAGCCGTCGGGTGGGATGGAAACCTGGCCGCTGATGGCCAGCGCGATTACGATGAAACTTTCGGCCAAGTCGGATCAGCAGGTTTTTGCTTTCGTGCAGCGGGCGGTGCGGGAATTGCCGGGGGATATCCGGCTGGAGCGTCTTCTGGTGCAGCGACAGGGTGGTCAAACCCCCGTGACAGCCAGCGTCGCGTTGCGTTGGCTGGCTTTTGCCGAAGAACCGGTCTTTGCCCGAGCGCCGCCATGAAGACAGCAGATTTTCCGCGCCGTCGGTTGTTTCCAACGCTGATCCAGCGCCTGTTTGGAGGGGCGCTTATCGTGCTGTTGTCCGGGGTGACTCCGGTCAATGCCGCAGAAACGCCCTCCTTGTTCCTGACACCGGCGGAGACGGCGGCGCAGGATTCGTTTCATCAGGCGACGACGCGGCTGGGTGCCATTGTTTATTTTGGGCCGGGGCAATGGAAGGTCTGGATCGATGGACGCACCTTCGTGCCCACGACGCAGGACGCTGCTGTGACGATTCTGACCGTGTCTCCGGATACTGTGCGTTTTAAACAACGTCTGGGCACGCAGGATCGCGAGATTGTCTTGGCGCCGCATCAGGTCTATCTTTGGGCGGAGAACAGAATCGTGGAAGCCGGCGCGGTTCCGGAGCCTGCAGGAAAATAAGGCCTGTTTTCTGTGCTTTTGTCACATCCGGGCAAAAAAAGCGGCAAACTGTCACGCGACAGGTTGAGTTTTATGCCGTTCCCCGGCATAAACACACAGATCCGTGCCGCTTTTCCGACGGCACCGCACTTGATTGTATTTGTCATGAAAATCCTGGTTCCTATCAAACGTGTCGTCGATGCCTATGTGAAAATCCGCGTTAAGGCGGATCAAAGCGGTGTCGAACTGGCCAATGTCAAAATGGCCATGAATCCCTTTGACGAGATTGCGGTCGAGGAGGCCGTCAAGCTTAAGGAAAAGGGGGTTGCGACGGAAGTTGTCGTCGTGACGATCGGGCCGCAACTGGCGGGCGAGTTGCTGCGTACCGCCATGGCCGTTGGCGCTGACCGAGGCATTCATGTGCCGTTTGAGGGCGAGACCCAGCCTTTGGGGGTTGCCAAAGCTCTGGCGGCCATCGTCAAGAAGGAAGCCGTCAACCTGGTCATTATGGGCAAGCAGGCCATTGATGATGATTGTAATCAGACCGGGCAGATGCTGGCTGCCCTGCTGGCCTGGCCGCAGGGAACCTTTGCCTCGAAACTGGATATTGCGGGATCGGTCGCCAGAGTGGTGCGTGAAATCGATGGCGGTCTGGAGACACTGGAACTGACGCTGCCTGCCGTCATCACCACCGATTTGCGGCTGAACACGCCGCGCTATGCCGCGTTGCCCAATATCATGAAGGCCAAGAAAAAGCCGCTGGACGTTGTGCAGGCCGAGAGTCTCGGCGTCGATTTGCAGCCACGGTTGAAAACTTTGAAAGTGATGGAACCGCCTAAACGCAAGGCAGGGATCAAGGTTGCCGATGTTGCGGCCTTGATGGACAAACTCAAGAATGAAGCCAAGGTGGTATGACATGCCGGTTCTGGTGATTGCAGAACATGACAATAAATCCCTGAAACCCGCGACCCGGCATGTAATCGCTGCGGCGGGCGCTCTGGGCGGTTCGGTTGTGGTTCTGGTGGCCGGACATGAGTGTCACGCCGTGGCCGCCGCCGCCGCGCAATGCGCGGGCGTGGCCGAGGTCCTGCATGCCGATGCAGCGGATTACGCGCATGGTCTGCCGGAAAATCTTGCGCCGCTGGTGGCGCAGACAGCGAAAGCCTATACGCATGTGCTGGCTGCTGCGACTTCCTATGGCAAAAACCTGTTGCCGCGCGTTGCGGCTCTGTGCGACGTGGCGATGATTTCGGAAATTATCGCCGTAGAAAGCGCCGATACTTTTGTGCGCCCGATTTATGCTGGCAATGCCATTGCCACGGTGCAGTCCAGCGATGCGCTCAAGATCATTACGGTACGGGCGACGGCGTTCCCGGATGTTGCCGTCACGGGCGGAGCAGGGGTGGTGAAACCGCTGGCGGCTGCTGCCAGTGGTGGCGGGCAGAGCAAATTCGTCACGCAGGAATTGTCAAAATCCGAACGTCCCGAACTGACTGCGGCGCGGATCGTCGTATCCGGGGGACGGGGTGTAGGATCGGCAGAGAATTTCAAGATTATCGAAGGTCTGGCCGATAAACTGGGAGCCGCCGTGGGGGCATCGCGTGCCGCCGTCGATGCCGGTTATGTGCCAAACGATTATCAGGTTGGGCAAACCGGCAAGGTCGTCGCGCCTGATTTATACATCGCTGTAGGCATCTCCGGCGCAATTCAGCATCTGGCCGGGATGAGCAACAGCAAGGTCATTGTTGCCATTAACAAAGATCCTGACGCCCCGATATTCCAGGTGGCGGATTACGGGCTGGTGGCAGATTTATTTCAGGCCGTGCCGGAAATGGAGAAGTGCCTGGGATAAAAAAACCGCGCCGTTTTGAACCCGGCGCGGCGTTTTATTGTGAAGGGCGTTTGATCAGGCGGCTTTGCCCATATTCTTCATCGCCTTTTCCATTTCTTCCTGGGATACATCACGGACATGGGTGGCAAGTGTCCAGCTGTTGCCGAAACCGTCTTTGACATTACCCGTGCGGTCACCCCAGAACATGTCCTGAACCGGCGATGTTTCCTGCATCCCAGCCTGTTTGGCCTGTTTAAAGCTGGTGTCGACATCGTCGAAATAGAGATAGAAGTTTGTCTGCGTGGGGGTTGCGCACATTTCCGGATGTGTATCGCACAGGAAAATTTTCGATGTGCCGATCTGGATGCAGGCATGCGCGATCTTGCCGCTTTCGGGGCAATTCAGGCGATAGGTTTCTTTGGCGCCGAAAGCCTTGGTATAAAGCGCGATGGCTTGAGCGGCGTCACTGACGACCAGCGTTGGGGTTACGGTGCTGAAACCTTCGGGAATTCTGGCCATGATTTTTCTCCTTAGATTATTGTAAGCGCAGATGAAGTGTAGGCGGGGCGGCGATGGCGGTCAAACTGGCACAAAAATAGGTAGTGTCCCAGTTTGAATATAGCTTAACCAAAATAGCTAAGAGTCATTCCGGCGAAGGCCGGAATCCATCTCCTGCTGCTTGTTCTTGTTGCATTTTCAGGTGATGGATACCGGCTTGCGCCGGTATGACACCATATAATGGTAAGCTATATTCAAACTGAGGCATCATTCAAAAATATCAATTGTCACAAGATGATGGCCATGTAGGATGCAGTTATGTCCGACTCCGTTCGTATTCTTGGGATTGATCCGGGGCTTCGCCATACCGGGTGGGGCATGATTGAATCATGCGGCAACCATTTGCGCTTTGTGGCGGCGGGCACGATAGATCCGGTCGCTTCCTTGCCGATGGCCGCGCGGCTGGCGCTGCTGGCCGAAGGTTTGCGCGACGTGATCGCGCGGCATTATCCTGACGAGGCGGTCGTGGAGGAGACGTTCGTCAACGGCAATGCACGCGCCGCGTTGAAATTGGGGCAGGCACGGGGAATAGCGCTGGCGGCTCCGGCTTTGGCGGGTTTGCCCGTGGCGGAATATGCGGCTAATCTGATTAAGAAATCGGTGACCGGCTATGGCCATGCCGACAAGCAGCAGGTGCAGGCAATGATGCAGATTTTATTATCGGGCGCGGATACGGTGCTGGCTGTTGATGCGATTGATGCTCTGGCTATTGCCGTCTGCCACGCACATCATCGGCTGACGGTGGAATTGGCGCAGCGGGTGCGAGCATGATCGGCAAATTGACCGGTATCCTGGATCAGGTCCATGGCGCGCAAGCGCTGGTGGATGTGCAAGGTGTTGGTTATGTCGTCGGCTGTTCGGCGCGCACATTGCGGCAGTGTCCGGCGCTGGGGCATCCCGTCAGTCTGCTGGTCGAGACGCAGGTGCGCGAAGATGCGATTACATTATATGGCTTTATCGACCCGGTGGAACGCGACTGGTTTCGGTTGCTCATCACGGTGCAGGGAGTGGGGGCCAAAGTCGCATTGGCGATCTTAAGTTCTTTGAGTTCCGAACAGTTGGCGCAGGCTATTGCCACGCAAGATAAAGCGCTTCTGACCCAGGCTGATGGTGTGGGGCCGAAGCTCGCGGTGCGTCTGATGACCGAGTTAAAGGACAAGATCGGCGGCTTTGCCCTGCCGCACCATGCCGCGCCGGTCGGGACGCCGGGTGCCGTGGCCGGTGACCGGATCGGCGCCGATGCCTTGTCGGCTTTGCTCAATCTTGGCTATCGTCGCGCCGAGGCTTTTGATGCTTTGTTGCAAGTCCGGAAAGAATTTCCTGATGCAGGACTTGATGCCTTGATCCCGGCGGCCTTACGTTGTTTGAGCCAGCATGAGCGCGCCGCATGAAAGCCGCCACCCAAACTGTCGAACGTCTGGTTGCTCCCGTCGCGCAAAGCGTTGATGCCGAGTCTGTGGCGTTGCGTCCGTTGCAACTGACTGATTTTATCGGCCAACCGGAATTGCGCGCTAACCTTGGGGTGTTCATCCAGGCGGCGAAAGTGCGCGGTCAAGCCCTTGATCATGTTTTATTTTATGGGCCTCCAGGACTTGGAAAGACTACGCTGGCGCAGATTGTCGCGCGTGAGTTGGGCGTGAGTTTTCGTGCGACGTCCGGCCCGGTGATTGCTCGGGCGGGTGATCTGGCGGCCTTGCTGACCAATCTTAAACCGCATGATGTGCTGTTTATCGACGAAATTCATCGACTTAACCCAGCGGTCGAGGAAATTCTTTATCCGGCAATGGAAGATTTCCAACTTGATTTGATGATCGGTGAGGGGCCGGGGGCGCGATCGGTGCGGATTGACCTGCCGCCCTTTACTTTGGTTGGGGCGACGACGCGTTCGGGACTGATCACGCGCCCGCTGCGCGAGAGGTTTGGCATACCCTTACGGCTGAATTTTTACAGTCCGGATGAGCTGGCCGTCATTGTCGGCCGCGCGGCAGGTTTGTTGGGAATATCGTTAACCGATGACGGTGCGGCCGAAATTGCCCGCCGTGCGCGGGGCACGCCGCGGGTGGCCGGGCGTCTGCTGCGGCGCGTGCGTGATTTTGCTGCCGTAGCCGGGCAGAGCCGGGTCGATCATAAAATGGCAGACGGGGCGCTCACGCGGCTGGAGGTCGATGGTCACGGGTTCGATGCCATGGATCGCAAATATCTGACCCTGATCGCCGCAACCTATGGCGGCGGGCCGGTGGGAGCGGAAACCTTGGCGGCGGCCTTGTCCGAACAGAAAGATACCGTGGATGAGGTGATCGAACCTTACCTCCTGCAGTGCGGCATGGTCGCCCGCACGCCGCGGGGGCGGATGTTAACTGACACGGGGTATCGTTATCTGGGACTGGCGGTTCCGGCGGGGCGGCAGGCCGATTTATCGACAGAGGGTGACCGTGACTGATGACGGGTTTACGCATGTATTTCCCCTACGGGTTTACTATGAAGACACGGATGCGGGCGGGGTTGTTTACTATGCGAATTATCTAAGGTTTTTCGAGCGCGCGCGCACCGAATTTCTGCGTTCTTTCGGGGTCGCGCAGCAGGAATTGCGCCGGACTCATAGCCTTATTTTTGCCGTAAGAAGTTGCGAGGTTGACTATCTGGCGCCGGCGTTTCTGGACGACATGCTACAGGTCGTCACCGAAATCCGTGCCGTCGGCGCTTCGAGGCTGGACATGGCTCAAATCATCCGCCATGAAGAAAGAACAATAACGACCGGCCGGATCACAGTCGTGGCGATCGGAGTCGATGGCAAAGCGAAACGAATCCCGGATTTTCTGCGGCAGAAAATTCTGCCCCTGATTGTACCGGCGCAAGCAAAAGGATAGGATCCTGCACACGGCACAAGGGGATAGAGGGAATTTTTGACGATGGAAACACAGGCGATTGAAGCAGCGCAATTGGCGGGATCGGTTGGCGCGTTGGACTTGTCGATCATGGGATTGTTCAGCCATGCCGATCTGGTCGGGAAAACCGTCATGCTGGGGTTGCTGGTAGTCTCTATCGTGACTTGGGCGGTTATTTTTGACAAAGGCATGCGACTTGGCCGGTTGAAGCGCAAGGCGCTGTATTTTGAAGAAAGGTTCTGGTCAGGACATTCGCTCGATTCGCTCTATGATAAAATCGGCAAGCGGCCTGCCGATCCGATGCAGGCTGTGTTCGTCGCCGGGATGAAGGAATGGCGCGCGGCCACCGAGAAGGGGCTGCTGGTCTCCACCAGCGCCAAGAACAGCCTGCATGCGCGCGTTGATCGCGTGATGAATGTCACCATCGGGCGTGAAATGGCACAGGTGGAAACCTGGATGACTTTTCTGGCCTCCGTATCTTCCGTCGCGCCCTTTATCGGGTTGTTCGGCACAGTCTGGGGTATTATGCGGAGCTTTATCGGCATCGCGGCGGCGCAAAATACCTCGCTGGCCGTGGTCGCGCCGGGCATCGCCGAGGCTTTGCTGGCGACGGCCATCGGGCTGGTCGCGGCGATTCCGGCCACGGCTGCGTATAACAAATTTTCCACCGAACTGGGGCGTTACGGCGATCGTCTGGATAATTTCGCCGCTGATTTCAGTTCGCTGTTATCCCGTAATCTTGAAGAACAGCGCATTGCAGCCTGAGGAGTTCCGCGATGGCCATGGGCGTACAATCAGGCGGAGCAAGCCAGCGTAGCAGTCGTCGGAACTGGCGGCGCAATGCTGACATCAATGTGACGCCGTTGGTTGATGTGATGTTGGTGCTGCTGATCGTTTTTATGGTCACCGCGCCCTTGATGACGGTTGCCGTGCCGGTGGATTTGCCGCAGGCCAAAGCCAAGTCGGTCAATCAGGACAAGGAACCTCTGGTCGTTTCTCTTGACGCCAGCGGCAAGATTTATTTGCAGGAAACAGCCGTTGATAAAGACGTTCTGGTCGCGCGGTTGCAGGCGATCACCGGCGTCAATCCTGAAGCGCGCATTTTTGTACGCGGTGACCGATCTCTGTCTTATGGAGGGATCATGGAGGTCATGGGTCTGATCAGCGCCGCTGGTTACAATAAAGTCGCGTTGGTCGCCGAGTTGCCGCGTCGTCCGGCGCCGGCGCATAGCCAAAAGAAGTAGAGCACTTGTTCAATGAGCAGAAAAAAATCGACCTTGCTCATCTGCCGCGCCGCGCGGCGGAGGTTGTTGATATACGCCGCCGCCCCATACCGGTGCGGTTGCTCGGTCATGTGCCGATGGGACGGCCGAAACCGCCAATGAAGCGCCCTTTGATCATCTCTGCGGCGCTGCATGCGGCGCTCCTGTTATTCCTGTGGATCGGATTGCCGAACTTCTTGCCACCCTTGCCGCCGCCTCTGGTGATTATACCGGTCGATATCACCGATGTTGCCGCGATGACCAATACGCGGCTGAAATCCGACAAGGATCCGGAACCTCAGCCTGCGCCGCCGCCGAAACAGGCCGAGAAGGCAACGCCCTTGCCGCCGCCGCCGCCCGAAGAACAGTCGAAGCCACAGCCTGCGCCACCGCCGCCGCCCGAGACCAAAGCGCCGGAACCAGTTCCTGAGCAGAAACCGGAACAGAAAAAACCGGAACCGCAGAAGGTCGAAGAAAAGCCGAAACCCAAGCCCGATCTGTTGTCGAGCGTTTTAAAAAACGTGGCTAAATTAAAACCCGCGCCGACAGCCAAGACACCGGATCAGACCGATAAACAGGAGGAAGCTCAGGAACGTCCCGATGCCGCGCCGTCTCTGTCCGATAAACTGAGCATTTCCGAGGAAGACGCGTTGCGGCGGCAGATGATACAATGCTGGAACATGCCAATCGGTGCGCGCAATGCCGAGCAGCTGATCGTCGAAATTACCATCGATGTGAATCCGGATCGCACCGTTCGCGCGGCGCGTGTCGTCGATACGGCGCGCATGGGCAGCGATCCGTTCTTCCGCGCCGCCGCCGAGTCAGCCTTGCGCGCCGTGCGTAATCCGCTTTGTTCGCCTTTGGCCTTGCCTGAAGGCAAGTATGAACAATGGAAAGTCATTCACTTTAATTTCGACCCCCGCGATATGTTGTAACCCCGGTGGCCAGAGCGGCCCCAGAATGTCAGAGGAAAATGCCATGAGAAAATTATTCAAAGTCATGTTCTTTGCCGCAATCATGCTGGTCACGACGCTGCCTGCGCGCGCCGAGCTGCGGATCGACATCACCCGTGGCACGGTCGAGCCAATCCCGATTGCCATTCCCGATTTTGCAGGCAGCAATTCCGAAGCGGCGCAAATGGGGCGTGATCTTGTCCGGGTTATCAACAACAACCTTACCCGCTCGGGTTTGTTCAAGACCGTGGATCCGCGTTCATTCGTTCAGGATATGGCAAGTTTGCAGGTGCAACCGAAATTTGCCGATTGGCGCATCCTGAACAGCCAGGCCCTGGTGGTCGGCAAGGTCGAGCCGCAAGGGGACGGACAATTGCGGGTTGAGTTTCGTTTGTGGGATGTGTTCAGCGAAAGCCAGATGACTGGCCTGTCCTACAAGACCGTGCCGCAGAACTGGCGACGCATCGCGCATATAATTTCCGATGCGATCTATAAGCGGATCACCGGGGAAGACGGCTATTTCGATACGCGCATCGTCTATGTCTCGGAAACCGGGGCTGCGACCGCGCGTATCAAACGTCTGGGCATTATGGATCAGGACGGCGAAAATCACCGCTTTTTGACCGATGGCCGCGCTTTGGTGCTCACGCCGCGCTTCTCGCCGACGGCGCAGGAAATTACTTATATGGCATTCTATAATAACCGGCCGCGGGTTTACCTGTTCAACATCGACACTGGGCGGCAGGAAATGCTGGGCGATTTCCCCAACATGACTTTCGCGCCGCGCTTTTCTCCCGATGGCAACCGGGTGATCTTTTCGCTGAGCAACAACGGCAACGCAGATATCTATGCCATGGATTTGCGGACACGTCGCACACAGCGTCTGACCAACAGCGCGTCGATCAATACGGGGCCGTCATTTGCGCCGGATGGACGTCAAATTACGTTTGAGTCTGACCGTGGCGGTACGCAGCAGATTTACACGATGTCGTCCGATGGCGGCAATGTACAGCGCATTACGTTCGGCGAAGGGCGGTACGGCACACCGGTCTGGTCGCCTCGTGGTGACCTGATTGCTTTTACCAAGCAGTATCAGGGACAATTTTATGTCGGTGTCATTCGTCCTGATGGTTCCGGTGAACGCCTCTTGACCCAGGCCTATCACGTCGAAGGCCCGACATGGGCGCCGAACGGCCGTGTCCTGATGTATTTTAAAGAGTCATCCGTATCCGGCGGCAAGAGCAAACGCGCACGACTCTATTCGATTGACCTGACGGGCTATAACGAACGCGAAATTACGACGCCGCTGGATGCTTCGGATCCGGCCTGGTCGCCATTAATTCCGTAATCTCCCTGCCTTATATATAGAGAAAGCCCGGCGTTTCCCTGATCCGCCGGGCTTTTTTATTGGTGCGCTAAAAAATTCGCGCCATGTTTTTGCCTTAAGCCTTGCGGGTTGGCGGACATTTGATGCAATTGCCACGCGTATTCTCGGCCGTTGTCGCGTGTCCGATGCCGCGTCGACGCAATCGAAGCGCAAATATTTCAAGATGTTGACGGCGAATATTTTGAATATCAAACCAGTTTTGCATGAGTCTAAAACGGAAATAACCCATTGTTTTCGTTAGCAAAATGCGATGCAAATTTACGACCCGTTAAGCCATGTCGCGTATTGTGAGGATGGTGGGAATACAAAATGCAATTTTTAATGGAGGAAAATATGCGTGCATTATTTAATAGATTTATGCGTGATGAATCTGGCGCGACAGCGATTGAATATGGTTTGATCGCGGCGCTGATTGCGGTGGCTATTGTGGCCGCGCTGCTGGTACTCGGGCCGCAATTGGCCGGCGTGTTCGGCACTGTCAGCACCTCGCTGGGTGCGGCGACCACGTAATCCGGGTTAAGACGGCGGCGATGCTTGTCATTGCCGCCGTCCGGGTATCCCCACGCGGAGCCACGGCTGCGCGTGGGGTGAATATCAGTTCATGTTTGAAGCTGAGAGATTTTTAGGGGAGGTCATGATGCGGAACTTATTTCAGAGATTTATGCGTGATGAATCTGGCGCGACGGCGATTGAATATGGTTTGATCGCGGCGCTGATCGCGGTGGCCATTGTGGCTGCGCTGCTGGTGCTTGGGCCGCAATTGGCCGGTGTGTTCGGCACGGTCAGCACTTCGCTGGGCGCGGCGACAACCTAAGCATCGCGTCATAGGGTTTGCCGGGCTGCGTCCGGCATAAGGATCGCCCATCCCGTGCTGCAGCCGGGGTGGGCGAAACTTTTTTGGGAATGTCCGGAGATGATAGACCGGAGCTATACCATCGAATGAGGATCGGTCTCGGGTGTTGAGGTTCCTGTAACACTGCGCCGTTTGGGTCCCCATCGCCGCATGACCTTCACGAAGGGCAGGCTGTAAAGCCGCCACAGGCTATTGAATTCTCTGGACTGGACGCCGATTCCCATCTTCAGGTGCTCGCGGCCTTTCGGCACATAAACCGTGCCGAAAGCGTGATCCCAGACGGCAAACAGATAGCCGAGGTTTTTATCCAAGTGGCGCCTCGCGGTGCTGTGGTGGATTTGATGCTGCGCAGGGCTCAGGAAGATATAGTTCCAGGGCTGCTTGATTTCCAGCCAGACATGGGAATGCCGCAGATGATAGAGCGTGAAAAAGAAAATCAGCAGCACGACATTGAGTTGTAACAACGACAATTGCTGCGCGCCTTCGCCGAAGCAATAAACGGCAATGCCGTGCGTCGTTCCGGTCATCAGCGCGACCATGTTGATGTTGATCAACTCTTCGACCGGATGGACGCGCAGCGCCGTAATCGGAGTCAGAACTTCGGCGGAATGATGCACCTTGTGAAACTCCCACAGCAGCGGAACGCGGTGCATGCACCAATGAATCAGCCAATAGGCAAAATCATAGGAAACAATGAACAGCAGCGTCGCCAGAGCCGTCAGCGTCCAGCTTGGGACACTGGGGGCGTGGCCGGGGCCGAAGAGCGCGGTGAGGGCGGCGATGATGCCCTGATCGTACAAAACGCTTGAGAGGAGCAACGGCGCATAAAACAGACCGCGCAGCATGCGGTTGGCAACGAAATATTTGTAGTCAAGAACCGCCGATGGATGGAGCAGAATTTTGCGCGGAAACAGGTAACGCAGAAACAAACGCAGCCGGATTTTGCTGACGCGGCGATGTCGCCAGAGATAAACGGCCATCATCACCGCCAGACTGCTGGGCAGGAAGAAGATGTTGATCTGGCTGCTGGGCACAAACAGGCTCATGATCGGCCAGGTCACGCCGAACCATATATGCTGTCCGATTTGGCTCAGCGATTCCATATGTGTGCCTGAAAACTCTGGAAAAACGCTTGTTCTTCAACACTATAACCAAATATGCCTTATTTTCCGTAAATACAGGGTCGCCCACACGTCTGTCATGGCGCCGTCATGCGCGTTTGGTCTTGTGCCCATATTCGCTTGGCAAGCCGCGCCCCTTCGCCTATCTTCCGTCCCGTTCCGGATGTCTCATGCGGACCCGTAGCTCAGCTGGATAGAGCGCTGCCCTCCGAAGGCAGAGGTCGAAGGTTCGAATCCTTTCGGGTCCGCCATATTTTTCAATGAGATAGCTTTTTCAGATCGGCCCAAAATTATTACAGCTGTAATAACGCGCCTCGATGCCGTTTCATGACAACGCCGCGACTGAAATCAATAATCCGTTTCACCAGGGCAACTTGTTGCCGCGTTAAATCCAGTTATGGCGTGTGAAGACTGCGTTTGTTAGAATGCACTGATGTCCGAGATCATCAATTTGCGTCAGGCGCGTAAAGCCAAACGTCGTGTCGAAGCTGTGCAGACCGCGACGGAGAACCGCGCGAAGCATGGGCGCACCAAAGCCGACAAAAAGCAGTAAAAAATGGAACAGGATCGCGCCGCGCGGGCGATGGAGGGACATGCGTTGTCCGATGCGTCGGGTTCTGTCCTGCCGGATGATTCCAAAAATTAAAGTGGGTTTTAATAGCCGCTGACCAACAGGTTCTTCAGCGTTTTCATTTCTTCCAGCGCGCGTCCCGTGCCGAGTGCGACGCAGGACAGCGGGTCTTCGGCCACCGTCACCGGCAGCCCGGTGGCATGGCGCAAAACCAGGTCGAGATTGCGGAGCAATGCGCCGCCGCCGGTCAGGACGATCCCTTTATCGACAATATCCGCCGCCAGTTCCGGTGCCGTATTTTCCAGTGCCACTTTAACCGCTTCCAAAATCTGGCTGACCGGCTCGGCCAGGCTTTCCGCAATCTGCCGCTCGGTGATGACGATTTCCTTCGGCACGCCATTGGTCAAATCGCGTCCCTTGATTTCAAGATGCTTGCCTTCACCATCTTCGGGCGGGCAGGCACAGCCGACTTCCTTCTTGATGCGTTCGGCGGTGCTTTCGCCGATCAGCAAATTATGATAGCGGCGGATGTAATTCTGGATTGCCTCATCCATCTTGTCGCCGCCGACGCGCACGGAACGCGCATAGACAATGCCGCCGAGACTCAGCACCGCGACTTCGGTCGTGCCGCCGCCAATATCGACCACCATGGATCCGGTTGGTTCAGTCACCGGCAAGCCTGCGCCAATTGCCGCCGCCATTGGTTCTTCGATCAGAAACACGCTGCGCGCGCCGGCATTTTCTGCCGCGCCTTGAATCGCGCGCCGTTCGACGGGGGTGGAACCCGAAGGCACGCAGATGATGATTTGCGGATTGGCGAAGCTACGGCGATTATGCACTTTACGAATGAAGTGCTTGATCATTTCCTCCGCGACTTCAAAATCGGCAATGACGCCATCGCGTAGCGGACGGATGGCGCGGATCGAGGAGGGTGTGCGCCCCAGCATCATCTTCGCTTCGTCGCCGACGGCGAGAACTTGTTTCTTGCCGTGGACTTCATGAATGGCCACGACCGAAGGTTCGTTCAGGACGATGCCGCGCCCCTTGACGTAAACAAGCGTATTGGCCGTGCCCAGATCGATCCCCATGTCGGCGGAGAACATTCCCAGAAGATTACCGAACATCTTGTGATTCCATTTTTACGTTGGCGGGAGGGCTTTCCTGATTTGGTGCGGCGTCGGTACAAAGCGTCGCGCGTGACTGACGCGGTATAACGGCAAAAACGCAAACTGATTCTATGCGGTTAATGTAGTCCCCATCGGGGTGTAGAGCAAATCAACTTTGCAGGGAAAACCGTTCGGGATGACGATGGCGATGGGGCGGTTCCTTGCCCTCGGCCGGTTAAGGGTGCGGGCTGTCGTGGCCGGGGACGCCGCCGTGGGCAAAGAAAATATTGCGGCAAGTAAAGATTCTTCTTGCCCCTGGGGCCTTTTGGGTGAATATGCAAATTCTTGTCCGGCGTGCCGGGCACCTTGGGTCGCTTCGGCGACTTCTGAGCCGACTGGCTTAACCACTATCTATTGTTCGGGAGATGGCGATGTCTTTACGTCTTCTTCCAATTAGGGATAGCAATGGTCGATCTGGCCGGGGGGCAGCCCCTGTGAGCGCGACGCCGCGAAATTCCCAATTGGAAATCAATGCCACAAATGCGTGTGCCGCAGTTGACGCAGGGTCGTTGAATTGACCCGGGCGACGGCGCAGGCGATGCCGGAATGGCCAATATATGCCCGTATAAGCGGGTCTGTCGTGATTGTCGGGCTTGGCTCGATTGGTCGCGCCACCTTGCCGTTGCTGTTGCGGCATATCGGGTGCGACCCGACGCAGATCACCGTGATCGATCCGGACGATACGCATCGGAGCATGGTTGAGCAGGTCGGGGGACGCTTCCAGAAGGTCGCCCTGACGCCCGCGAATTACCGGGCGGTTCTGGCGCCGTTGTTCCAGGCCAACCCGGAGCAGGGCTTTCTGATCAATTTGTCGGTCGATGTCGACTCGGCAGCGCTGATGGCGCTGTGCCGGGAGCTGAACACGCTTTACATCGATACGGTGGTGGAGCCGTGGCAGGGCTATTACCATAACCCAGAGCTGCCGATGAGCGCGCGCACCAATTATGCCCTGCGCGAGGCCGTCTTGCAGCAGCGGCGGCAGTATCCCGAGGGGCCGACGGCAGTCAGTTGCTGTGGCGCCAATCCGGGGGCTGTTTCGTGGTTCGTCAAGCAGGCATTGCTTGATCTCGCCGCCATGCTGGGGATGAAAACTGCGGTTCCCGCGACACGGGCGGCGTGGGCGCACTTGATGCAGCGCGTGGGGGTCACAGGGGTTCATATCGCTGAACGCGACACCCAACGCGCGGCGACGCCGAAACCGGCCGGGGTTTTCGTGAATACCTGGTCGGTCGAGGGATTGATCTCCGAGGGGTTGCAGCCCGCCGAAACGGGTTGGGGCACGCATGAAAAGAGTCTGCCGCCGATGGGACGACGGCATGCCAAAGGGTGTGGCGCGGCCATATATCTGGAACGGCCGGGAGCCGGAACGCGGATTCGCAGCTGGACCCCGGCTACCGGCGCGCAGCATGCTTTCATGATTACCCATAATGAAGCCATCTCGATTGCCGATTATTTTACGCTGCGCGTCGGGACGCGGGTGGCCTATCGACCGACATGCTGCTACGCCTATCATCCCACCGATGCGACGGTGCTGTCTTTGCATGAAATGGCGGGGGCGGGCTGGCGGCGGCAACCAGAGACGCATATTCTTGGGGTCGATGAGATTGTTGCGGGCTCCGATTATCTCGGGGTCATGCTTTATGGCCATGCCAAAAACGCCTATTGGTACGGGTCGCAGCTGACGATTGACGAGGCGCGGCACCTGGCGCCGCATCAAAACGCCACCGGTTTGCAGGTCAGTTCGGCGGTGCTGGCGGGCATCGTCTGGGCGCTGGAAAATCCGCGCCGGGGCATTGTGGAAGCCGATGAAATGGATTTCCTGCGTTGTCTGGAGATACAAAAACCCTATCTCGGATCAATGCTTGGCGTGACGACGGACTGGAATCCTCTGGTGGGGCGTGACCAGTTGTTTCCGGAAGTGATTGACAACAGCGACCCTTGGCAGTTCAGCAATATCCTGGTCGAGGACAGCGTGCCGGAATCCGGGCCGGTGAAGCGGACGCGTCCGGCTGCCGATGTTGTGGTCAAGTTTCAAAGCCGCGTCGCGAAGGCGCGTAAAGCGACGAAATAGCTTTGGCCATGGCACAGAAAATCCTGATGTGTCCGCCTGACCATTTTGCGGTCAGTTATGTCATCAACCCCTGGATGGAGCATAATCGTGGCCGCACGGACGCATCTTTGGCGCGTGCCCAGTGGCAGGCGCTGCATGATGTCATTGCGCGGCACGCTGAAATTGCGCTGGTGACGCCACAACCCGGCCTGCCGGATATGGTATTCACGGCCAATGCCGGTCTGGTCTATCGGGATCTGGCGGTGGTCAGTTATTTCCGTTCCAAAGAGCGGCAGGGCGAAACGCCATTCTTTGCCGACTGGTTTCGTGCCAGCGGATTCCGGCTGGCAGTCTGGCCGGAGGATGTCAGTTTTGAAGGCGCGGGCGATGCCCTGTTCGACCGGGGTCAGGATATTCTGTGGCTCGGCTCTGGTTTCCGCAGCGACCGGCGGGCAGGGACGCTGCTGGAAAAACTTCTGCCGATGACGGTGGTGACGCTGACGCTGGCTGATCCGCGTTTTTACCACCTTGATACCTGTCTGTGCCCACTGCCACGCGGCTATGTGCTGTATTATCCCCCGGCCTTCAGCGCGGAATCCCAAGCCGCAATTGCGGCGCGGGTTCCGCCAGAAAAGCGCATCATCGCCAATGAACGGGATGCGATGATGTTTGCCTGCAACGCCGTTGCCTTGGGGGATGACCTGGTCATCATGAATGACGCGACGCCGGAATTGCAGGACAAGCTCCGCGCCGCAGGGTTTACGCCGCAATGCGTTCCTCTCGGCGAATATATGAAATCGGGCGGTGCGGCTAAATGCCTGACGCTCAAATTGCGCGAACCTGAATAAAACTAGCCTTTGATTTGCGGTAAGGGAAGTTTGGTGAGTGCCATGATCAACCCTGGATGCGATGGGGTTGTTTCTCCGAGTTCTTTGGCATAGCGGGGATTATCCATGATGACGCCCAGGGTAAGTTCGGCAGCCGTAATAATCTTCTGGGACTCACTATATTGACGCACAGCTTTCAATACTTTGACGATGTCGGGTTGGAGCGATGGCGTTTGTACAGAAAGAGCAAAAAAACGCTCTATCGCTAAACTTTGTTGCGCGGCAGTGGGGCTTGTGATGGCCTTTTTTGCCTCTGTGAATTCTCTGATCACTTCTGGGGTGTAAGTGGAGTCTTTTGATTTTTCTGGGAGCTTTTTTCTCATTTTTATCTCCTTTGTTATAAGCGCCCGCCCCGGATTCCGGAGCATGCTCCTGCGCCACCATATAAAGTTATCGCTGCACGAATATCAAAAAATGCAGGCAGCGGCAACGCAGGTTCAAAGAGCCGCACGGATTACAGGATCATCGAAAAGTCCTGTGTGCGGCAGAGAAATGCCTGACGCTTAAATGGCGTAAGCTGAAAATTTGAATGGTTGTTCAGGTGGCGTGGTTTACCGCTCCAGCCGCTGCGGGTGCCATATTTTCCGCAGAGCCCGTGCCGGAGAATATAGGGGGCGTTCTGGCCACAATGCCATAAGCATCGCAGCAAGTTGATGACCCTGGCGGCCTTTATGCGGACGGACAAGCACTGTCGGCTTGGGGGGCGGAACAATAAGAATGTGCGCCGGACGCGTGGCCTTTTTGCCAGCGGTTGCCCACTGATTAAGATTATCCTGGCGCACTGCAAGCGCTTTGAGCGGCGCATAAAACCCAACAGCCCGATACTGACCACCGGAGTGTGACCGGCTCCGGGGTGGGCGATCCCAAGACATGCTACGTTGTGTTCTTGTTTGGGCAATAGATAGCATGACGCTCTTATAGCACAAAAAACCGGTCAAGGAAATAACGTCGTTGCATCGGGCGGGCGACAATCAACGGCGTGGTGTCATCGCGGAAAATGCCAGACAGCTTAGTTTGCGCCCGCGCAAACAGCAAAGACAAACCTATTTAAATGGTTGCGAAAATGGCGTCGATTTCAACGGCGGCGTTGAGCGGCAGGCTTGATACGCCGACGGCGGCGCGGGCATGGCGTCCCGCCGCGCCGAAAACGTCCTGCATTAAATCGGAGGCGCCGTTAACGACCTTGGGCTGGTCATAAAAATCCGGTGCGCCGGCGACAAAGCCGCCGAGGCGCACCAGCTGCGCCACATGATCCAGGCTTCCCAGCGCCGCCTGTGCCTGCGCCAGAATATTGATGGCGCAGAGCCGCGCTGCCGCTTGACCGGTCGGCAGATCGATTTCTCCGCCGAGCTTGCCCGGATGCTGTAACTTTCCGTCCAGCATCGGCAGTTGCCCGGAGACAAACAACAGGTTCCCCGTGCGGACAAAGGGCACATAAGAAGCGACCGGCGCCGGAGGGGTGGGGAGGACAATGCCAAGTTCGGCAAGACGGGCGGCGATGGACATGGGCTATTTCTCGACCAGTTCTTTGTTCTTTTTCGATTTTCTGTCTTTTGCCCCTGCCTTTGGCGCGGGGTCGAGATTGGTGGGTGACGGATAAGCGAAGGTCAATTTCCCTGCCTTTGCATCCATCCCGATCAGAACCGCCCCGCCCTTGGCGAGCTTGCCGAATAACAATTCCTCGGCGAGCGGTTTTTTCAGTTCTTCCTGGATCACGCGCGCCAGAGGTCGCGCGCCATAGAGCGGGTCATAACCTTTTTTGCCCAGCCATTGTCGCGCCATATCGGAGAGTTCGATGGTGACGCTGCGGTCGGCCAGCTGGCCTTCGAGTTGCAGCACGAATTTATCGACCACGCGGGCGATGGTGGCTTCGGACAGGTTGTTGAAGGCGATGATGGCGTCAAGCCTATTGCGGAATTCCGGCGTGAACATGCGGTTGATGGCTTCGGTATCTTCGCCCTCGCGGCGCTCGCGGGTGAAGCCGATGGCGTTTTTGGCCAGATCGGCCGCGCCTGCATTGGTGGTCATGACCAGAATGACGTTGCGGAAATCCACGGCCTTGCCGTTATGGTCGGTCAATTTGCCGTGATCCATGACCTGAAGCAAAATATTGTACAGGTCGGGATGCGCCTTTTCGATTTCATCCAGCAGCAGGACGCAATGTGGATGCTGATCAACAGCGTCGGTGAGCAGCCCACCCTGATCAAATCCGACATACCCTGGCGGTGCGCCGATGAGCCGACTGACTGTATGGCGTTCCATATATTCCGACATGTCGAAACGATGCAGCTCGATGCCGAGCGACCGCGCCAGCTGTCGCGCCACTTCGGTTTTGCCGACGCCGGTAGGGCCGGAGAAAAGATAGCAGCCGATAGGCTTCTCCGCTTCGCGCAACCCGGCGCGCGCCATTTTAATGGCGGTCACCAGCGCGATGATCGCCTGATCCTGGCCGAACACCATGGTTTTAAGGTCGCGTTCGAGATTTTGCAGTGTTTCCTTGTCGTCCTGATTAACGCTCTTGGCGGGAATGCGGGCGATTTTGGCGACGACGGCTTCGATATCCTTGATGCCCAGGCTGCGCTTGCGCTTCGCGGGCGGCAACAGCATTTGCGCGGCGCCGGCTTCGTCGATGACATCGATAGCTTTATCCGGCAATTTGCGGTCGCCAATATAGCGCGCCGAAAGCTCAACGGCGCTTTTGATCGCGTCATTGGTGAAATGCACTTTATGATGTTCTTCGTAATAGGTTTTTAACCCGGTCAAAATCTTGATGGAGTCCGGGATGCTGGGTTCGTTGACGTCGATCTTCTGGAACCGACGTACCAGTGCCCGGTCTTTCTCGAAATAATTGCGATATTCTTTATAGGTGGTCGAGCCGATGCAGCGAATTTGTCCTTGCGCCAGCGCGGGTTTGAGCAGATTGGCGGCGTCCATCGAACCGCCGGAGGTTGCGCCCGCGCCGATGATGGTATGAATTTCGTCGATGAACAAAATCGCGTGCGGCATGGTCTGTAATTCCGCCAGTACGTTTTTCAGGCGTTCTTCGAAATCGCCGCGGTAACGGGTTCCTGCCAGCAAGGCTCCCATATCGAGGCCGTAAATCACGGTGTTGGTCAGAACGTCCGGCACTTCGCCACGCAGGATACGTCGTGCCAGGCCTTCGGCGATGGCCGTCTTGCCGACACCGGGATCACCGACCAGCAGTGGATTGTTCTTCTGGCGGCGGCATAAAATCTGGATCGTGCGATCAACTTCGGCAGCGCGGCCGATGAGGGGATCGATGCGTCCCTGTTTGGCCTTTTCGTTAAGGTTGACGCAATAGGCGTCAAGCGCATCCTTGCCGCGCTTGGCGGTTTTCTCGCTGCTGGCGTCTTCGTCGGTTCCGTTCGGCGCGCCGGCCATGCCCGGCGATTTGGTGATGCCGTGCGAAATGTAATTCACGGCATCAAAACGCGTCATGTTGAAACTTTGCAGGAAATAGACCGCGTGGCTTTCGCGTTCGGAGAACAGCGACACCAGCACATTCGCGCCGGTTACTTCCTCGCGGCCTGACGATTGCACATGGATCGCGGCGCGTTGCAACACGCGCTGGAACGCATCGGTGGGTTTGGGGTCGATATTGGGTTCGGCGGAGATCAACTCGCCCAGTTCTTCGTCAAGATAGGCGATAATTTCAGTCCGCAATTTGTCGATATTCACGTCGCAGGCGCGCATTACTGCCACGGCATCCTTATCCTCAGTCAAGGCGAGCAGAAGATGCTCCAGCGTGGCAAACTCATGCCGCCGCGCATGCGCCAGTTCAAGCGCCAGATGGAGGGATTGTTCCAGATTGCGCGCGAGCATGCGGTTACTCCTTCTCCATTGTGCATTGCAGGGGATGCTGATTCTGGCGGGCGGCGCGCATGACTTGCTTTACTTTGGTCTCCGCCACTTCATGGGTATAAACGCCGGCCAGGCCGACGCCGCGCTTGTGGACATGCAGCATGATGCGGGTTGCGTCTTCGCGGCTTTTGTTGAAGAAGCTTTCCAGCACCTGCACCACGAACTCCATCGGCGTATAGTCGTCGTTGAGCAGCAAGACTTTATACATTGACGGTTTTTTGGTTTTTGGCCGGCTTTTGACTGCCAGACCCGTTACCGTATCGCCATCGTCGTCGCGCCGCGGAGGTTGTTTTGTCGCCATGCCTGCATTATAACAAGTTATGCCGGTTTTGCACCTTGTCCGGAACGACAACGGTCAGAACGGAAGGCGCTGAAATATTTAGCCTTATTTTCGTTAACCGATCATGAACCATCTGCACCGGGCGCGTTTACCCTTTGTGCCGCGCGGCTTGCGGATCGGCCTGCTGGGCGGGTCGTTCAATCCGGCGCATCGCGGGCATCTGGAATTGAGCCTGTTTGCGTTGCGGCGGTTCCGGCTGGATACGGTCTGGTGGCTGGTCGCCCCACAAAATCCCCTGAAACCCCTGCATGATATGGCTCCCCTGAGCATGCGGCTGGCCGGGGCGCGGAACATGGCACGGCATCCACTGATTAAAGTTTTGGCGCCGGAAGCGGCCTGGGACTGCCGCTATACCGTCGATACCCTGCATAATTTGCAGTGCATGCGCGCCGGGGGGCGCTTTGTCCTGCTGCTGGGCAGCGATAATTGGCAGCAACTGCCGCGCTGGCGGCACTGGCGGCGGATCATGCGCGCCGTGCCTGTTGCCGTTTTGCGCCGCGACGCCTATGCTGGCGGCTTGGCGGGCGACTGCGCGGCAGGTGCGCGTTACGCCTTTGCCCGGCGGCATCCGCGTGATGCTTGGGATCTGGCAACGCAAACACCGCCCGTTTGGATTATGGCCGATAACCCGGGTTGGGCACTATCGGCGACGATGATCCGACAACAAAAACGCGACAGGAGCGCAACAACGTGGCCACTAAATCGACCAAAGCCGTGAAAAAAACCGTGAAAAAAACCGTCAAGACAGTAGCCAAGAAACCCTCTGTCCGGAAAGCGGCGCCAAAGCCCAAGGCAAAAGCCACGGCGGCGAAGAAATCCAAGACGGTTGCGAAACCTGTCTTGAAGAAAACCACTGTTAAAAAACCGGTCGGTAAGAAAACGGCGGTTAAAAAACCGGTGAGTAAAAAACCGGCAGTTAAAAAACTGGCGAATAAAAAAACTGCCGTCAAAACCGCCAAGCTGAAGGCGGTTAAATCAAACCGTCCCGCCGGCATACCGGAGCAAGTGCGCGATATCATTCTGCGCGTCCTCGATGAGCGGCAGGCCGAACAGGTGGTGACGATTGACCTGCGCGACCGCAGCAGCATGGCCGACTATCTGGTCATCGGATCGGGTCGGGCAGCGCGGCAAATTGCGGCGATTGCCGATTTGATCCGTGATGAATTAGGAAAAATCGGCATTCGTCAGGTGCGTTCCGAAGGCATGACGCAGGGTGACTGGGTGCTGGTCGATGCCGGTGACGTCATTGTGCATCTCTTCCGCCCCGAAGTGCGGAAATTTTATAATATCGAGCAGATTTACGGCACTTAAGGGCATTGCTGGATGGTTTTTTGCCGGATATGCGCCCTATGAAACTTGAAATCCGCGCCATCGGCAAAATGCGAGGTTCCTTGTTGGAAATGTGCACAGAATATCATAAGCGCATCGGCAAGAACCTGACAGTACGCGAATATGAGGCGCCAAAGGGATTGACCGGCGCGGCCTTGCGCGCCAAGGAAGCGGCGTTTTTACTGGGCGATTTGCCTGCCCTGCCGATCATCGTTCTTGATGAACGCGGCAAAGATGAAGAAAGTACCGTTTTTGCCAAAAAGTTCGGCCTTTGGCGCGAGGCGGGCGGCGCGGTTTTCCTGCTGGGCGGCGCGGATGGCCATGCGCCAGAGGTGCGGGAAAAAGCTGATTTTCTGTTGGCTCTGGGGCATAAAACATGGCCACATCTGCTGGCGCGCGTTATGCTGCTGGAGCAGATATACCGGGCACAGCAGATTTTGGCTGGGCATCCCTATCACCGGAGTTGATGATGACGGAACATATTTTACGCCATGATTGGACACAGGATGAAGTTGTTGCGCTGTTCGCGCAGCCGATGAATGATTTGTTGCTGACGGCGCAGACAATCCACCGCCAGAATTTTGCGCCCAACCAGGTGCAGTTGAGCCAGCTTTTGAGCATTAAGACAGGTGGATGTCCGGAGGATTGCGCTTATTGCCCGCAATCCGCGCATCATGATGATCCGGTCGCGGCGCAGAAAATGCTGCCGGTCGCCACCGTTCTGGCCGAAGCCGCCAAGGCCAAAGAGGCCGGAGCTTCGCGTTATTGTCTTGGCGCAGCCTGGCGCAGCCCCAAGGATCGTGATCTTAACGCCGTCTGTGATATGGTCGCGGGCATTAAAGAACTGGGTATGGAAAGCTGCGTCACGCTCGGCATGGTGACGGCGGCGCAGGCGCAAAAATTGAAGGCGGCCGGACTGGATTATTATAACCACAATCTCGATACTTCGCCGGAATATTATGGCCAGATCATCTCCACCCGCACCTATCAGGATCGGTTGGACACGCTGGCGGCGGTGCGGGAAACCGGCATAAATGTCTGCTGCGGCGGTATCGTCGGCATGGGCGAAAGCCGCGCCGACCGCGCCGCCATGCTACGGACTCTGGCCAATCTGCCGGAGCATCCGGAAAGTGTGCCGGTCAATATGCTGGTGGCGGTTGAAGGCACGCCTTTGGCCGGGGCAGAACCGGTCGATGAGCTTGACTTCGTTCGCATGATCGCCGTGGCGCGGATCATGATGCCGGCGTCGTATGTGCGGCTGTCGGCGGGTCGGGCGCAGATGAGTGATGCGATGCAAGCGCTGTGTTTCTTCGCCGGAGCGAATTCGATTTTCCTTGGAGACAAGCTGCTGACCACCGGCAATCCCGATGTTGATCGCGACAAGCAGTTGTTCACCCGGCTGGGGTTACAGGCGGCCTGAACGGGGCGATGACCGTCCCCGTGTCGCGCAACAAGGCGGCAAAGCTGTCGCCGCATAAATAATCATATTCATGGCGGCGCCAGTTCGCGAGGGGATCGCCGGGGGTGGTGTCGATGCCGGGGTGGCAGTTGATCAAGGTGCCGTCGGACGCGAGGTGCAGCCATAATGCGACCATGGCATGAAGGTCGTGGGTGGGATTGAAATCGTGCAGCCCGAAGAATTTCTGGTTGTGCGGGATATTTTTTGCCGCAAGTCCGCCATTAAATCCGAGCCCCATGCAATTGATAATCAATGATTTTATCGGTGACGCCGCGCCGTGTCTGAGCGCCGTGAGATCCGTCGCGCAGTTGCGGACGTAACAGCCATATTCCTCGGCCAGCTCGTAAACAATCGTGCGAACCACTGGAAAGCAGTGCACATGCTGATGGCCGTCGATATGGGTAGGGGGACGACCAAGATACTGGCAGAAAGTCTCAATCTGCCGCCGGGCTTCATTCCGGATTTCGGTCAGGTTCAGGCGACACAGCAAGGCCTGTCCGATCAGGGCGTTGATAGGGGGGAGTATCCCCGACGCGGCCAGCCGTGGCATCGGCCCCAGCGGCGGCAGCTCAGTAAGGGTCAAATGCAGGCCAAGATCAAGCCGATCCGCCAGGCGCGCCAGTTCCGGCGCGCTCTGCCGCCAGTTTGCCCCGCCGGTCATGCAACTGACCGCGCTGATGCGCCTGGTTTCCCCCAGCCGCAAGATCGCCCGGTCAATACCGGGCGCAAGGCCGAAATCGTCGGCGCAGAGCGTTAAAGTTCTTGTGGTGGCGGTTGCCATGCTTACAATCCGGTCTCCGTACTTCCCCAGTTTGCCCGCGTGATCCATGTCCCCGCAACCCCATATTTCCATCGTGCTGCCGGCGCGCAACGAAGCCGCGAACCTGACCGAAATGTTGCGGCGGTTGCATCAGGTGCTGGCCAATGAAACTGCGGCCTATGAAATCATCGTCGTCGATGACGGTTCGACTGATGCGACGGTGGCGACAGTGCGGCGTTTGCGCCAGGATGACGCTCGATTGCGTCTGATCAGGCTGGCGCGCAATTTCGGCAAAGAGGCGGCGCTAAGCTGCGGCCTTGCCGCTGCACGCGGGCGCGTGGTGGCAACGCTGGATTGCGATTTGCAGCATCCGCCGGAAATGTTGCCGGTTATGTTGACGGCGTGGCGCGAAGGCGCAGAGATTGTCATGGGGTTGCGGCAAGATCGTACCGGTGACGGCAAATTGCGGCGGTTTCTCACCCGGGGCTATTATTACCTGATGTCGCGTCTCAGTGAGATCGACATTCCTGTGGGGCTGGGCGATTACAATCTTTATGACCGGAAGGTCGTCGATGCGCTGTTGCGGCTGCCGGAGCGTAACCGTTATATGAAGGGGTTGGTCAGCTGGGTTGGCTATAAACGCGCTTTTGTCCCAGTGCCGATTGCGCCGCGCCAAGACGGGCACAGTCGCTTTTCGTTGACGCAGTTGATGCGCTTTGCGTTGGTGGCCTTGACGTCGTTCAGCAATGTGCCGTTGAAAATCTGGTCGGGACTTGGCGTGGTGTTGTCGCTGGTCGCTTTGGGATATGGCGTGTATCTGACGCTCTGGACAATATGGTTCGGGATTGACGTGCCCGGCTATGCGTCGCTGATGGTGGCGGTGTTGTTCCTGGGCGGGATTCAATTGATCAGTCTGGGAGTTATCGGTGAATATCTGGGGCGGGTCTTTACCGAAGTTAAGGCGCGACCGCTTTATCTGGAAGCGGAACGCGAAGGATTTGACGATGATCGCGTCGCCGCTGATTAAAACCCCGGAGCGCTGGGTGTGGTGGTTCATTCTGGGGCAGTTTCTGCTTTGGGTGATTGTGCCGACGCTCGTTTTCCGCAACCTGCCGCTTGATGTCGTCGAGGGACTGGCATGGGGACATGGCTGGCCGCTGGGAACCTATAAACATCCGCCGTTGCAGGCGTGGATGTTGGAACTCGCGGCGCTGCTGGGCGGACGGCACGATGCGGCGATTTATGCCGTCGGCGCAGCTTGTCTGGTGCTGACCTATGGCGTTTTGTGGCGTTTCGGACGCAGCCTGTTTTCCCCGCCGGTTGCTTTGGCCGCTGTGGTGGTGCTGGCCTCATGTTTTTATTTTGCCACCACCATTCCCGAATTTAATCCGAACGTCGTGCAGATGCCGCTTTTTGCGCTGTGTGGCTGGCTGTTCTGGCGCGCCTATCGTGATGACCGGTGGCAGGATTGGGTCGGATTTGGTCTGTGTGCCGGGCTGGGCATGCTGAGCAAATACAGTTTTGTCGTTCAGTTAATGGCGCTCGGCGGCTTTGCAGCGCACCGCTTTGTGGTCGGAGATCCAACCCTGCGCCGTTTGTTGCACCGTCCCGGCCCGTATCTGGCGGTGGCGCTTGGTGGTGTGCTCTTTGCGCCGCATTTTATCTGGCTGCTGGATCATCAGTGGTTGCCGCTTGAATATGCCCGGTCGCGCGGGAACAGTGCGATCGGAATTGGCGAAAGTCTGGTGACGGCGCTGGGCTTTCTGGCCGGTCAGGCGCTGGCTATCGCGCCGGTCTTGGTGATCCTGTGGTTGGCACGGCAACGCGACGTGGAACGAACACCCCGCGATGCCGTCTTGCGCACTTATCTGAACTGGCTGGTTTGGGGGCCGGTGCTGCTGATCCTGGTGCCGGGGATGTGGCTCGGCGGGTTGGAGCGCACGATGTGGGGCATGGCGCTGTGGCCCTTTATTGGGCTCTGGGCGGTGGAAAGGTGGCAAAGCGATCTGGCGCGCTGTCGCCCGGCGCAATTTTTGTTGCTTGTGGCGCTGCTGGCCATGCCTGTGGCGCTGATCTGTGGTGCGTTGTTAAGCGTTCCTTTCGGGTTCCGCCCGTGGCGTACCGAATTTCCGGGGCGTGAACTGGCCATGGAGGCTGACAAATTTCGACAGGAACAGGGGCAGTCTTTGCCGATTGTCCTCGGCGATGCCTGGTTCGGGGGCAACATCGCCTGGTACGGGCAGGATCGCGCGCAGCTGATGATTAATGGTAACAGCCGTTACAGCCCGTGGGTGTCGCCGACCGATGTTGCACAATTCGGCGCTTTGGCCGTGTGGGATCCTGACGGCGGCGGAGAGCAAACGCCGGCATGGGCGACGGCGCTGGGGCAGGTGACAGCTGTTAAAACCGTGACACTTCGTTACGGAAAACAGAACATCCGTGCCCGTTTTGCGCACGTCATGCCGGCTTCGGCGCTGCAGGACTAGCATGTGTGCCGACCATTCATTAGAATGAGGCCGTGAGGTAGTCATGACAGTCCAACGACCTAGACCAGTAGTTTTATGCGTTCTTGACGGTTTCGGCTGGCGGCAGGAGCGCGACAATAATGCTGTGGCTTTGGCGCGTAAGCCGAATTTCGACCGGTTGTGGGCTGAATGCCCGCACGGGTTTCTCGATGCCTGCGAAGAACAGGTCGGATTGCCGCAGGGGCAGATCGGAAATTCCGAGGTCGGGCATATGAATCTTGGTGCTGGCCGCGTGGTGTATCAGGATTTGCCCATGATCGACCACGCCATTGCCGCCGGTGAACTGGAACGCAACGTTGCGTTGGCGGATTTGATCGCGAAACTCAAAAAAAGCGGTGGCACATGCCATCTGCTGGGGCTGACGTCGCCCGGCGGCGTTCATGCCCATGAAAATCATACGTTGGCTTTGACACAGCGGTTAAGTGCGGCAGGAATTCCAGTGGCTTTTCACGTCTGGCTCGACGGCCGCGACGTGCCGCCGCAGCAGGCAGTCAAGACTTTGCCGGAAGTCATGAAAAAAATTTCTGCTTTGCCCGGTGTCCGGCTGGCCACGCTTTGTGGCCGTTATTTTGCCATGGATCGCGACAAGCGCTGGGAGCGCGTGGCGCAAGCCTATGCGCAGCTGGTCGACGCCAAAGGCGAAGCCGTGGGCGATCCCCTGGAAGCATTGCGCGGCTTTTACGCTGCGGGCAAAGGTGACGAATTCGTCCCGCCGCTGGTTTTGCCCGGTTATGCGGGTATGAAGGACGGTGACGGCATTCTGTGCGCCAATTTCCGCGCTGACCGGGTGCGCCAAATCCTGACGGCGCTGCTTGATCCGGCTTTTGACAGTTTTGCGCGCGCCCGGACGGTGCGGTTTGCGGCGGCGGCGGGCATGGTCGAATATGCGGTGGCGCTCAATAAATTCCTGCCTCCCTTGTTTCCGCCCAAAGATATCCGCGACGGTTTGGGAGAGATTGTTGCCAATGCCGGAATGAAACAGTTGCGGATCGCTGAAACCGAAAAATATCCGCATGTGACGTTCTTCTTTAACGGCGGGGTCGAAGCGGTCTATCCGGGCGAAGAACGCATCATGGTCGCGTCGCCTAAGGTTGCGACCTATGATCTCCAGCCGGAAATGGCCGCGGCCGAGGTGACGGATAAAGTGGTTGCGGCGGTTGACAGCGGCGCATTTGACTTGATCGTGATCAACTATGCTAATTGCGATATGGTTGGTCATACGGGATTCCTTGATGCCGCAATCAAGGCGGTTGAGGCGGTGGATCATAGCCTCGGGCGTCTGGCCGAAGCGGTGCGGCGGCAAGGCGGGGCGCTGCTGGTGACGGCGGATCACGGCAATTGCGAACAGATGCACGATCCCGAAACGCACGGACCGCATACGGCGCATACATTGAACCGTGTGCCGGTTCTGATCCTGGGGGCTCCGGCAGGTGTCAAAAAATTGTATGACGGCAAACTGGCCGATGTCGCGCCGACCTTGCTGGAAATAATGGGGATGACGCCACCGCCGGTCATGGATGGGCGGAGCTTGTTGCAACGCTGATTTTTTGCGCCCCTGAATATTTGTGGCGCTGAATTTCTGTCCCATTGAATTTTTGCAATTGTCTTTGCCTGAATTCTTCCTATCATCGGGATAATGCGTTGTCCCTCCGCGAATCACGGATCTGACCGCTGTTACTACGCTCAAGGTTGGTGATAATGCCCGTCGTGTCCTTTCTGCGCGCCGCACTTGCCGTCTTATTGGCATGCGGCAGTGCGCCCGGCGTGGTTCTGGCCGCCGACAGCAAAAACACTGCCACCACGTTGCAGCATGTCGAAGCGGCATTGCGGCAGAAACAGACCGCTGCTGCGCTTGCCGCCCGTGCTGCCACGGACGCGAAACAGGAAATGGAGAAGTTGCAGCGGCAGCTGCGTGACGCGGCCGCTGCCGAAGCCAAGCGGCAGGATGCGATCGACGACCTGACCATCGAACTGGAGACACTGCTGGTCGAAACTGCCGCCGCGCGTGCCGATCTGGCCGCGACCGGCAAGATGGAATCGCGCGCTCTGGGGGTCATGTTGCGTCTGGCGCATACGCCGCCGACCCTCTGGTGGCTGAATGACGGCATCTCATTGGATCAGGAGCGCCGGATGCTGTTGCTGCGTGCGGCGATTCGGGGGCTGGATCATCGCGCCATCCTGCTGCGGGAAAAGTTGCTCAAGGCCGAAAAATTACAGGTCAGGCTGGAAGCCAAGCAGCGTAAACTGGCCGATGCCAAGGCCGACCTGCTCGCGCAGAAAGAGCAATTGAACGCCTTGATCGCTGCCCGGCAGAAAGTGGCGGCGCAGCACACGGTGCAACGCGGCGCACTGCTGAAGGAGGCGGAACGGCTGGCCGCAAGCGCAGCAGATTTGCATGCCTTGCTGGATAAAATGGCACGGAAGAAAGGTAAGAATCGGCTGAACCGTCAAGGCCCGCCGGAAATGGCGCAAGGCGACCTGGTTTTGCCGGTTTCCGGCCGGGTTAAGCAGGAATTTGGCGCGCTGGACAGTTATGGGGTCAAAAGCCGGGGGACGACCCTGATGGCCTTGCCGGGCAGCCGGATTGTGGGGCCATGGGCTGGGAAAGTGGTTTTCGCCGGACCGTTTAAAGGTTATGGTGCCATCTTGATCCTTCAGCATGCGGGCGACTATCATAGCCTGCTGGCCGGATTCGGGCGGATCGACGTGCGCGTCGGCCAAACGGTGACGGCGGGTGAGCCGGTAGGAATCATGGCGGCGGCAAAAAAAGGCAATTGGGCCGAGCTGTATTTCGAGTTGCGTCGCGATGGCGATACGGTCAATCCTCTGTCGGTCAGTCTGGTGCGCAAGCGCCGTGTATGATACTGCCAAGTGTTTTCGTTCCTCTGTTTCAGGCGTGTTCTTCCATGCAGCATTCAAGATTTTCCGTTTTTTTCACCATCTTCATGTTGGGCGTTGTTCCCGCGCAGGCTGAATTGATGCCTGCCAAGGCGGGATTGCCTATGCTCGCGAAACAGGAAGCCGCGCCGCCGAAAGCCGACGAAGCTGCGCAATCCAAGCCGCAGGACGCCAGCGAAGGTGATACTTACAAGCAATTAAGCCTGTTTGCCGATGTGCTGGAACGTGTGCGCGCCGACTATGTTGACGATATTACGGATGAAAAGCTGATTGAGGCCTCCATCAACGGTATGCTGACGTCGCTTGATGCGCACTCCAGTTATCTCAACCGCAAGAATTTTGCCGATATGCAAACGCAGACCAAAGGCGAGTTTGGTGGTCTGGGGCTTGAAGTCACGATGGAAAACGGTTTGGTCAAGGTGGTTTCCCCCATTGACGGCACACCCGCCGCCAATGCCGGGATGCAGCCTTCCGATCTTATTACCCACATTAACAGCAAGCCGGTGCTCGATCTGAACCTGTCCGAGGCTGTCGATCAAATGCGTGGCACGCCGGGCAGCAAGGTCATACTGACCGTGCGGCGCGGCGGTTTGAATGGGGTGCCGTTCGACGTGACCATCACGCGCGCGATTATCCGGGTGCAGTCGGTGCGTTTCCGCCCGGAGGGCAGCGATATCGGCTATATCCGCGTTACGGCTTTTAACGAGCAGTCGCAAATCGGGCTGGACAAGGCGCTGGCGGAACTGGACAAGACGATGGGCGACAAGCTGATCGGTTATGTCCTTGATTTGCGGAATAATCCGGGCGGTCTGCTGGATCAGGCAGTGTCAATTTCGGGGACGTTCCTGCCGGCAGGGGTCGAGGTCGTTTCGACCCGTGGCCGCCATGATCGCGATACCCAGAACTATACCGCGAAATCCGGTGATAAGGCGCGTGGCAAACCGATCATCGCCGTCATCAATGGCGGTTCGGCTTCGGCGGCAGAAATTGTCGCAGGCGCGCTGCAGGATCATCGGCGGGCGGTCGTCATCGGCACGCGCAGCTTCGGCAAGGGATCAGTGCAGACGATCATTCCCATTCCTGGGGCAGGGGCGATGCGTCTGACCACGTCGCGTTACTATACGCCGTCGGGACGCTCAATTCAAAAGCTTGGTATTGAACCTGATATCGTGGTCAATCCTGCAAAACTTGAAGAGATCGTTCCAGGGCGTGGAGTCAGTGAAGCTGATCTGAAAGGCGCCTTACCAAATCCGAACGGCACGGCCGAGCCGAAGAATGATCCCGGCGCGGAGGCAGGTAAAGACAAATCCGGCAAGGATGGCGGTAAAGATTCAGGAAAACCTGACGCCAAGGCGGCGGAACCTTATGATAACCAGCTGGCGCATGCCTATGATCTGTTGCGCGGCATCGCGCTCTATGAGCGGAAGGTCAAGCAGCCGTAATGGAACATTGGCGGGCATATGCGGCACGGTGGCCCTATGTCAGCCTGGCGGTGCTGGGCGGGGTTTTCCTGTGGCTGGTTCTGGTTTTGCTGCGTCCCGAGGCGGCACGTGTGCGCCACGATCTGGTGGGGCAAGCTGTGGAAACCGTCGTGGCGGAAACGCCGGTGTCGGATCCGGCCGTGGCAGAAACGCCGCAGGCCGCTGTTGCCGCCAGTCCTATTGTGGCCCAAGAAGAAAAGGTGGTGTTGAGTCAGGCACCGGATGCTGCGGTTTCAGAAATGACCGCAACCGGGCCCTTGCCGATCATTGCCGATGATGGGCGCAAACCGTGGCAGGTATATGCCCGACCTTTCGTGTCCGATAAGGCTCCGCATATCGCCGTTATCATTGCCCCGGTCGGTGGCGATCAGGTCATCGCCAACACGGCAATTGAAAGAGTGCCCGGCGTGGTGACGCTGGCGATTGATGCCCAGGCGTCCAGTGCCAAGGACTGGTTGCACCGGGCGCGGCAAGCAGGGCATGAGACCATCCTGATGATTCCAGCCGAGCCGGTGGATTATCCGGCCAGCGATCCCGGCGTCGGTGCGTTGTTGTCCGAGCAATCCGCTTCCGAGAATGTGCGGCGTTTCCTGGGCTTTCTGCGCCAGGGATCCGGCTATATCGGCGTCACGACGTTGTCGGGATCACGTTTTGTCGGACAGACCAAAGCGCTTGAACCAATATTGGATGAAGTTTCCCGGCGCGGATTGGCAATTCTTGACACAAAAATTTCACCGCGCAGTGTTCTTATTGAAATGGCCAAACAAAAGAAACTGCCCGTCGCGGCTATCGATTTTCGCTTGAATGCCGATTTGTCTGCTGCCGCGATTGACCAGACTCTGGTGCAGGTGCAGCGGCAGGCCTTGCAATCCGGGTACGCCGTGTGTCTGGTGGCGGCGACGCCCTTGGCCATTGACCGGCTTAACCGGTGGCTGGTTACATTGCCTCAGATCGGAATTCGGCTTGCGCCGCTTTCGGCCGTATTAAGATAAAACTAATCAATTTTTGACTGAATTGGCTCTTATGGAAAGAAAACATAGAACAGCAATGTTTGCTCTTGGTGATGGCGGATTGCCCTATCGGCGGGCGGTCATCATGGTTGTCTTTAACCAGCAGGGCGATATTTTTGTCGGAAAATCGACCAAAATACCCCCCGATGGCAAAACATGGCAGATGCCACAGGGTGGAGTAAACGAGTATTTTCGAAAGGGCGTTTGGCATCGTGAAAGACCGGTGCAGGCGGCACACCGGGAATTGAAAGAGGAAATCGGCGCGACCGCGCAATTTGTGCATGTCCGAACCTTACCCGAGCGTTATGCTTTTGATTTTCTTGACGATAAGACCAAATATCGCGGCCAGATACTTACACCCGTGTTGTTGCGGTGTCTCAGCCCCGATCGTAATTTCGATCTCAGCCGGCACGAAGATAACCGCGGCGCGCCGGCCTTCTCGGATTGGAAATGGGCGAAGGCCGAAGAAGTTCTGCGTGGTGTGACGGCGATGCAGCGCGAAATTTATGCTCAGGTTCTGACCAATGTTGTTCCCATGATCGCCGCCGCAACCATGACGCAGCGGCAAAGATGTGACGCAGCGGGCGGTGAAACGCGCCCAGGAACACCGCTGCGGTTGCCAGCTGCGATCCCGTTGTCCTATTAAATCCATCATGAAGAAGAAAACAGCGACTTTTGATCCCGGCGATGGGTTGCCGCCCTATCGCCTGAATGTCGGTCTGGTGTTGCTCAATTCCACGGGGCTGATTTTTTCCGGCAAACGTGCCGATCAGGCCGGAGCGGATGCGGGCTGGCAATTGCCGCAAGGCGGCATCGATAAGGACGAAACGCCGCAAGCAGCGGTTCTGCGTGAGTTGGCCGAAGAAGTCGGGCCAAAGGTCAAAGGAGAGGTGATTGCCGCTTACCCGGAACCGTTGAGCTATGATTTCAAGGATTTCTCTGGCGCGCCCCGTGCTTTTGACGGCAAATATCGCGGCCAGATGCAATATTGGTTCTATTTGCAGATGCTAAGTCCGGACGCCGACATTGATATCACGCAAGCGCATGACGGTGATCCGCCGGAATTCTCCACCTATGCCTGGCGCACAGCGGACGAAATCCTGGCGGCGATTGTCGCCGTCAAACGTCCCATTTACGCGGTGATCCTGGATTATCTCAACCGCCACGTGGCTAAACTGTAAATGCGTGAAGCAGGCTGCGGGATTTAATTCTGCGGGTGGCAAGATTACTCCGCAATGATTTTCCCTTGAGCGGTCGCCGGATTGAACTCTCCGAAGAACGCATATGTTCCCGGCTTGAGGGGGCGCAGCACCACGACAATTTCTCCGTTGGGAGGAATGATTTTCTCACGCTGTAAATCATGGCTTTCAAATTCTTCGGCGGTCGGATCTTCGTTACGCACGGTGAGGCGGATTTTTTCACCGGCTTTGACTTTGAGAACATCGGGAATGAATTTGTGATCCTTGATGACAAGGCTGTAGGTGGCGTCGGCCACAGCCGGGGAAACGGATAAGGCCATGCCGACGAAAAGCGCGGTGGCAAGGAAGGTGCGTGAAATCGACATGGCTGTTAACTCGCAACTGGGGTGAAGATACATGAAAATACTGATAATCATTCTTAATTGCAAGAAGAAAGTAGCGCGTTGATCGGGCTATGGCGTGGCCGCTTGCGCGTAGCGCGTAAGCCGCGCGACGGTAAGCGCATCCGGCAGTCCGGACAGATTTTCGGGACACCAGTGACGCTGAAACGCCAGCAGATACAGCCGCAGCTCGCGGTCATAATCCTTGCCGTCGGGGCAGGCATAACCAATCCGCTGCAGCAATGTTCGCACGGTGGCGATGTCGGCTACCGCGCTGTCGTTCGCGGCTTGTTGCCATACGCCAACGCCTTGCCGCGCCAGATCTTCCCAGGGAAAGAGTTCGCCGGGGTCTTCCTTGCGGGTGGGCGCAATATCGCTATGTCCCAGAATATGCGGCGGCAGGATGTTATGACGTGTCATGATCGCGCGCGTGAGCGCGGTGCACGCCGCAATCTGCGCGGCAGGAAAGGGACGATAGCCCCACTGATGTCCCGGATTGACCAGTTCAATGCCAATCGACGTATCGTTCAGTCCGGTCGTCCCCTGCCACGAAGATTGTCCCGCATGCCACGCGCGCTTGGCCTCATCAACCAGATAATGGATTCTGCCGTCTTCGGCGATCAGGTAATGGGCGCTGACTTTGGCTGCCGGGTCGCAGAGGCGCGTCAAAGCCTCGTGTTCCGTCGGCATGCCGGTGTAATGCAGGATGACGTAACAAATCTGCGCTGCCGCCGGGCGATCGTCGAAATTCGGCGAGGGGGAGTGGGTAATATCCATGTGATCAGGTGATTCCCTTGGCGCGGCAAATCCGGTCATAAGCGGCATTGATGCGTTTCATCTTTTCGGTCGCGGTGGCAACGAATTCCGGCGGCATTCCGGCCGCGACCAGTTTATCCGGGTGATGCTCCCGGATCAATTTGCGATAGGCGGCCTTGATGGCCTCGGGCGTGCTGTCGGGGGTGACGCCAATGATTTGATAAGCATCGTCGGCGGCTGGTTTCGCCGTGGTGCCGCTGGTGCGCTGGCTGCCGGTGCGGAACGCGCCGCTGCGGGCAGCAATCAGGTTGAAATCATAATTGCTGAAACCGAACAGGCGCGCGATATCGCGGAGAAACTGTTCTTCCACGGGCGCGATGCCGTCACCATCAGCGGCAGCAATCAGAATGAGGCCGGTCAGCAATTCTTCCAGAACAGCGGGGCGGTAACGAAAGACACGTGCCAGTTGTGCGGCATAGGATTCATAGCCACCGGCATCGCGTCGGGCATGGTTAAAAAGCGCGCCGAGCTGCGCTTCCTGCTGGGGCGGAATGGCAAAAACGCGCTTAAAGGCGTCAATCTCGCGGCGTGACACCTGACCGTCGGCTTTCGCCATCTTGGCACCAAGCACGACGACTCCAACCGTGAAGGCAACCTGATCCATCGTGCCGCCGATATGCACACCTGCCGCTTGGGCGGTATGTGCGAAATCAACCCCGGGACCGTGCGTGCGGTCGTAATAATGTCCGGCGATGGCTCCAAGCAGCAGACCCAACGGGCCAAATCCCAGAAAGCCGAGCGCGCCTCCAATAAGTTTACCTTTCATCAGCGTTGAGATCCCTGAATCCGTTTCCCCAAGGCATTATAAGGCATCGCTTGCGTTGTTTCCGGCGGCAGACTATTTTGTCTGACCGAAGCGACTTGTACCAATTTAGCGCAGATCATGAAAAATAGCCAAAAAACCTCGCTGAATCAACCAGCGCCGTTACCCCAGGTCGCGGTTCTGTTGCGCGCGGCGGGAGTGCGGCCAACGCGTCAGCGGCTGTTGCTTGGGCAATTGCTGTTTGATGGAAATCACAAGCACGTTACCGCCGAACAGATGCATGCGGTTGCAGGACGGCGCGCGCAACCGATTTCTCTGGCCACGGTATACAACAACCTGCATCAATTCACAGCGGCGGGGCTGTTGCGCGAAGTCGTGGTCGATGCGACGCGGGTTTATTTCGACACCAATGTCGGTACACACCACCATTTTTATGATCCCGAAACCGGACGTCTGGTCGATGTTCCGGCCGAAGCCGTGCAGATCAAACGTGTTCCCCTGCCTCCCGCTGGTCGCGTGATTGACCAGATCAACGTGATTATCCGCCTGCGCTGACGCGCGCATTTTTGGGGTGCGATGAAATATCTGTGGCTGCTATTGCTTGTTGTCCTGGCCGGAGTCACCGCTTTCTGGCCTGACATTGATCCAGCCGTGACACGGTTGTTCTATGCAGCTGATCAGGGGTTTCCCTGGTCGATGACACCGGCGGCGACTTTAATTCATGAGAGCGCGACAGGCACGCCGCTTTATATCGGCACGGCCTTGTTGCTTGGCCTGACCTTCGCGCGGGTGCGGTACAAACCGGTTCGTCCCTGGGTGTTCTTGTTTCTGGCTCTGCTGCTAGGGCCGGGCGTGATTACCAATCTGGTGTTCAAGGATCATTGGGGGCGGGCGCGCCCCGTGCAGACTGAAATTTTCGGTGGAGCGCGGCACTTCACGCCCTATTGGCAGCCGGCGCAGGAATGCGGCAAGAATTGTGCGTTCTTCTCCGGCGATGCCGCCTATGGATTTATTTTTGCGGCGCTCGGCGGCGTGATGAAGGCGCGTCGGCGCTGGTTCTGGGGCGGAACCGTGGTCGGTATCGTCATGGGCGGAAACAGGATCATGATGGGGGCGCATTTTATTTCCGACGTCGTCTGGGCGGCCTTGATGATGCTGGGGGTCATTTTTGCGCTTTATGCCGCGATTTTCGGTCGTGCCGCCGCTCGGAAATTCTGGCAGGAAATCTAGAACAGACTGGCGACCACCATTTTGCACCCCAGCACCAGCAACACTATGGCGAATCCGGTTTGCAAGGGTGCTACGGGAAGCCGATGCGCCAGCCTGGCGCCCAGGGGAGCGCAGATCACCGCCCCGGGCAGAAGCAGACCGACCATCATCGGATGCACCAGGCCTATCGTCCCGTAAGGAATGGCAGTGGGTGCAGGCGACAAAAGGTAAACTATGACTCCCGGGATCGCCACCATATAGCCAAAATTTGATGCCGTGCCGATGGCGCGGTGCAGTGTAAAGCCGCAATGACGCAACACAGCGACGCCGATAAGGCCGCCGCCAAGGCCGAGCAGTGCCGAGATGCCGCCGATGACTCCGGCCAGCAAGCGTTGCACTGCCGGGTGGGGCATCGTGCCTGTCACGCCATCCGATGCGGTATGCCGCCAGAAACGATAGGCGGTGAGCAGGATAAGCCCCCCGAAAATCAGGCTGATGAACTGGCCATGCACGTAATTGGTCAGCAAGCTGCCGATAAGCGCACCGACAACGATCACGGGACCCCAGACTCGCAAGATCGCGAGGTCAATTGCGCCATGCCGGGCGTGCGTCCGCAGCGCTGCCAGCGAAGTTGGAACGATTGTGGCCAGCGACGTTGCCACAGCGACAGGCATGGCCGCCGCATAGGGGACATCGAGAAGCCGGAGGATCTCGCTAAGGACGGGAACGATGATAATGCCGCCACCGACGCCGAACATGCCGGCCATCGTTCCCGCAAAGGCGCCGGTAGTGGCCAAGGCCAGCACCAGACCCATGACAAGAAAGGGGTGGGCAAACATATCGGGAGACATGGGTACAACGATCCGTCAGGAGTTAGTGCGCGCTGACAGCGTCGTCGATCAGCCAGCCTTGGTAGAGCATAACACCAATCTGACGTCCGATGGCAAGTGCGGCATCCGTGTCGCAGCGATAAAAGATGATTTTGTCGGCAGGAAGTGCACGGAGCGCGCGCAAGACCCCGGTGTCGGTCAGTTGTTCCAGTGCATCTTTGCTGACGCGAATTTTATAATAATCAGCGCCGAACTTCTCCGGGTTCAGATAAGGCAACATTTCGGGATGGAGTGCATCCAGCGCGATCTTGAAGCCTTCCTGCCGCAGCAGGGCGATGGCCGCGCGCGTGGTGGTAAAATTCAGGAAAAGATCACCGCGATTCAGTTCAAAAGTGATGTTGCCGCGTCTTTCACGCGGCACAGCCTTGCTGAATTTGGCAAAGGGCGAATCCAGCACGCTGTCGGTGGCGATGTTCAGGTGCAGCGATCCTTGCGCCAGACTCTCCGGCTTGTCGGCGAACTGGTTGAGTAACCTGTGATCGAGCATGCTGCACAATTCCATGAACAACCGTTCTGGCGTGCGGATTTCCAGGCGGGGAAATCTATCGCGCTGCAAGTCTTCGACGCCGACGAAATATTCGCTGCTGCTGATGGTCCAGTCGGCGGCATTCCGGTGATAAATATTCTGGTGGCGGACATAACGCCGGACGTCGATCTCGCCAAAAAGTTTTTCAATCTGATCCAGCGCCCAGGGCGTCAGCGGCCCGCGCACAGCATCGTTCCGCAACGCCATTTCGGGTGACGGATTGCCGGCGCCGATCATCGCGGCGGCGCGCGCGCCTTCGACATAATAGTTTGTGCGTTCGCGGATTTGCGGATAATCGCGTGGCATTTCATAGGGGTGGAACAATTGCGTCGCCATGGCGGCGTCGGCGTCCGGATAGGTGGCGACGATGATCTGCTGTGCCGTGGCCGCCGCTGTTTTTCCGCCCGTCAGGGGTATAGTGATAAAGCAATCGCCGTCCGACATGAAATGCGCTTCGCCTCCGGCGGAGCGCGCCGCATCGCGCAGCGCATTCTGGCGTTGTTCCCTGGCGGCGAGATCGCTGTGCAGTACGGCGGCGGCGTCGAATGTTACGTTGATGATCAGATGTGGCGTAGCCTGCCGCTGCATGTGGCGCAGGCGCATGATGAAGTCCTGCTCCAGAACCATATCGCCGGGCAGGGCTTTCTTGTCGTCAACCCCATAAATACGCATGATCACCAACAGAAATGTCCAGCGGCCAAGGTAGCATCGCTTTCCCTAACCAGGCGTTAACCGCGCTTAACCACCTGTTTTGCCTTAGAGTCCGTACCGGAACATTACGAAGGATTACAAAGCCGCCTGAGCATAAGGCGGATTGAGGCGAGGCGAATGTAAGCAAGTGCTGAGCGGGTGAGATTTTCCCAATCCTTGGCAAGACGACG
>JBASFQ010000028.1:0-46223 GCA_049653105.1 Alphaproteobacteria bacterium
CCGTCGTCTTGCCAAGGATTGGGAAAATCTCACCCGCTCAGCACTTGCTTACATTCGCCTCGCCTCAATCCGCCTTATGCTCAGGCGGCTTTGTAATCCTTCGTAATGTTCCGGTACGGACTCTTAGCGGCGCGACAATAACCTGAATTGTGGTGCGTAACGCATGGACGACACCGATGCTGAATGCTGCAACGCCCATCAGCTTAAGCCACGCAGGCATAAGAATATCGACCATGACGGCATAAACAGCATCGAGGAGCGTCAGGAAACTCCGTTGTGGGTTGTTGAAAATTTCGTTGCGTAAATTTGTTGCCTGTATTTGTCCGGCTTCGGGATGTGTGCCGTTCTGCTGCGGCTTCGGGATCCTGCGCAAAAACATGATGGTCGCAATAATCTCCACCGCAAATCCGCAGAGTGCGATGCTTGCATCGGCATGCAAAGCGATGGCTGCTCCTCCGGCCAGGCCGCCGACAATACCCCCCAAGGTCTGGAATATCTGCGACAGAGTTACTTCATAACCACGCCCCTGGTCGGATGTATGCGCCGCCATAGCTAGATGAAACGCTTGCCAATAGCCTGCGCTGGCCAGCGCACGACATGCACCTACCAGCATCGGAACCTGCAATATTTCTGGCGCAAACAAGGGGACGAGCGCCATGAATTCTGTGCCGATGATGACGGCAAAAAACCAGCACCGCGACTTGTTGAAATACAGCCACGTCATCATCGGGAACAAAATAAGCCCGCTGACCGCATAGCTGGTGATGAAGAAATCCATCATGCCTGTGACGCCGAAGCGCAGCATGTCGAGCGCCAGAAAGACCTGAAGAAAGCTGACGCCCAGAGACCCCAGAAATTGTCCGCTGAACATCAAGGCGCGGGTGCGATCTTGCAGCGGCATTAGAAACGCCAGCCGGATATGTGCCCTGGCGGCGCCTGTATCCATTGGCTTAACGTTCGATGGTTGTGGATATGTAATGTTTGTTGCTTGACCTGATTTGCCAGATTTGTTCCATTTTCAAGTAGGTAAAGGATGCTGACCACGCAATCATCATAAGTCCGCTCAACGTTTCCGTGACGGCCAGAATTCTCATGCCGCCGAGCGGGAAAATGTCACCATACCCCAACGAGGTGTAATTGACGGCGGAGAAATAAATGTAATCATAAAAACCGCCAATGAAACTGCCGCCAAATCCGCCAAACTCCGGCACATACGACATCAGCCATAGCACACCGGCCAGAAGCCAGATTTCAACGACATGCCCCAGCATCAGTGCCATGATGGACAGGACTATTGTGCGGCGTCCTTGCGCGTGGCGTAAACCCCACGGAACCAGCCTGTCGGAGACAAGCAGCATGGTTTCGTAATGAACAAGAACGACAATCAGTACCATGACGCAAGCGACGGCCATAGCCACGATTTCAAACATTTGATACCCCGCACCTGAGAATCTGGCTAACTGGGGAATGCTAAAACATTAAAGGGACGGGAAATAGTCGAAAATGGTGGCGGCAGCTGGTTGCTGCCGCCACGCGAAGGGATGTTAAGACTTGATGGTGATTTTACGAGCCTTTTCAACCGACTTGGCCGATTTGGGCAGGGTAACCGTCAGGACACCCTTGTCAAACCTGGCCTCAATTTTGTCACTGTCAACTTCACCGGGCAAGGCAATCTGCCGTGCAAAGCTGCCATAGGAACGTTCAACCAGATGCAGTGTTTCCGTATTTTCATCCCGCGCGAATTTCTTTTCGCCCTTGATGGTCAGGATGTTATCGCTGAAACTGATGTCAATATCCTTCTCCTCCACGCCCGGGCATTCCGCGTGGATAGTGAAAGACTGGTCGGTTTCCTTGACATCCATCTTTAGGCTGGTCCCAAAACTGGCGGTGACATTCGCATTGTCAGGACTGCGCCACAGATCATCAAAGACACGGTTGATCTCGCGTTGCATTGCCGTAAAAGGATCAATGCTCCGACCGGAGGAAGTGGAAGTGCCAAGTGGCATAAGCGTTCTGTGCCAATTCATAATAAGCCTCCTGTTCCTGCTGTGCCATGAGGACAAAGACCTTTTGTCCCCTTCAACAGGAGATATGGGAAGCCGTGGCTGCTTTTAAAGGGGGGATGGTGACAAAATAACATCGTTCGGGACTTTTTGTGTTTCAGCATGTTAATAAATTCAAAGATTTGCCATGATCTCAGGCTAAAAATCCACGATGGGACGACGAAAAAAAAATCTTCTGGCACGGTTGAAAAACAGGTGGCGTAACCTGCCCCTGATTGGTGGCGCGGGGGACTCGCGCGGCCTGAAATGGTGGGCGCAAGCCGTGGCGCTCAGCATCATCTGGGGCAGTGTCAGCTTGATCGGATTACTCGGCTGGTATGCCATCGATCTGCCGGATATTCATGCCATCGAAGGGCGCACCCGCCGCCCGGCGATCACCGTGTTGGCGCAGGATGGCACGCAGCTGGCGCGTTTCGGCGATTTCTTTGCGGATCAGATTCCGGTCATCGAGTTGCCGAAGCATTTGACGCAGGCCGTCATCGCGATTGAAGATCGACGTTTTTACGAACATTTTGGCGCTGATCTATGGGGGCTATGCCGCGCGCTGGTCACCAATATCCGCGCTGGCCACGTCGTGCAGGGCGGATCGACAATCACGCAGCAATTGGCAAAAAATCTCTTCTTGTCGCCCGAACGCACTTTCCGGCGCAAGGTGCAGGAGATGATGCTGGCGCTGTGGCTGGAACACCAATACAGCAAGAACCAGATCCTTGGAGCCTATATGAACCGCGTCTATCTTGGCGCGGGAAATTACGGCGTTGATGCTGCCGCGCAAACCTATTTTCGTAAATCGGCACGGCAGGTTAATCTTTACGAAGCTGCCATGCTGGCCGGTCTCCTGAAAGCGCCGTCGCGCTACGCGCCAACCAATGATCCCGAGGCGGCACGTGATCGTGCGGGGGTCGTCCTGAGTGCCATGGTGGATGTCGGGTATATTACGTCAAAGCAGCGACAGTCTGCTTTGGCGGGAACGGCAAGGACCAAGCCGCCTGCGACACCGGCCGACGCACGATTTTTTTCGGCATGGGTGGTCAGTCAGGCTATGCATCTGGCGGAGACGTCCGGTCATGATCTGGTGATCCGGACGACGCTCGATCCGCGGTTACAACGTGCGGCAGAGCGCGCGATTGATCAGGTGATCGAGTCCAATGCTGCACAACGCGATGTAAACCAGGCCGCCTTGCTGTCTCTTACTACAGACGGCGCAATTCGCGCCTATGTTGGCGGTTACGACTATAGCCTCAGCGAGTTTGACAGGGTAAGCAGTGCCAAGCGTCAACCCGGATCGTCCTTCAAGCCCTTTGTCTTTCTTGCAGCAATCGAGAACGGTCTAACCTCCGAGACACCTGTCAGCGACACCCGTCTGGAGATCGGCAGCTACGCGCCGGAGAACTATAAAGGCAAGTATTATGGAATGACCACGGCGCGGGATGCGTTGGCGCATTCAATGAACTCTGTCGCCATCAAACTCCTGCAGCAACATGGAGTTGAATCCGTGCGGGATATAGCGCAGAAACTGGGTATTACATCGCCGTTGGGACATGATTTGTCTCTGGCGCTGGGAACCAGTGAAGTCTCACTCCATGAAATGACCACGGCCTATGCGGCAATTGCGGCAGGGGGCGCGGCGGTGTTGCCCTATGGCATCACGGAAATCCGCACGCGCGATGGCCAGGTGCTTTATCAGCGCACGGCGGCACGGCCACCGCAGCTCGTTAGTTCCTGGGCCGTGGCAACGCTGGTGGATATGATGACGGGTGTCGTGAAATATGGCACCGGCATGGGAGCGGCGCTTGATCGACCCGTCGCCGGGAAAACCGGCACGTCGCAAGATTATCGCGATGCATGGTTTATAGGCTTTACCGCCGATTATGTGACAGGGGTTTGGGCGGGTAATGACGACAACAGCCCCATGAAGCGAGTCACGGGCGGCATGGTTCCGGCGCGCATCTGGCGCGATTATATGAAAACAGCCAGCTCTAACCTGCCGCCGCGTGATTTACCGGCACTCAACGGCGGTTGGGCGGGCGATGTCGCCCGTGTCTCCGGCGATTTTGTCGATGATTTAGGGGGTTTAATTGGCCGCCTGCTTGGTGGTAGATAGTCCGGATCGCGATATCCTCTCTTGAAGAGGAGTTTTTCCGGATACCCAGATGGCCGTTTATACCAACATTACCTCAGAGCAACTGGTCACCTTTCTTGCTCCCTATCGTCTTGGCGCACTCAAGAAATTCACCGGCATTGCCGAGGGTGTGTCGAACAGCAATTATTTACTCGATGCTGCGTCCGGTCGTTATATCCTGACTTTGTTTGAGCAGCGTACCAACGCTGAAGATTTGCCGTATTTTCTGACTTTGACGGAATTTTTTGATTTTCGCGGCATCCCCTGTCCCAAACCCATCAAGCGCGAAGATGGTGCTGTGTTGGGGGAAATTGCCGGACGTCCCGCAGTCATCGTGTCGTTTTTACCAGGAGCATCTGTCCTGCAGCCTGATGCGGAGTTATGCGCTGCGGCTGGAAAAATTCTGGCCACCATGCATCAGGCAGGAATTGAATTTCCTTTGCGGCGTGCCAACGGTTTGGGGGCGAATTCATGGGAAAAGCTTTTAACTGAAGGGGCTGATGGCTCTGCGGCTCTCCGGCAGGCGATAGCGACATGTGCGGGCGTGCAAGAACTCTGGCCTGCACATTTGCCGCGTGGCGCGGTTCATGCCGATTTCTTCCCCGAGAACGTTTTTTTCGACAACAGGAAACTGAGCGGCGTTATCGATTTCTATTTTTCCTGCAACGAACTTCTGGCCTACGATCTGGCAATTGCCATTAATGCCTGGTGTGTCGCGCCGTCGGGAGATATTGACTCCACTCGCGCCGGGGCATTGGTGCGCGCCTATCATGCCACCCGCCGGCTGCATGCCGATGAAATCGCCGCGATGCCGCTTTTATTAAAGGCGGCAGCATTGCGTTTTCTGGCTACACGCCAGTATGATTGGACACACCGTTGTCCCGGGGCGCTGGTTACACCAAAGGACCCTGCCGAATATCTTCGCATTCTCGCCTATCACACGACCCACCCCGATGCATTCAAAGCGTGGCTATGAGCAAAGAACATATTGAAATCTACACCGACGGCGCATGCAGCGGTAACCCCGGTCCTGGCGGGTGGGGCGCGTTGTTACGCTGGAACGGACATGAAAAAGAATTGTCCGGATACCATCCGGAAACGACCAACAACCGCATGGAACTTATGGCCGCTATTATGGCGTTAGAGAGCGTCAATCGCCCGGCGCTGATCAAGCTCTATACCGACAGCAACTATGTCAAAGACGGCATCACCAAATGGATCGGGGGCTGGATCAAACGTGGGTGGAAGACAGCCGACAAAAGTCCTGTAAAAAATCAGGATTTATGGGAACGCCTTAATGCGGCGCGTGCGGCGCACGATGTTGAATTTATCTGGGTGCGCGGTCACGATGGCCACATCGAAAACGAACGCGTCGACGCACTGGCGCGTGAAGCGATCAGAAACAGATAGATCAGGCAGCAACCTTCATTTTATTAATGGCTGCCAGCATTGCCTCGGCGTTTGAGACTTCAAATTTTCCCGGCGCTTCCACCGCAAGGTGTTTGACACTGCCGTTTTCGGCATAGAGTGCGAAGCGTTGGCAGCGTGTGCCAAGGCCATAGCCACTGCCGTCCAGTTCAAGCCCCAAAGCTTTGGTAAACGTGGCATTGCCGTCGGCCAGCATCGTAATCCCTTCGCCGTGATGTGCTTCCGCCCACGCCTTCATCACGAAGGGATCATTGACCGCAAGACAGGCAATCTCGATACCGAGAGCCTTAAAGGCGGCGGCATTGGCGGTATAACCGGGCAGGTGCTTTGCGGTGCAGGTAGGAGTAAAGGCTCCCGGCACGGCGAACATGACGATATTTTTATCGGCAAAGACACTTGCCGTGGCCAGATCCTTCATGCCGTCGGCGGTCAGTTGCTTGATCGTCACGGCGGGGATTTTGTCACCGACTTTAATAGGCATGGTCATGCTCCTGAAATATCTGAGTAGGAATTTTACGGCTTAAGTGCCGCTTTGTCCAATACCTCGGTGACGATGTCCGGCGTCAATAATTCCGGCAAGACGATCCCTTCTGGAGCTCCGGGGCCATAAATGACGTTAAACGGAATTCCGCCTTTACCGAAACGATGCAAATAGTCGGCAATATCCGCATCAGGCTTGGTCCAGTCCCGCTGTAAAAAGACGACATCGGGACTCTTCAGGCGCGCGGCGATATCGGCACGCTCCAGTACCAGTTTCTTGTTGACCTGACAGGTGATACACCATGCCGCTGTCACATCGACGAAGACCGTCTTGCCATCTGCCACATGGCGCGGAATGGCGGCCTCATCGAATTTCATCGGGGCATCGGCTTGCTGCGCCTGCATGACCAGGATGCAGCCCAGCCATACGGCGGTCGCGAGTAAGGCCAGCGCCAGCATCCGTCTGAGCCGGACCATCCACGCTCCTGGCCGCGGCATACGGGTCGCCAGTCCCGGAAATGCCGCGACAAGCAAATAGGGGGTCGCCATCCCAAATCCCATCCCGGCAAAAATGGCCAAAATCTCGGTGGCGCCGGAGCCAAGCGCGAAACCAATAGCCGTCCCAAGAAATGGCGCGGTGCAAGGGGTCGCCAGCAAGGTCGCAAACCCGCCGGTCAAAAAATCGCCCAACAACTTCGGATGATGAGTGCTGGCGGAAAAAATTCTGTCATTGAGCGCCGCCGGCAAACGGATTTCAAATAATCCCCACATATTTCCGGCGAAAACCAGCAAGACAACAATCAGAAAAAATAAAAACCCAGGATGCTGAAATTGCAGACCCCAGCCAATGCTGTGTCCGGCGGCGCGCAACCCAAGCATAATTCCGGCCAGAAGCAGAAAGGAAGTGATAATTCCGGCGCTGGTCGCCAGAAAACTATGCCGTGCCTCATGGTCTTCCCGTCCGCCATGTCCCATGAATTTAAGGATTTTAAGTGACAGAACCGGCAGTACGCAGGGCATGAGGTTTAAAATCATCCCTCCCAAGAAGGCAAAAAGCAGCATGGTCAGTAATGATGCCGGCAGGGGCGTCTGAACAGCGGGAGCGCGTAAGGCTGACTGCGGTGCAGCGGCCGCAATTTGGACGCTGTCTTCCCAACCATGCTTGCCGTCGGCCAAAGTTAGTGTGACCAAAGGCGGTTGCGGCATTTCAGAGCCATGGCGCAGGACAAGCTTGATCGTTCCCGATTTCTTGTCATCCTTGAGCGTTACTTCCGGAGGGCTAAAAATTCCGCCATCCGCCGTTTCTGCAAAAGCCTTCGGTTCTTGCAGGGGGTTTGCGGCAAGAAAATCAACCAGCGTGCTTCCATCATCTCCGGAACGTGTTCCTGTAATGTGCCATGCGGCAGTATCGCGCGTCGGCACGCGCGCGCGCCACGCGTTGAGTTGATCCGCTGCGGCGCTTGGCGTCGCTGCGCCCGCCGGAATCTTAAGTTGCAGGTCAAAATCATTCGGCACACAGATATCGCTGCACACCAGAAGAGTCAGCTTGCCCACCAACTCCACCGGCTGCCCGGGATTTTGTGGCGTGACGTTCAACGGAAAAATCAGGTGGCCGTCATAACCGATAGTTTCAAGTCCGGCGATGATATGCCGCTCTGGAACAGGGTAGTGCAAGGCAACACCGGCAACATTGACTGAATGATAATCCGATCCCTGCCAACTCAGTTGTGGCGGCATGCCAGCATCACCCGGAGAACGCCAGTATGTATGCCAACCTGAATTCAAGGTAACGTCCAGACCAACGGGAATTTCGGACAGGTTTCCAACGCCGTTAACGCCGCTGATCAACCTGACCTCACCTTGCTTCACGCCGCTCTGCGCCTCAGCGGTGGCGGAAAGGAAAGGCAGGAGAAGCAGGAATGCCCAAACGGTAATGCGTGGCATGCTGATCCCTGGCATGGTTGTATCTGATATCTTCATGTACCTGTTCTTCGTATGTCTTGCCGGGTCTGGTTACATTCCAAATCCGGCAATCGGGGATGGTGGCCGCAAGCGACCTGTAATATAGTCAAAAGGTTCATAATGCGGTATGAAAATTCTATGGCAACGCATCAGGGGCAAAAGCATCGAATCGGCGCCAAGGCGCAATGGCTGACGGGGCAGCTGTTGGTTGCCATGCCGAATATGCTGGACTCGCGTTTTGCGCGTTCGGTTATCTATATCTGTACGCATAACGAAGATGGGGCGATGGGGTTGATCGTCAATCGGCTTTATGGCTCGTTGAATTTTCGCAACCTTCTGGAACAGCTCGACCTTAAACTGGCGCCGGAAGTCGAAGATGTGGACATCCATTTCGGTGGTCCGGTCGAAGTTGGGCGTGGTTTTGTCCTGCACAGCGCCGACTATCTGCGGGAGGGAAGCAACAGCGTTGTTGATCATGTCGCTCTGACCGCAACCATCGATATCCTGAAGGATATGGCGGTGGGGCAGGGGCCGCGTCTGTCTCTTATGGCGCTTGGCTATTCGGCTTGGAGCGGCGGACAGTTGGAGCACGAATTACAGCAAAATGGCTGGCTGGTCGTGCCGTCCGATACGGATCTCTTGTTCGATAAAGCGCTGGAGACCAAATGGGATCGCGCGATCGCCAAGCTCGGCATCACCCCTGCCAGTTTCTCGGGCGAGGCTGGACAGGCGTAGAAAGCACCGTCACCGTCATTGCACACACCCCGTACGCGCCGCTTTCGCATAATTGACGAGTTCTGGTCGGAGCTGTGGTGTGCGTTCCAGGAAGTTATCTATGATAGCTGCCACGTCGCTGCGATCACCGGTGCGGTGGCCTAATCCATGCAAGGCGCTTTCGATGCAGGCATAATTGGGTATGGTCAAGGCGTCTTCCATGACCTCCAGCACGACTTCCTGCCATGAACTCAAGGGGGATTCGTCCCATAGCATGTAGCAAAAAATGTTTAATTCTCCGCTGCCTGGTTCGTCGCGGTGTGAGAGAACATTCGCACAACGTTTGGCAAAGCAATCGCGATAGAGATGTTTTATCTGTCTGACGGCATGAGCGCGCGCGGATTTGTCCACGACATCTTGAACAAGCGTGAAGACAGTATTTGAAACGCTGTTGTAGAATATGTATTTCAGGCCATTGGTAACCTGAGCGTCGCTGTACGCGCGCAAATCAGTGCCGGAACGCCGCATGGTTTCACCGATCAAAGCAACAAATTCTTCCGGTGTTGCCGTGAAATCAATGAGGTCGATGTCATCACACCAAAGCGGCCATGTTGTAGGCCGGTCGAACAAATACTTGATCCATGCATCATACAATGCCGAATCGACCTTAACCTGATTTTCCTGCCCGCTATTTTTGTCTTTGCGCTTCATACAAAGCCACCGCCGCCGCAGTTGAGACATTGAGGCTGCCGATTGCGCCTTGTGTCGGCAAATGCGCGAGTTCGTCGCAGCGTTCGCGTGTGAGCCGGCGTAACCCTTCGCCTTCCGCGCCGAGTACCAGCGCCGTCGCACCACTAAGGTCGAGTTGGCGCAATTCCCGGGCGCCTTCTTCCGCCAGTCCGACGCACCAGAATCCGGCGGCGCGCAACAGATCTAACGCGCGTGCCAAATTCACCACATGCACCAGCGCGATATGCTCCAGCGCTCCTGAGGCTGTTTTGGCCAGCGTTCCGGTCATGCTCGGCGCATGTCGGTCGGTAAGGATAATGCCCGTTGCGCCAAAGGCTGTGGCCGACCGCATGATCGCCCCGACATTGTGCGGATCGGTTACTTGATCCAACACGACAAGAAGTTTTGGCTCCTGCTTCAACAATTGTTCCAGCGTGGTTTCGGGCAGGGGATTGGTGTCCAGCACAATCCCCTGATGCACCGCACCGGGCAACATCTGATCAAGCATGGGTTTGTCGGCACGTAGAGGACTTGGCCGCTGCAACCCACGTTCCTGAGCCTGCAGCAGGACTGCAGAAAATTCTTCGTTGGCACTGCCGCTCAACCACAATTGGCGACACTGGCGGGCTGGGTTCAACCATGCCTCGCGCACGGCATGCATGCCATAAAGCAGATGGCCATATTTTTTGGCCTCACGAGGCGGTTCTGACGTGAACTGCTTTGATTTAAAGCCCCGTTCATGCGGCTCCGCGCGGTGTTTTTTCTGGCGAGGAGGGGGTAACGTGGCCGGCACGTCCTCCTCGACATCGATACGACCCGGCCCAACCGGACTCCATCCTGAATCTTGCGGCGTTGCGGATTTTTTATGGGGATTAAGCCGGGGATTTTTAGCCCCACTGCGGCGGGACTTATGGGGCGGTGGAGTAAATTTCGGCATGACATTTTTCACAATAAAATTACAGCAGCAGGGATCTTACCCTGTGCCCAGGCATCAGGCCATAAGGCTTTTAAAATTAACCCTGCACGGTCAAATATGGTGGAAGCATAGCCTTGTCATAGGGTTAGGCCAGGTAATTGGACGCAACTGTTGACAAGGCGGCAAAAATTCCGTTACTGGCAACTCCGCGCCGGTATAAAACCGGCGGATTTCCAACACCCGTGGAAGGGTGGCCGAGTGGTTAATGGCAGCAGACTGTAAATCTGCCCGCGCGAGCGTACGGCGGTTCGAATCCGCCCCCTTCCACCATACAATGACGGATTGTGCGTCCGTCCTTGTATGGTGTTTAGGTCGCAGAACCGCCGTGGCAAGCTTGACGTCAAACGCACGCTAACGCGCTATCGACACGGCACCCTCATTTCTGCGAGAAGGTAACATTATGTCTCTCGTCGATTCACACTGCCACCTCGATTTTCCCGAACTTGCCGCCGATCAGGACAATGTCGTGGCGCGGGCGCGTGCGGCGGGGGTAGGGCGCTTTCTGACCATTTCGACACATATCACCCGGGCGCAGCAGGTCGTTGCGGTCGCCGAGAAGTATCCGGATGTTTATTGCAGTATCGGCGTCCATCCGCATCACGTGGCGGAGGAGGGGCAGGAGGTCACGGCTGCACAACTTCAAGACTTGGCCAGACATCCCAAAGTCGCGGCGCTGGGCGAGACGGGTCTGGATTATTTTTATGACACCGCACCGCGTGCGCGGCAGGAAGAAAGTTTTCGTACGCACCTGCGCGCGGGCATAGCTTTGGGTTTGCCCATCATTGTCCATAGTCGCGAGGCTGAAGAAGACACGGCACGTATCATCGCCGAAGAAATGCGCGGTAACGAAGGCAAACTGACCGGCGTGATGCATTGTTTCAGTTCACGGCGCATTTTGGCCGAGGCGGCGCTGGAACTTGGATTTTACATTTCAATATCTGGAATCCTGACCTTTAAAAAATCTGAAGAACTTCGCGCCATTACCAAGGATGTGCCGCTTGACCGGATTCTGGTCGAAACCGATGCACCATTCTTGGCGCCAGAGCCACAGCGCGGCAAGACCAATGAGCCTGCATATGTCGTGCATACTGCTGCTGCTCTGGCGCGGCTTAAGGGTGTGAGCGCCGAGGAAATAGCAGCGATCACCACCGCCAACTTCCATCGGCTGTTTCCAAAGGTATCACGGGCATGAAGGTAACAATTTTGGGGTGCGGCGGCTCGGGTGGCGTGCCGACAGCGGCAGGTGACTGGGGGGCGTGTGATCCTGATGAACCGCGTAATTATCGCACGCGCGCATCAATATTGGTGGAGGATGGCCCCACCACCCTTCTCATCGACACCAGTCCCGATTTGCGAAGTCAGTTGCTGCGCGCAAAACCGACGGAGATCAGTGCGGTTTTGTACACGCATTGTCATGCCGATCATACCCACGGATTTGATGATATCCGTTATCTGAATATCAAGCAGAACCAGGCTATGGATATTTACGCGGATGCACCGACAATTGCGGAGCTGCAGCAACGTTTCGCCTATGCGTTCGCGCCGCGCGAGATTGGTAAGTTTTATCGCCCGTCTGTCGTGCCCCATGTCATTGATGGCCCGTTCCGGATTGGTAATATTACGGTGCGACCCTTTCTGCAGGATCACGGTTATTCGCAAAGTTTCGGTTATCGCTTTGGCCGTTTTGCTTATTCCACGGATGTGAAGAGTCTTGATAATGCGGCGTTCGACGTACTCGAGGGCGTAACCTGCTGGGTGGTTGATGCCGTGCGTGAGGAGCCTCATTCTGTACATTCTCATGTCGCACAGACCTTGGACTGGATCGCGCGTGTCAAGCCGCGGCAGGCCTATATCACCCACATGAACAATTCTCTGGATTACGCCAAACTGGCTGCGCGTCTTCCGGCGCCTGTCGCACCTGCTTATGACGGGCTGGAGATCACGTTGTGAAGGTACTGTTTTACAGCGCGCGCCCCTATGATCGCGATTCAATGCAGACGGCAAATGGTGGACGGCATCAACTGGAGTTTACTGAGGCGCGGCTTGATGAGAAGACGGCACTACTCGCGCAGGGGTTTGATGCCGTTTGCGGCTTTGTAAATGACTGCTTTACGGCTCCTGTGCTGCAATCCTTAAAGGCCGCAGGCGTGCGTCTGGTACTCCTGCGCTGCACGGGCTTTAATAATATTGATCTGACGGCAGCACAGGCAAATAATATTTGTGTCATGCGTGTATGCCGCTATTCGCCTTACGCCGTTGCCGAATTTGCCGTAACTTTGATGCTGGCGCTCAACCGGAAAGTTCATCATGCGTATAACAAGGTGCGCGAGGATAATTTTTTGCTGGATGGTTTGCTGGGTTTTGATCTGAACGGCAAAACCGTAGGAATCGTTGGTACGGGAAAGATCGGGCGCGTGCTGGCACGAATTTTGAATGGTTTCGGCTGTACCATACGTGCCTATGACCTGCGTGAAAACGATGCGTGCAAAGAAGCGGGGGTGCGCTATGTGCCGCTGCCGGAACTCTTGCGGTCATCGGATATTGTCAGCCTGCATGTTCCGCTGACGCCACAGACGCAGCACATGATTGGGGCAGAGGCACTGGCGACGATGAAGCCCGGTGCGATGCTGATTAATACCAGCCGCGGCGGGCTGATAGATACGATGGCGCTGATCCAGGCACTTAAGGCAAGGCGTCTGGGGGCGGTCGGGCTGGATGTTTACGAAGGTGAAGGAGACCTGTTCTTCCGTGATTTGTCCGGACAGGTTATGCAGGACGACATTTTTGTCCGGCTATTAAGCTTTCCTAACGTCTTGGTCACGGGGCATCAGTCTTTTTTGACTCAGGAGGCTTTGCGCGACATTGCGCAAACAACAATATCCAACGCCGATGATTTCATCGCCGGACGCACGAATGAAAACTGTCTAAAGCCATGAGCGCAGTGGCATACGCATGGTGCAGGGCGTAATCAAAGCCTGTAAAACTTGGTCAGGACATCACTAAGCACATCACTGCCTGGTCGTTGCGGAGTAATCCTCGCGCTGGGGTCGAAAGTTTTTAGTGTGTCAGGAGGGCCGGTAATAATTCCGTGGGCAATTTTAAGCTGTGTGACTCTTGGTGTTTTATCCTGGTTCAAGAGGCGAAAGTTCGCAACCTCAACGTCATGAACCTGCGCTACTGCCCAGCTTAGCTTCCTGAACCTCTCACCGCCATAGATGCGGATTTGATTGCCTCTCCATGAGTCGGCGACATACTTCATGGCTTCCATGAGCAAGCGCGTCTCTACAGTATTATTTAACTCGTCCGCTTTATAAACAATCACGTCAGGGCTGATGATGCAATCGTCGCGTTCTTTCAAACTAAAAGGAAGATATGATGAAGGGGCATGGACAGCTTTATCCTCTGACGGCACGCGCTCCCATGACGGCTCCAGCCGCTCGGCGGCGATAAGTCTGTTGAGGTCACTTTGGGCATTCAACAGTTCGGGGTGGTTATTTTGTCCGGCGGGTATAGTCGTGTTCAAAGCCGCAATATGTGCGCGCTGTATTTCTATAAGCCCATGCCATGTTTGAGGGTTGTCTTTTTTATACATAAGACTGATTTATCATCTGGCACTGTTATTGTCGATATATGATTTAACATAATATATCTTATGCGACAATCATGATGCTGGAATCCCGGGTTGAATTGGCGCAAATAAGGCTCTCATCCCTTTAAATCAATGAGCTATGCCGCAAGGATCATCCACGTGAAAAAAGCCACCCATGAAACAGTCTCTGAAACAGACAGCCACGGGCTTCCGGTTGCGCCGCTGCCACGGCTGCTGGCTGTTATGGCACGACTGCGCGATCCAAAGCACGGCTGCCCATGGGATTTGAAACAGACCTATGCCACCCTCGCCCGTTACGCAATTGAGGAAGCCTATGAGGTCGCGGATGCGGCCGAAAGACACGATTTTGAAGCGCTGCACGAAGAATTGGGCGATTTGCTGCTTCAGGTCGTCTTTTACGGTCAGTTGGCGTCCGAAGAAGGAAAGTTTGACTTTTCCTCTATTGCTGGTGGCATCGCCGACAAACTGATCCGCCGTCATCCGCATGTGTTTGGGGATGAAGTTATCGCGACGGCCGAGGATATGGTCACGCGCTGGGAGTCTGATAAGGCGAAAGAGCGCGCCGAGAAAGCTGCGTCTGCTGACGCGCCTGCAGCGCCGGAGGCCACCAGCATTCTGGACGGGATTATTATAGCGCAACCGGCCTTAAGCCGCGCGCAGAAGCTGGTGCACCGCTCCACGCAGGTTGGCTTTGATTGGCCTACGGCTTCGGATGTCTTTCCCAAGCTTGCCGAGGAAATTTCTGAACTGCAGGCTGAACTGGATGGCGGAAATGTGGCGCGGTTGACGGATGAGCTCGGAGACGTGCTTTTTACGGCCGTTTGTCTGGCCAATAAGCTCAAAATTGACCCTGAAACAGCCCTAAGAACCGCGAATCACAAGTTTGAGCGTCGTTTTCGGGCGATGGAACAGGCTTTGGGGCGCGAAAATGACTTATATCGGCGTATTTCATTGGCCGAGTGGGAAGCAGCATGGATCAATATAAAACATCAAGAGTGAGCCACATATAATTGATATAAAATAATAAAATTAGTATTTGCAGTGGTTTTCTCCAGTCATGACGTTGCGATGGAGGATCAATTCTGCCCAAGCCGTTGCGACATTTATTTGAATGAATAATTACCGTGTTGGATCAATAGAATATGGCTGGCTCTTAAACTGTAACCGCCACTTTCCCTGCGTGATACTCTTTCATGGCCAAGTGATACGCTGGCATGAGCCAATCACGTAATTCCATACAGCATTCAAGACTTGGCCCAGCAATGATGCCATTGTCGAGCATAGCGCTATGATATGGCGTGCCCTCCCAATCAATCACTTCGCCACCCCCCTCGCGCACGGCAAGAACCCCGGCGGCATCATCCCAGGGTTTGCTGCCAGACAGCGTCACGCGGAAGGATTCCTGACCCTCTGCCGGCGATGAGGAGGGAAATAATTTCTCACCTGTCAGGAGTGCGACATAGACCTCGCAGGAAACATTCCGGTGCGGATGGAATTGCGGCCCCGGGCCCTTGCCAACAGCTTTGGCAACTGGCTTGTGCAAACGTGTTCCCAAGGTGCCCTGGAGTTGTGAAAGTGGCGCTGGCGGCATGACAGACAATCTTTTTCCCTTGAAAAAGGCGCCGCTGCCAAGCTCGGTGACCAACGTGTCCCCTGTCACCGGATGATGAATCCACCCGGCAAGAGTTTCGCCTTTGTGGACGAGGGCAATAATGGTTCCGAACTGTTCTGCTCCTTCGGAAAAATTTTTTGTTCCGTCCACAGGATCAATAATCCAGACCGGTTGTTCGGTGTGCAGGACATTCAGCACACTGTGATCCGCCGCGTAACGTTCTTCGCCCAGCACCAGAGAACCAGGTATAAGGCCGCGCAGCAGCGGCGCGAGCTTTTCCTCGGCTTCGTGATCCGCCACGGTTACAAGATCCTGCGGGCCGGTTTTTTCCCGGATCTCATGCGCCTGCAGATTGCGCCAGCGCGGAAGGATGACGCCACGACCGACTTCGGCGACGATGTCCGACACCAGTTGAATATTGATATGCACTGATAAGACTTTCCAGACCGGAGGCTTCCTTGATGACGCCCCCTCCTCTCTAATTATGCCGCATGCGGGCGTCTGGCAAGACTTGAGGGAAGATATTATGCGGATTCAACAAATTTGTGTTTAAAACGCCCAAGATCGGCAAAATTGAGCGCAACTTCCAACTGAACAAACTCTTCCTGTTCTTCCTTGGCGAGAATACGGCCGTGCGCGTGCAACCACGCCAAAGCCGCCCCGTCGGCACTCGGCAGGGTTAGCTGCACGATATATTCTTCAAACCCCAGTGTGGTCTCAATGCGCTCCAGCAGCATGCCGATTCCAATGCCATCAAGCGCCGAGACCACGGCCACGCCGCCTTTGCCATGATGTTTGACGTCGGCCAGGTCATTGTCGGCCTGCGCGGCGTCCCGACTTTGCCGCATAGCCTCTTCGCCAAGCCGATGCCGCGCCTCGTTCGGTAACAGATCGGCCTTATTCAGGACTTCGATCACGCGCGCATCATTGCCCTCAATCTTCAGAGAACGCAAAACTTTCTCAACGTCCTGCTGCTGTGCCCGCGTGTCGGGATGGGCAATATCGCGGACGTGAAGGATCACGGCGGCGTGTTGTACTTCCTCAAGCGTCGCGCGGAAAGCTTCGATCAACTGTGTCGGCAGGTCGGCAATAAATCCGACCGTATCAGAGAGGATAACTTCGCGCCCGCTTGGTAATTTAAAGGCGCGCATCGTCGGGTCGAGCGTGGCGAAGAGCATATCTTTGGCCAACACATCGGCCTGGGTTAGGCGATTGAAGAGCGTGGACTTACCCGCATTGGTGTAGCCGACCAGCGCAACAGTAGGCAGTTCGGCGCGGGCACGGGCTGTGCGTTGCAAACCGCGGGTGCGGCGTACATCCTCCAGAGCCTCCTTGATCTTTAAAATACGCTGGTCGATCAGACGTCGATCCATTTCCAGTTGCGATTCACCGGGGCCACCCAGAAATCCAAACCCACCGCGCTGCCGTTCCAGGTGAGTCCATGACCGCACCAGACGCGAGCGCTGATAATCAAGCGCCGCCAACTCGACCTGCAATTGGCCTTCGCGGGTGCGCGCGCGGGCGCCAAAAATCTCAAGAATCAATCCGGTGCGGTCAATGACTTTGGCCTTCCAGACGCGCTCAAGGTTGCGCTGCTGGATCGGTGACAAGGCATGATCGACGATGACCAACGCGATGTTTTCAGGAACAATGCGCTCCGCGACCTGCCCGACCCATCCGCGGCCAAACAAATGAGCCGAAGTCGGCTTCTTCAAATTGACATATTGGGCATCGACGATATCAACGTTGATCGCTTCGGCCAGACCTACGGCTTCGGCCAGCATCGACTGGCATGTGCGCGTTGCGGCTTGCCCCGCCAGAAGCGGTTTAAGAACCAGAGCCCTGTCGCCCCGGCGCAGCCCATCTTCGCTATGACTGGACAGCTTGCGTATCGCCTTCGACGGGCGGTTCAAATAATTGAACCGGAACCGTCGGCATTACGGTTGATATGGCATGTTTGTAGACAAGTTGTGCGTGCGCATCACGGCGCAGCAGAACCGAAAAATTATCAAACCACGTAACTATGCCTTGAAGCTTGACGCCATTGACTAAAAAAATTGTCACCGGTGTTTTGTTCTTGCGCAAAAAATTGAGGAAAACGTCCTGGACGTTCTGCGCCTTGCAACTGCTATCACTCATAACCGCAATTCTCCCCGAATTTTCTATCAGCCGCGCAAGTCTATTGTTCTCTGAGAAACAAATACTTATATACGTGCCACCTAAATAAAGGATTAACTGGTATGCAGGGATTCTTCAAGCTACCGTATGAAAAAAATCCAGCATTTCGTGACAGTTATTAACGAAAACGACCCCTTCCCTGACGCCTTCATTTTCCTTGTGCGGCTGCAACAAAATCGGCAAACAGCCCCCGGCGCGTGCGGTCTGGACGTCCATATCGTTATCACCGACGAACCACGTTGGGGATGAGGCGGAAAGGGCAAGTATTTGCCGTATATGGTGAACGCCGTCCGGCGCAGGTTTACCCCGGGGTACATCACCCGCACCGACCAGAACTGAGAAAAAGCTGTCCCAGCCGAGATGCGCCACTTCCTGACGTAAAAAGTCGCTGCTCTTGTTGCTGTTAACCGCTACGGGAATCCCGACATGCGTTATTGCGGCGAGGAGTTCCGGTGCGCCGGGCTTGATCCGTAGATGCGCAATATGCTCCTCGGAAAAAACCCGATAAAAAACATCCCTTGCCTGCATCCAGGCGTCGCCGAACCAATAGGGAAATATTTCATGCAGCGCCGTACGGCACTTCAGGCGCGTTTCTTCGAGACTCCATACCGGCTTATTGAAATGCGCCCGCGCTGCATTAATTGCGGCATGTATCGCCGCGTAATTATCGACCAGCGTGTCATCCCAATCGAAAATGATCAGTGCAGGCCGCTGCTGGGGTCGTTCAGAAAGAGGCAAAGACTCGGCCATCAGAAGAAAAGAGCCGATAGCATCTTAATTCACGTTCTCCGAGCCGACATGCTCCTGTAACATCTTGTTGTCGTTATTGCCGTGGACGCCCAGCAGTTTCAGTTTGCGGTGCAACGCTGAACGTTCCATGCCAATGAAACTCGCCGTACGCGAGATATTACCGCCAAAGCGCGTGACTTGCGCCAGCAGATATTCACGTTCGAACATCTCGCGCGCGTCACGTAAGGGCAGCCCCATAATCTCCCCGCCCCGCTCCCAGCGCAGAACATTGGGGGTCGATGCAGTAATTTCGGGCGGCAATGAATCGGCGCGGATAGAGTTCCCATTGTCACTTGCCATAATCAGAAGCCATTCCATCGCGTTACGCAACTGACGCACATTTCCCGGCCAGGCATAAGCTTGCAGCGCCGCAAGTGCCTCGTCGCTTAAATCACGTCCGGGCAATCCGGAAATCTCTGTGGCACGTTGCAGGAAGTGCCGTGCCAGCAGCGGTATATCATCGCGGCGTTCCGCCAGAGAAGGAACTTTGATGGGGACAACGCTCAAACGATAATAAAGATCTTGACGCAAGCGCCCGGCTTCCATTTCTGATTGCAGATCATGGTTGCTTGCGGCGATCACGCGCACATCAACCTCAACCTTGGTCGTCCCGCCCACGCGGCAAAATACTTGTTCGTGCAACGCCCGGACAATCTTGCCCTGGGTTTCCATGGGCATATCGGCAATTTCATCAAGAAACAGGGTGCCGCCATGGGCCTGTTCAAAGGTGCCAACCTTACGCACACCGCCATTGGCGTTCGGCTCAACGCCAAAAATCTCGACTTCGAGTTGTTCCGGGCGCATGGTCGCACAATTAATCACGACAAAGGGCGCATGGGCGCGCTTTGACTTGGAATGGATCATGCGTGCCACGACTTCTTTGCCAGCCCCAGCCTGCCCCATGATCAGTACACGGCTACTGGTCGGCGCGACCCGGTCGATCAGCTGCCGTAATTGAGTAACCGTCGTGGATTTACCGATCAGTTCATGCTCTGTACTGGCGCGGAAGCGTAACTCGTTATTTTCACGCCGTAACCGTGAGGCTTCGAGCGCACGCCGTACCAGCAGGATCAACCGGTCGGACTTGAAAGGCTTTTCGATAAAATCATAAGCGCCACGCTTGATGGCGGTGACAGCGGTTTCGATATTGCCGTGACCACTGATCATAATGACGGGCAGATCCGGATGATCGCGCATAATTAGATCCAGCACCTGCATGCCGTCCATGCGCCCGTTTTGTAACCAGATATCCAGAACGACCAGGCTGGGACGCCGCGCCGCAATGGCTGTCAGGGCGTCTTCGGCGCTTGCGGCCTGGCGTGTTTTCAATCCGTCATCATTGAGGATCCCTTCGATGAGCATGCGAATATCTGCTTCATCATCGACTACCAGAATATCATGCGCCAAAGTCTTTTCGTCTTTCATCGTCTGACCTCTAACCGTTGCTGACCGAACGTGAAGATAAGTTACGCAGAATCGCCTGATCGTCGTCAGTATGCGCGTAATCATCTTCGTCCGCCAGAGGCAAGCTGGCTTCTGCATGCCGTGGCAGGCTAAGGGTCACCTGCGCTCCCTTGCCATCGGGTCGATCTGCGAGCAGCAGGGATCCACGATGATCCTCGACAATCTTTTTGACGATTGCCAGTCCCAATCCCGTGCCCTTGCTGCGCGTGGTTACATATGGTTCTGCCAGACGATTCCGGTCTTCGATCGGTAAGCCTTTGCCGTTGTCGGTCACAATAATCAGAATATGTTCAGGCGCTATCTTCACCTGCAGTATAACTTGACCCTGTGGCAAATCTTCGTGGTCGCCTGCGGTGCGTCCGTCAACGGCTTCAGTAGCGTTTTTCAGAATATTGGTTAAGGCCTGTGCGACCTGACGTCCGTCGCATATCACCATAGCCGCCTGTGTTGGCAACTCCTGAATAAAGTTGATATCGGGACGTCCGGTGCTTTGCATGAACACAGCCTGACGACAGAGTTCGTTGATGTCCTGATCCTGCAAAACCGGAACAGGCATGCGGGCAAAGGCCGAAAACTCGTCCACCATACGCCCGATATCATCGACCTGACGCATGATGGTCTCGGTGCATTTCGCAAAGATTTCCGGATCGGTTTTAATTTCATGCAAATAGCGGCGGCGCAGCCGCTCTGCCGCCAGCTGGATGGGGGTCAAGGGGTTCTTGATTTCATGGGCGATACGACGCGCCACATCGGCCCAGGCTGCCTTGCGCTGCGCCGAGAGCAGGTCGGAAACATCGTCGAAGGTCACAACATAACTGCGGATCTCTTGAGCGCTCATTTCGGCTGCGATGCGAACCAGCAATGTCCGGGTCGGTTGTCCGCTACGGCGGATTTCAATCTCCCCTTCAGCCTGCCGCGCGCCGGGGATCAGTGTGCCCAGCAATTCGCCCAGTTCGGGGATGGCTTCGGCAATTTTTTGTCCACTTAAATCCATGCGCGGATCCCAGGTGAATAGATCCCGTGCCGCCTGATTGACCAGATTGATACAACGCTCGGCATCAATGCCAATCACGCCGGCGGGAACCGTCGCCAGGACGGCCTCGGTAAAGCGTCGTCGCTGATCAAGCTGACGGTTGGCGACGATCAGCTCATTGCGCTGGCTTTGAAGCTGGCTGGTCATGCGGTTAAAGGCGTTCCCCAGCATGCCTAATTCATTATTGATCTCAGCATCGTGGCGCGACACGCGCGCCGTCAGGTCGCCTGCCCGCACCCGCTCTGCCGCGTTAATAAGGTTGCCGATAGGGCGCACCATCTGCCCCGCAAAATTCAAACCAAACCATACCGCCGCCAGCAAGAGCAGAACGGCAACGCTGATAAAAACGACGGTCAGACCGATCTGGATCTGTCGCCGTCGCGCCTCAAGCGACTTATACTCCTGCACTGCCCCCTGCGTGGTTGCCATGTGCGCCAGAACTTTTGGTTCAACCAGCCTTCCGACAAACAAGTATGTATCAACAAAATTATCCAGCCGCACCAACGCGCGTACCCGCGCATCGTCATCGCTGATCCGCAGGACAACCTCGCCTTTTCGTGCGCGCTCCAGCATCTCGTCTGAAATAGGTTCAAGGCTTAAGGAGAAACTTAACCCGGCACGCGCCAGAATTTTGCCGCTATGGTCGAAAACAATCGCCTCGTTCAAGGAACGTACCGAGGCTTGGGCATCAACCAGTTTTGGCAAAATGGCAATATCTGCGCCGATGCGAAAGGCCGCACGGTTTAGGTCATTGGCCATTGCCAGTGTGTCGGCGCGCAAGACTTGCTGATGTTCCTTAAGATAGGCTTGGGCGACTTCAAGCGATTCATTCACCGCCGTCCGCACACGGTCACTGAACCAGGATTGCACGCCGAAATAGAAGAATGATCCGGCAAAGACTGCGACGATAATTGACGGTGTTACCGACAACATGGTCATGACGCCGACCATCTTCACATGCAGCCGCGATCCGGCCTGATTACGCCGTCGCGTCACATAAAGCTTAACCATGCGGTGGGCGATCAAGGCCGCCAGCAGCAGCAACAGGATCAGGTCAAAAAACAGCAGCCCCGTGACCGTCGAAGGATCCTGATCAAGCGCCTGCGTATTTGACAAGGCGGCGTAGGTTGCCAGGCCGGAAGCGACCGCCAGAATTGTCAAGGCGATCGCCAGTCGCGCGCGTAATTTGACCCGTCGCGCCCATTCGAGAAAGCGCAGACGCCAGCTGAAGCGGTTGGGGTTGGTGGAAAACGCAACTTTCATCGGCGCGCCTGCTTGGCAGTAATACCGAGGTCACGTAACTTTTTCCGCAAGGTGTTGCGATTGATGCCAAGGATCGCGGCGGCTTTGATCTGGTTGCCGCGGCATTCACGTAAGGTCAGTAACAGGAGCGGACGTTCAACTTCCTGCAAGACCCGCTCATAAAGCCCGGAGGGCGGCAACAGCCCGTCGTGTCCGGAAAAATAGTCCTGTAAATGCGTCGCGACGGTGGCGGCAAGACCGTTTGAAGATTTCGCATCGCGTAAGGCGCTCATGCGGCAAGCTCTTCCGGCAGCGCATCGTAAAAGATTTCGATCTGGCGACGGACGGCGTCCGGATCTTCTGTCCGGTTGATTTGTGCCCGGAATTCAGCTGATTGAGGTATGCCCCTGCTGTACCAGCCGATATGTTTGCGCGCAATCTTGATGCCGGTTGTGATGCCGTAGTGGGAGAGCATCGCTTCCATATGTTCAAGCATCACGGTGCGTCGCTGCTGCAGCGGCGGCGGCAAAGGGGTAACGCCCGTACGTAAATGATCCATCACTTGCCGCACAAACCATGGCCGCCCATAGGTTCCGCGTCCAATCATAACTCCGTCTGCGCCCGATTGTTCCAGTGCCGCGACGGCATCGGTAAAATCCAGAATATCGCCGTTCGCAATCACCGGGATCGTTACGGCCTCTTTGACATGACGAATAAAACGCCAATCGGCCTGCCCTTCATACATCTGGCAACGGGTGCGGCCATGAACGGTGACCATTTTAATGCCGCATTCTTCGGCAATTTTCGCCAACCGCGGGGCATTCAGATTTTGATGATCCCACCCCATCCGCATTTTGAGGGTTACGGGGATCTTGACGGCCTTGACCGTGGCTTCGAGAATGCGCGCAGCATGAATTTCGTCGCGCATCAGTGCTGATCCGGCATGGCCGTTAACGACCTTTTTGACCGGGCAGCCAAAATTGATGTCGATGATATTGACTCCCCGCGCTTCGTTGAGCCGCGCCGCCGCAGCCATGACTTCCGGTTCGCACCCCGCGAGTTGCAGAGCGACAGGATATTCATCAGCTTTGTGCTGCGCCATATGCTGCGTCTTGCGATTCTCGCGGATCATCGCCTCGCTGGCGATCATCTCGGAGACGACAATTCCGGATCCGAAACTTTTGACCAGGCGTCGAAAGGGCATATCGCTGACCCCCGACATCGGCGCAAGAAAAACCGGTTCGGCAACTACGATATCGCCGATTTTAATAGGCTTAAGCCGGGGAACAGGCGGAGGTGTATAACCGTCCAAAATTTACTCCACCACTTGCACAATATTTAGGCAGTTTTAGACCATGTCAGGAGGAGGAGCAAGGAATAAGATTTTTCATAACGCGATGATTAATTAACACCCGCCTATTGTGCTTAAGCTGAAATTTGAATACACGCAGGGGATGAAGAAAAACGTCGCTCTGATTGTCGCAGCCGGAAGCGGAGAACGCTTTGGCGGCGCTTTGCCCAAGCAATATATGGACCTGGCGGGACAACCTATACTGCGGCGCAGTGTGCAGGCCTTTTTGAATCATCCGGATATTTCTGGCGTACTCGTGGTCATTAACCCTGCTCATGGGGATCTTTACGAAGCTGCGGTCGGCGATCTGGGACTTTCCGCTCCGGCGCGTGGCGGCAGCAGTCGTCAGGAAAGCGTGCTGAACGGCCTGGAGGCTTTGGCCGCCCAAGCGCCTGATAACGTCTTGATCCATGACGCGGCACGTCCCCTCGTCGATGCGCCGACGATCAGTGCGGTATGTCAAAGCCTGCAAACCTCTCCGGGGGCGATTGCGGCAAAGCCCTTGGTCGATACTCTAAAGCGCGGCCAGGGAATCAAGATTACCGCAACGATAGACCGCACCAACCTCTGGCAGGCGCACACGCCGCAGGCTTTTCACTATGCGCCTATTCTTGCCGCCCACCGTGCCGTGCGTGGAGCGCAATTGACCGACGACGCAGCCGTGGCCGAGGAAGCCGGAATACCGGTTGCTCTCGTTCCTTCAAATCCCGATAATATGAAAATTACCAATCCTGATGATCTTGGCCGCGCCGCGCGGCTTTTGGGGCAACCGATGGATGATATCCGCACCGGCTTTGGTTTTGATGTACATCGCCTGATTCCTGGAACACACACGAACTTATGCGGCATTAAAGTTCCGCACACGCAGCAGCTCGAAGGACATTCCGATGCTGATGTCGCATTGCATGCGGTTTGTGACGCGATATTCGGGGCGCTGGCCGATGGCGATATCGGCGCGCATTTTCCGCCCAGCGATCCGCAGTGGAAGGGCAAAGATAGTGCCCATTTCGTGCATTACGCCGTCAATCGGGTGAGGCAACGCGGCGGGGTCATTGCCCATATCGACGTGACTCTGATGTGTGAGCGACCGAAAATCGGTCCGCATCGTGATGCCATGCGAAACCGGCTGGCTGAGATGCTGGAAATCGACCTGTCACGCATTGCGGTTAAAGCCACGACCACCGAGCGTCTGGGCTTCACCGGGCGTGAAGAAGGCATTGCCGCGCAAGCTGTGGCGACGATCCGCCTGCCGCATGTTTGACAACGGTCTCATCACTTTGGCTGAAACATTTCTGCAGCGTTGCAGCGCTGGCAGAGTAAAACTTGCGACGGCAGAGTCATGCACTGGCGGGTTATTGGCGGGACTGTTGACGGAAATCCCCGGCGCTTCGGATGTGTTTGAACGAGGCTTTATCACTTATTCAAACCAGTCCAAAATTGATTTATTGCATGTCGCACCGGCGCATCTGGAAAAACACGGCGCTGTCAGCGACATTGTGGCACAGGCGATGGCGCAAGGCTTGATCCGCAACACCTCATGTGACCTTGGTATTGCCATCACCGGCATCGCCGGGCCGGACGGCGGCACTTCGGAAAAACCTGTGGGGCTGGTTTATATCGCTGTCGCGCGTCGCGGCCAAGGAGCCTTGGCCGAGCAATGCCGCTTTTCCGGCACGCGCAGTACAATCAGGCTAGAGGCCATCCGCGCCAGTCTCGACCTGGCGCTGCGGGAATTTCTGGCATAGCGCTTATCTTACGGCCGATAATAGTGTGACCGCATCAATGATTTTCTTACTGGCCTCGGCGATCAGCACGATATCCCTGTCAATCTGTACGTAATGATGTCCAGGGGGAGGACGTAGCCGCAAGCGCAGCTCTTCAGGAAGTGGTACCCAAACGCCATCATGAAGGACATTGCCTATCTCATATTTCTTGGCGATACCCGGCGGCAGGCAACCATTTTGTTTTTTTGCCAGACCAGGCGGACATTTTTTGTGAGCATGACCAGCGCCAGCATGATCATGGGAACTCTGGGCGGATAAATAGCTGCGGATGATATCCGCATCGGAATTATGAATTAACCAGCCTGATCCGTCATGGCCGCGATTATCCTTATCCGCGCCACGGGCATGCTGGCCATGCTCTTTATCCTCATGCTTGCCATGCCCATCGTTCTTGGCCAAAGCTGGCGAAGCCGCCAGCAACAGTCCAAAACAAAGGAACGCCGGAATCGCGACAACAGAATTCCATGCCATACGTTTTCCTCTTCCGGTTAGATGGGAATAGCCTTGGGTTTTGTATAGCGCAGCCAAGCGATGACCATCAGGCGCGTGATCCAGACGGCAGAAAAAACTGACGTGACCGTGCCGATTGTCAGTGTGACACCAAATCCCTTAACCGGCCCCGTGCCGAAAACCATCAGCAATACTGCCGAGATCAATGTAGTGACGTTGGCATCAATGATCGCCGTAAGCGCACGGTTATATCCCGTATCAATGGCCGCGATGGGCGAGCGCCCTAGGCGTAACTCTTCCCGAATGCGCTCAAAGATCAACACATTCGCGTCCACGGCCATGCCGATGGTCAGAACGATACCCGCAATGCCCGGCAGGGTCAGAGTCGCTTGCAGGATCGACAAAATCGCGAAGATGAAGGCGATGTTGAAGCCCAGGGCAATCGCGCCGAAAACTCCAAACAGCCCATAAGACAACAGCATGAAGATCACGACCAGAACAGTCCCCGCCAGTGCCGCTAAAGCTCCGGCCTTGATCGAGTCTGCGCCCAGCCCCGGCCCCACGGTACGCTCTTCCAAAACCTTGATCGGTGCCGGCAACGCCCCTGCCCGCAAAAGTAAAGCCAGATCCTTGGCCTCCTCAAGCTTAAAACTGCCGGTAATGATGCCGCTGCCCCCCAGAATTGGTTCATTGATCTTTGGGAAACTGATGACCTTATTGTCCAGGACAATGGCAAACAAACGCCCGCTGTTATTACGGGTTGCCTCACCGAATTTTCTGCCGCCGATCGAATCAAACCTGAAGGAAACGGCAGGGGTGTTATTCTGGTCAAAGCTGGCCTGGGCATCGACCAAAGATTCCCCTGCGACGATGATCCTTTTATGGACGATGATGCTTGGGACGTTCGGGTCAGTTGTCTGCAGACGATCCGTTCCCGGCGGCGCATTGACTTGGTTCTCACCGAAACTCGCCAGTTCGTCCACGAAACGGAAGGTCAATTTCGCAGTTTGCCCCAGCAGATCCTTCACGCGCTTCGGGTCATCCACACCCGGCAACTGGACGAGAATGCGATCCTCACCCTGCCTCTGGATCGAAGGTTCCTTCGTCCCGGATTCATCGATACGGCGGCGCACGATGCCGATGGACTGCTCCATGGCCGCACCTTGGCGGTCGCGGACAAGCTGCGGCGACATCATCAGGCTGATGAGCTGGCCATCGGTTTTAACATCAATCTGACGGTCAGTGGCGACGGCATTTCTTGCGGCGTCAAGCTGCTCCGGATTGCTGACGCGAAATGAGACGGCCTTGTCGCGCAGGCCAAGTTCGGTGTAGGCGATCTTTTCCTTGCGTAAAGTGGTGCGTACCTCGTCAACCATCGCATTCAGATGCTCTTGCACGACGGCGTCGAGCTTGACTTCTAGCAGCAGGTGCGAACCGCCGCGCAGGTCGAGGCCAAGACTGACTGTTTTATGGGGCAGGATACCCGGCATATGCGCCTGTAACCACTCCTGCGTAGATTTCGCCAGGAGGTTTGGCGCCGCATACAGGATACCCATGACGCAAAGCGCCAGGATAAAAATAGTTTTCCAACGCGAAATATTGACCATGTGTGCCTGAAAAATATGAACTGATTAGGACGCGTTTTTGTTGGCTTCCGGCTCATTGCTGTTCGCGATGGGTTCGGTGCGGGCAACGACGCCGGTAATCGTCGCGCGCTGGACTCGGACGCGCACATTTTCGGCGATTTCCACCACGAGAACATCTTCGCCTTCAAGCTTATTGATGGTGCCGATGATGCCACCCCCGGTGACGACGCGATCACCACGGCGCAACCCCTTCAACATCTGCTGATGCTTTTGATATGTCTGTTGCTGCGGACGCAATAAGAAGAAATACATGACCAGCAGAATGAGGAAGAGCGGCATAAAATTCATCAAGCTGTCAAACGCAGTCACTGGCGGCCCCGATGCGACAGCGGTTGCAGTCGCTTCAGCGGCCATCGCGGGCGTAATCAAATCAAACATGGTCATGGGGCGGTTCTTCCTGAAGATTCGTCAAAGGTGTGCAACTATAGCCTCCGGGCTACAGCCCGGAAAGAGGTTTCTCACGGGGGGATGATCCCGGATTTAATGGGGAAGTTGTTCCTTGGCCGGCTCTGGCGCCGATGCTGCAGGAACTTGCGGCGGCGCGGGTGGCGCTGCCGGGGGCGATGCCGCCTTTGAGGTGTCACAAGGCGGACAGGCCGCCGAAGGCGCGTTCTTCGCCATTGTTTTGCTTCGGGGGTTTTTATGAACCTTTTTATGAGTTGGCTTTTTCTTCGCGGCCATTTTGAGCGGGGCAGTTTGCTCAATGACTGGCTTTGCCGCGGCAGGAGCCGGGGTTACCACCGAAACCGGCGCGGGATTCAGGATCGTTGGCGCAGGATCTTGCTGCTGCGGCAGGGTGGCCGTGATCTGATGATCTGCCGTCGCGCCCTTCAGAGGCTGGGCATAGCAATCGATCTTGGCCAAAGAACGATAACACCATGGGGGTGGTTGCTTGTCATAGACCGGGCGCGCCTGAACCTTCCATGCTTCTGGCCAATGATCGGGAATACAGCCGGATAAAACCAGCATGCTCAAGAACAAAGCGCATAGATTTCTGCCTATCATAGGCTGAAAGCTATGCGATGAATGTTAAGCGAGTGTTAAGCACGCTTTCTGGTCAGGAAAACTAATTTTTAGAAAGGATAACCAAGTGATCATTACGCCACGCTCTCTCTGCTATTCTGGGAGCCAGCTTAAATTCAGAGGTAGAAAAAACACCATTCGCAGATGTACCCAGGTCATTTCGGGTAAATTCCTGCCCGGCGCGTCTTAAAGAGTCTGTGAGTTCGTTCATGAGCACATTTGGTTCATGGTTTTGACCCTGAGGGTCTTTAGACCCACCAAGACACACGACCGTGACAACTGTTGGGCGTGTTGTATCAAATGCTCGAGCGATGATGCCCCCCTGTTCCGCAACCACAATATTGCATTGTGGATGCCGGGGACTATCATAAGTCACGATATTTGCAGGGCACGCTTCATCAGGGGCATTACCTTGTGAAGAAATCTGTGCATCTTGTGAAGAAGTCAGCGCCCTGTTGCTGCTGCAGCCTACCCCAGTGACAAGCACTGAAGCCGCAAGAAAAGCAGCAGAAATATTTCTAGTTAAGTCCCTCTGATTCATCATATTCCACCTTGGAATAAATAGCCTTCACGACGTAATCCGCGAACTCCAGTGTGGTGCGACGGCTTCTCATCAAAGCCGCGCACCGGCAGGTTATGGCCTGTATTGAGGGACTAATTTGTTATTTTTACGCCAGACCTCAATTGCTTCGGCGGGTTTCGTCGTGATTGACACACCCCAGCTGTTACCCTTCGCGGCAGGAGCTAGCTCGCGTTGGTCGAATGGCAGGCCAGAGTGCTGCAATGTCTCAATGAGATCCTTGGCAATGATGAGTGATGACTCAGATGATGAGCCTTTCTGCGGGCAAGTAACATCAACAGTAATCTGCCGCCGTGTATCGGCCATTCTGTCCATAGTTCCCGCCGGATCTGTAATAACGGCAGAGCATGAGGGGTGTTTGGGAAGGGAATAAAGTTTTGTCTCCGGCACGAGGTTCGGCGGTGCAACAAACTTTCCGTTCTTGATACACCCTGCGCCGGTCATCAAAACCGCCGCCGCAAGAAAACCTGCGCGAACTTTTCCGGATAAACCTTCATGCTTCATAATATTCTCTCCCGCTAAGTCTGCATGGCTACTGAATAAACGTGGTACGCCTACTATATTCTGCAGTTATGAAACTAAATAACTAAAAAAAAGCAATTATAATAAAGCGTTGATGATGCGGGTGCGCGAATTTAACTCACCAGCGGCAAGGGCTGCTCCACGGCATAATTCGGTGTTGTATCAGCAGACACCACCAAGCGTGTGGTGTCTGGACATGACAGAGGAATGAGCATGTGCATCGTCATGTCCTCATGGCAGCGCACATCCCAACATGCGCCATGTCGGGCATGTGCATGCGGGCCTGTCACAATGAGTTGCAGCTTTGTTGGCGGCGGCGGCGATGGCAACGGATCATCTTGAGCAAATACTCTCTTAGGGTATGCTGCCTTAACAACCATGCGCCGCTCCTCAATATTGTTATCTTCTTGAGCCTGGGAGAGTAATGTTTGGTTAAATGCAGCCTGAAAGCAATCACGTAATTACTTTCATCCACAGAGGAGAGAAATTGACCGAAACACATAGCGCACTTCTCCCGCGCGGCGTGATCGCCGTCGGCGGTGCAGACCGACATAAATTTCTTCAGGGGATGGTCAGTAATGATATCGCCGGCGCCGCCTCCAACCGCGCCGTCTATGGCGCCATGCTGAATCCGCAAGGAAAATTCCTGCATGATCTATTCATCATCGATATCGGTGGCGCATTATGGCTGGATTGCGCGACCAGCGGAATTACCAGTCTGATCAGGCATCTCAATCACTATAAATTACGCAGCGCCGTCACGATCACGGATCTGTCGGAGTCACAAGGCGTTGCCGTTACCTTTTTTGGGCAACAGGGAGCAACAACATCATACCCAGAAACGAATGGAGGTTTCGTCTTTCCTGATCCCCGTCTTCCCGCACTTGGGCAACGCCGCATCGCGCCGCGCGCGCTGCTTCCGACCGAAGATGTGGCGGCAGTGTGTGCCTATCATCGCCTGCGATTATCATTGGGGGTTCCGGATGGCGCTTTGGACATGATCCCCTCAGAAAGCATCCTGCTGGAATATAGTCTGGAAAAACTCAACGGCATCAGTTTTGAAAAAGGCTGCTATATCGGACAGGAACTGACCGCGCGTACTTTTTATCGCGCACTGATCAAAAAACGCGCCTATCCGGTTCACATCAACGGCTCCTGCCCCGCGCCAGGTACAGCAGTGACGCTTGAAAATGAAGCCGTTGGCACCATGCGTTCGTCGCAGGACGATGTTGGTCTGGCCGTGCTGAAGATCGCTGCGGTAGAAAGCACGAAGGAGTTTCAATGCGATACCGCACGGCTGCGGGTGGAAATCCCGGACTGGATGCACAAATAATCTTGCCGGCAGGGTGATTACGCCGCGCTGCGCTGCATTTCCTTTGCGGCCAGTTCAGCCAGTGATGCCTGTGCCGCCGCCAGCCGTGCAATCGGCACGCGATAAGGTGAACAAGACACGTAGTCCAGTCCCACCGTATGACAGAATTTGATGCTCGCAGGATCGCCGCCATGCTCGCCGCAAATGCCGAGTTTGAGGTCGGGGCGCGTCGCGCGTCCACGTTCAAAACCAATCTTGATCAGTTCGCCTACCCCATCCTGATCCAAAGTCACAAACGGATCATGTTCAAAAATTCCTTGCCGCTGATAATCGCCAATGAACAACGCGGCGTCATCACGGCTGATACCAAAAGTCGTCTGGGTCAGATCGTTTGTGCCGAAGCTAAAAAATTCCGCCGTAGTCGCAATTTCTCCGGCGCGCAAGGCGGCACGCGGCAATTCGATCATTGTACCGACCAAATAATGCATTCGGGTCGCTGCGGTCTGCAAGACCTCACGCGCGACCTTGTCGATCACTCCTTTCAGAATATCAAATTCCTTGCGTGTCGCGACCAGGGGGATCATGATTTCCGGCACAATGCTTGCGCCGAATTTTTCCTGCACTTCCAGCGCCGCAGTAAAAATCGCGCGCGCCTGCATTTCATAAATTTCCGGGAATGTAATCCCCAGGCGGCACCCGCGATGCCCCAGCATCGGGTTGCTCTCGTGCAGTTGTGCGGCGCGCAACCGCACCCTTGCGACATCAATTTTTGCCGCCGCCGCCACCGCCGCCATTTCTGCATCCGTCTTGGGCAAAAATTCATGCAGCGGCGGATCAAGCAAACGTATGGTCACCGGCAACCCGGCCATAATCGTAAAGAGCTCAACAAAGTCCTTGCGCTGCATGGGTTCCAATTTGGCCAGCGCGGTACGCCGCCCGGTCTCGTCCTCCGCCACGATCATCTCGCGCATGGCGATGATGCGGTCGGCATCGAAAAACATATGTTCGGTGCGGCACAAGCCGATACCCTCGGCTCCGAACTGCCGTGCCGTACGCGCATCCGTTGGCGTCTCGGCGTTGGTGCGCACCTTTAGCCGACGGACACCATCCGCCCAATTCATGACCGTGGCGAATTCTCCGGACAATACCGGCTCAATTGTCGGCACGATACCCAGCATCACCTCGCCGGACGCGCCGTCCAGCGTTATTAGATCGCCTTCCTTCAGCACATCCTTGCCGATGGTCATCGTTCCAGCCTTGAGGTCGATACGCACTTCCCCGGCTCCAGCGACGCAGCAGCGTCCCATGCCGCGTGCGACCACCGCCGCATGACTGGTCATGCCGCCGCGCGAGGTCAAAATTGCCTGCGCCGCATGCATGCCATGAATATCTTCCGGACTCGTTTCAACACGGCAGAGAATAACGGCCTCGCCTTTTCCGGCCCAGTCCTCCGCCTTGTCCGCCGTCAATACGACCTTGCCCGATGCCGCACCGGGCGAAGCCGGCAATCCCTTGGTTAGTACCGTGCGCACTGCCTTTGGATCCAGCATCGGATGCAGTAGTTGATTTAATGAATTGGGATCAAGCCGCAGGATGGCCGTGTTCTGGTCGATCAGGCCTTCCTTGACCATATCGACAGCGATTTTGAGCGCCGCCGCTGCCGTACGCTTGCCGCTACGAGTTTGCAGCATGTAAAGTTTGCCTTGCTGCACGGTGAATTCGATATCCTGCATGTCGTGGTAATGCGCTTCGAGCTTCAGCCGGGCGTCGTTAAGCTGCTTAAAGACACTCGGCATAACTTCTTCCATCGCTGGAAGGTTGCTGTGCTGCTCCTGCTTGCCCTGCAGCGTAAGCTGCTGTGGCGTGCGAATACCCGCGACAACATCCTCGCCCTGCGCGTTGACGAGATATTCGCCATAAAACAAATTCGCGCCCGTGGAGGGATTGCGCGTAAAGGCCACGCCGGTACAGCAATCTTCCCCCATATTGCCGAACACCATCGCCTGCACATTCACCGCCGTACCCCAGTCATGGGGAATATCATTCAGCTTGCGATAAGTCAGCGCGCGTTGCGTCATCCACGACCCGAATACGGCGCCGACTGCGCCCCATAATTGCTCCGTAACATCTTGCGGGAACGGCTTTTTCAAGGTGCGTTGCACGACATCGAGATAGCCTTCGATAATTTCACGCCAATCTTGCGCCTTAAGTTCCGTATCCAATCGGAACGAACGTGCGCGTTTGACATCCTCCAGAACGTCCTCGAATGCATGATAGGGGATGCCCAACACGACGCTGCCGTACATCTGGATAAAACGCCGATAGCTGTCATAGGCAAAACGTGCATCGCCGCTGCGTTTCACCAGTCCTTCAACCGTTTGTTGATTGAGGCCGAGATTCAGCACGGTGTCCATCATCCCCGGCATCGATACCCGCGCGCCGGAACGTACCGAGACCAGCAACGGATTGCCCGCATCGCCGAATTTTGATCCCAGCTGTGACTCCATCTGGGCGATGGCCTGACGCAGGGTAGCGGCCAGATCGGCGGGATAACTGTTCTTGTGCGCGTAGAAATAGGTACAGACTTCGGTCGTGATGGTGAACCCCGGCGGAACCGGCAGACCCAGACTGGACATCTCGGCCAGCCCGGCCCCCTTGCCGCCCAGCAGGTTTTTCATGCCTGCGTGCCCTTCGGCCTTGCCGCTTCCGAAACTATAGACCCACTTCTGTGCCGGGTTGTTCATCATGAATCCTCCGCCAGTTTACCTGCCAGATAGGCAGGGAGCTTTGTCATATCCACGCGCTCTTGCTGTGCCGTGTCACGAATCCGTACCGTCACTTGTCCGCCCGTCAGCGTGTCGCCGTCAATCGTCAGGCAAAACGGCGTCCCTGCTTCATCCATGCGCGCATAACGCTTGCCGATGGTTTGCTTGGCATCGAATTGCGCGGTGAATTTCTGGCGCAACTCAAGATAGAGCTTTTCCGCCACTTCCGGCATGCCTTCCTTGTTCACCAGCGGAAACACGCCAAGTTTAACCGGAGCCAGCGCCGGTTTGATTTTCAACCATTCGGGCGACGCTCGGCTTTCATCATAACGATAGGACTCGCAAAGAATTGCCAGAACCCCGCGCGTCAATCCGGCGGCGGGCTCGATAACATGCGGCAGATATTTGCGGTTCGCTTCCTGATCAAAATATTCCAGATTGGTTTTGCTGTGTTTCTGGTGTTGGGTCAGGTCGTAATCACCACGATGTGCGATGCCTTCTAACTCGCCAAAATCCGGCGCGGTGAAGGGATAGCGATACTCCACATCCGCAGTTGCGCTGGAATAGTGCGACAACTCATCCTTGTCATGATCGCGGCGGATCAGATTATCCTTCGCCAGCCCTTGCGCGATCCACCAGTTGTAACGTTGATTGATCCAGTACTCATGCCACATGGCCGAATCTTCCGGCGGGCAGAAAAACTCCATTTCCATTTGCTCGAATTCGCGAACACGGAAAATAAAGTTCCGCGGCGTAACCTCGTTACGGAATGATTTGCCGATCTGGGCAATACCAAAAGGAACCTTGACTCGCGAACTATCCACGACCGGCTTGAAATCCAGAAATATCCCCTGCGCCGTTTCCGGACGCAGATAAACCCGGTTTTCCTCGCTTTGAGTTACCCCCGCGTAAGACTCAAACATCAGGTTAAAGGGGCGCGGTTCGGTCAAAGTGCCGGGATTTTCTGCATCAGGGGCATAGATTTGACCATGCTTGTCCCAGCCGTCGGTCAGAACAAAACTTTCTTGCGGGTTAAGTGGCGTGATATCGCCCCCGCCTTTTTTCTGAATTAATTTCTTCGCCTTCTTGAAAATGACTGATTCAATATCATCATCGGCAATGGCGGCGACCAGGAGGAACTTCTCCGCGCCCCTGCCGTTAAAATTGACCTGAAAAACCCGGACATGATCCGCCCGATACCGTTGCTTACTTTCACGGCAATCGGTCATCAGATCGGAAAACCCACCCACATGCCCCGAAGCCACCCAGGTGGTCGGATGCTGAATGATCGCGCTGTCCAGCCCGACAATCGACACCGGCTTGCCGTCCGGCCCCAAAGGCGGGCATTCCACCATCGCGCGCCACCATGCATCACGGATGTTGTTTTTCAACTGTGCGCCCAACGGACCAAAATCCCAGAAGCCGTTGATGCCGCCATATATTTCCGAAGCCGGGAACACAAAACCGCGCCTTTTGCACAGGCTGACAATACGGGACATCACGGATGCTTCGGGTTGCGTCGTCATAAGGGAATCTTTCTCAGCATAAAGGTAAAAAGGGTATAATTATTCTTTATCCCAAATGCTTAGTCGGTGAAAGCCGGAAAAAGCAGTTTTGCCGTTTGCCTGGTCGGTTGGACTGGACAGCGTCACCCGACAAGTTTATGCCTTTTACTCCCCCTTTCTCCAGAGAACAGGTCAAAAATGTCCGATAAGAACATCTGGGACAGTTACGCCAACTGGAGCGATGTCTCCAACCTGGAATCCATCGGCGCTGTGAAAGAGATGATCGTCGGGCCGACAGGAGCCTGGCAACCTAATTATATTTCGCCGACTTTGGCACAGGCGATGGAAACAGCCGTCCGGGATTTGCAGCAAAAAAACCAGCAGCCCCCCGTGGTGATGGATTTCGGTTGTGGGCTAGGACGCAATGCCGCACTCTTAAAACGCTTTTTCCCGCGTGTTATCGGTTATGACATGCCGGAAATGATCCGGCGTTTGCGCGAAGAACATCCGCGCGACCTTGATAAGGTCTATGACGCGGTCTATAACGATTTGACAGTCCTGGCGGCCAAGGAAAAGGTGCATGCCCTGTTTGACTCGGTTGTCTTTCAGCATATTCTTGACATTAATTACGCCAAACAGATGACCGACAGCCTGATGGCTCTGCCCGGACTTTCTATTCTGATTACACTCGGTATCCGGGTATCTGCGACACTCTATTATATCAACAATGATTATCCGTGGCGCCCCATGTACGCCGAAGTGGATTGGAAGACATTCAACGGCATCCCTCATCTCGCCATGATTTTTCGCCGCGATTAAGCCGCCCGCGCCAACTTTCTGGTTTTATTCCTGATCAGCCACCAAACCACATGGTTCACCACGCCCTGCATGGGCGTGTGCGGCTTGAGTCCGCAGGCCTTGAAAATCATACCGACACCCCGCTTCACATGATGCGGCCGATAAAATTGATAAGCGCGACCAAGATATTCCCGGCTGTAGCGCGCGCGATCATACGTGGCATCCGGCGCGGCATTGGCGGCATAATAAGCGTAAGCCAACTCGTCATCCTCGGATTCCCGCGCCCTACCGATGCCGATTTTCAAACGCTCAAAACGGTTAAGGGATTCCAGATCTAGATAGTGCCGCAAATAGTCATAAAACATTTTATAATGCCGGAACTCATCGGCGGTAATTTTATGGCATATAGCCTTTAAAACCGGCTCCTGCGTCGCCTCGCCCAGTGCCGTGTAATAGGAGCTGGTTCCGGTCTCGACGATGCACCGCGCCAGCAATTCACCTGACCGCGAGCCGCGTACGGATTCAACGGCGTGGATATTCAGGTGATACCCGGCACGAAAGCGCGCAACGGCGGTCGGGAAATCAAAGGCAGGATCGGCAATCTGTGCCCAGCGCCCCAGCGTTGCCCCATGCTGCACCTCTTCCAGCGCCCAGCTATGCGCTGCGGCTTGTATTTCGGCGTTACCGGCAAAAACATTGCCTAAATAGGCGGCGTAATCCCGACCATTATACTCGACCAGCGCCGCAGCCTTGACGAGGCGCAGATGGTCGGGCGCAACCTTATCCGCAACAAAATTCTGCCAGGGTATATCGTCAATATGCCAGTGTTGATATGCCATTACCGCGCCCTCTTATATCGTCATACGCACGCCATAACGCGGCCAAAATCTGTCAATCATAAGGCGATAAAGCATTTGCCCATCCACCCCATACAAGATAATGATTTATCAATGATTTTTTGATTCGGGATGAGGAATTGATGCGCGTCGCAATCACCGGAGCGGCAGGCTTTATCGGCAGCGCCCTGTGTCGCCATATTCTGGCGGCCGGCGGAACGGAGGTACATGGAATCGATAGGCTGACATACGCCGCCAACCCGGTGACGCTTACCGAATTACGCGCCTTACAGGGATTTATTTTCCACCAGACGGACATCGCCGATGCCACGGCGATCCGCGCAACGATTCAGGCCATCCGGCCTGATGCGATCATCCACTTGGCTGCGGAAACGCATGTTGACCGCTCCATTGACCAAACCGCGCCCTTCATCGCCACAAACCTTGGCGGAACCTATAATCTTCTGGAGGCGGCGCTTGATCTTTATCGCACTGCGTCGCCCGCAGCACGCGCACGGTTTCGTTTCCTGCATATCTCGACCGATGAAGTTTACGGATCGCTGGGGACGACAGGAGCATTTTCCGAAACATCCTCCTTCGCACCCAATTCACCCTATGCGGCCAGTAAGGCAGGCGCCGAGCATTTGGCGCGCGCCTGGCAAAACACTTATGACCTGCCGGTCATCATCACCAATTGCTCAAACAACTATGGTCCCTATCAGTACCCGGAAAAGCTAATTCCGCACATGATCCTGAAGGCTCTGAATGGCGCCCCCCTGCCCGTCTATGGGCGTGGCGCGAATGTCCGGGACTGGCTTTATGTCGATGACCATGCAGCCGCGCTATGGCTCATCCTTCAGAAGGGATTACCCGGAGAAAAATATCATATCGGCGGCAGGCAGGAGATGACAAATCTGGCGCTGGTCGAAAGCCTGTGCGATCTTCTTGACACCCGCATGCAAGACAGTGCGCTGCGCCCGCATAAGAACCTGATCCGATTTGTCGGCGACCGTCCGGGACATGATTTCCGTTATGCGATGAATATCGACAAGATCGGCCGGGAACTGGGTTGGGCTCCTGCCGTTCCCCTTGCCGAAGGATTGGCGCGCACCGTTGACTGGTATCTGGCGCGGCAGGATTGGGTGTGCGCCCTGGAAACGCGCTACGCGGGCGAACGGCTGGGGCTCGGCAAGACCCCGGGACATTGTTAACGGAGTGCATGGCATGACAGAGAACAGGGCACTTAAAGGTATCATCCTCGCGGGCGGGACGGGAACGCGCCTGTTTCCGGCTACCAAGGTCGTCAGCAAGCAATTAATGCCCGTTTATGACAAGCCGATGATCTACTACCCCATCTCGACACTGATGCTCTCCGGTATTCGCGAGTATCTGATTATCACCACGCCAGCGCAGCTTGGGCTGTTTCAGGAATTGCTGGGTGACGGCTCCATGTGGGGTCTGCATTTCAGTTATGCGGCGCAGGAAGAACCTCGCGGCCTTGCCGATGCTTTTATTGTAGGGCGCAAATTTATCGGCAAAGATAATGTCGCCATGATCTTGGGAGACAACCTCTTTTACGGTCAGGGGCTGGACACGATGGTACGGCGGGCTGCCGAACGTAAAAACGGCGCGACCATTTTTGCCTATCGCGTCTCCGACCCCGAACGCTATGGCGTCATCAAATTCGATAAGAGCGGTTTGATCCCCGTAGAATTCATCGAAAAACCAAAGCTGCCGCCCTCCAATTGGGCGATAACCGGCCTGTATTTTTATGATTGTAGTGTTTGCGATGTTGCTGCGGGGCTACGGCCTTCGGCGCGTGGTGAGGTCGAAATCACCGATATTAACCGGCATTATCTGGCACAAGACAATATCGACGTTTTTAAGTTCGGGCGTGGTTTTGCCTGGCTTGATACCGGCACGCATGAATCGCTCGACAATGCTGCTGAATTTGTCCGTCTTGTTGAACAAAGGCAGGGACTGAAAATCGGCTGCCCCGAAGAAATCGCCTATACTTTGGGGTATATCAACGCCGATGCCGTGCTTAAAGTCGCCAGCAGCATGGCCAATACCCCCTATGGCGAATATTTGCGCCGTCTGGTGGAACAGAATGATTAACGGTCGTCAGATCGCGCCGCTGTCCTATGCACTGGTGACCTTCCTGTTCTGCGCCTATGTGTTTGGTTTTGCCCCTGCGCCCTTCTTGCTTCTGCTTCTGGTGTTTTTCTTTATAGCCGCCGGGGACGCGTTGACCTTGCTGCTAACAAAAATATTACGACGCGCCGCTCTTCTGGATCGCCCAAATCAGCGCAGTATGCATGTCATTCCCGTGCCGCGCGGTGGCGGCTGGAGCTATGTCATCCTGCTGACACTCGGGTTTGGGCTGGCGCTCAGCTGCGGTTTTGTGCAGCACCTCACGCATTATGACGTTCGCGCCTTGCTGAACGGAAGCCATCCGTTGGGTAATATTGGACAATGCATTAATCTGGATTCTCAAACCTTGCTTCTCTTCGCTGGTTTTCTTGTGCTGGCGCTGGTGTCGTGGCGCGACGATTGTGCGGGTGTGCCCGCCCGTTACCGCCTGCTCGCGCAAATTTCTGCCGTTGCACTGCCACTTTATTCCTACCCTGTCGGGGTGCTGTTTCCGGATTGGGTTCCTGAATCCGTGGCATTCTTTCTGGTGCTTTTCGGTTGGGTCTGGTTTTTGAATCTCTATAACTTCATGGATGGTATCGACGGGATTACCGCGTCCGAAACGTTCTTTATCAGCGCCGGCCTAGCCCTGGTGGCACTGAAGGTCTTGGCGGATTCCTGGATTCTGAACGATCTGGTTCTGATCTTATCGCTGGTGCTGTGCAGCGTCAGCATAGGCTTCCTGCATTACAACTGGCATCCGGCGCGGATTTTTCTTGGCGATGTCGGCAGTGTAACCATTGGATATATTCTTGGTTTCTGCTTATTACACATCGCTGCATTGGGGTATTGGCATATTGCGCTGACCCTGCCGCTCTATTATCTGGCTGATAGCGGCCTTACCCTGGGACGCCGTATTCTGAACCGTGAAAAGATATGGGAGGCTCACCGCACCCATCTTTACCAAATCGCGGCGCAAGCCTCCGGACGGCACGACACAGTGGTTCTTAAGATCATGGCCTGTAACACGATTTTGGTGATTATCGCTCTTGCCTCCCTGTTCTGGGGGGCATGGATATGTTTGGCGGCACCGCTTCCCGTGGTCATCTTATATCTTCATTTTGCCAAACAGGCGCGTAGCGTCTATTTAAGCATATGGCAAAGTTAAATCTCTGCCAGATAATGAGCTTGGAGAAACAGGTTGCAACGTCGCCTTAAGACCACATTGGCATTCGCGCATGACCTGCTCGCGGCAGCACTTGCCTTTTTACTGGGCATGTTTTTGCGGCATGGCGAGGCAATCCGCAGCCTTCCTGCGGAACATATCCTGGGCAACACCCTGCTGTTCACGGCCATCAGCGGCATCGTTTTTCTGTTGTCCGGTCTTTATCGCGGTATCTGGGCCTATGCGTCGGTGCGTGATTTATGGGCCATCCTGCGCGGCGTGAGTTTGGCGGTTCTGGTTTTTCTGCCGGTCTCCTTTCTTATGACGCGACTGGCTGATATTCCTCGCACTACACCGGTTATTGTGTGGTTGATCCTGCTCGCCTTCTTGTGCGGATCGCGCATGTTTTATCGCCTGATCCGCGAGGGGCGCTTGAATGCATCCTGGGCACAGGCCGGTGAAGGCCAAAGCCCGGTTCTCCTTTACGGCGCGGGTGATGCCGCAGACCTTTTTATCCGGGCGCTGGCCAGCAACCCTCATGCGCCTTACCGCGTGATCGGCGTTATTGCGGAAAATGACAGGCGCGTCGGTCGCGAACTGCATGGCGTGAAGGTTCTTGGAACCATAGAGCAATTGCCGCAACTGATGACGCAATGGCGTGCGCGCGATCAGGCCCCTTCCCGTTTGATCCTTACCTGCGCAGCGCCAGGCGATCAAAGAGATGCCTTGCTTGAATTTGCCTCCCAGCAGGGTGTGTTGCTGTCGCGTCTGCCGGAACTTACAAACCTGCAAGATGCAACGATTGACACCGTCGCAGAGCGGCCAATTGTCATCGAAGATTTGCTGGGGCGTGCCGAGACCGTTCTTGAGCGTGAAGCAATCAAGCGGTTGGTCGCGGGACGCCGTGTTCTGGTCACCGGCGGTGGCGGAACAATTGGCGGCGAACTGTGCCGCCAGATCGCGGCACTTGATCCGGCGCAACTGGACATTGTCGAAATTGGCGAATTTAATCTTTATACGATTGAACTTGAACTCTGTGAGAAGTTTCCGGATCTGCTCTTGCAGGCTTGGCTTGGCGACGTACGTGATCCCCTGCGCTTGAAGGAAATTTTTACGCAAGCCAAGCCAGAGCTGGTTTTTCACGCCGCGGCGCTCAAGCATGTGCCAATTGCCGAAGAAAATGTGCGCGAAACTGTCCTGACGAATGTGCTTGGGTCGAAGCTTGTCGCCGATTGTGCGCAGGCCTGTGGGGCGCTGGCGACAGTGTTGATTTCGACTGATAAAGCCGTCAATCCGACCAGCGTGATGGGCGCGACCAAGCGCGTGGCGGAACTCTATTTCCAAAATCAGGACATCGCCTGCGCCAATTCCAAGGCGCACTGTCTTTCGGTGCGTTTCGGCAACGTCCTCGGCTCAACAGGTTCGGTTGTCCCGCGTTTCCGCGCCCAACTGGCCAAGGGCGGCCCCTTGACCGTCACGCACCCCGATATGTCGCGCTTTTTTATGACCGTCCGCGAGGCGGTGGAATTGGTTCTACAAGCCTCGGCTTTCGCCACCAGACCACAGGAACAGCGTGGCGCCTTGCTGGTGCTTGATATGGGGACGCCGGTGAAGATTGTCGATCTGGCGCGCCAGATGATCCGGCTGGCCGGACTGCGTCCGGATATCGACGTCAAGATTACTTACACCGGCTTGCGCCCCGGAGAAAAAATGCACGAAGAGCTCATCGCCACGGGCGAGAATATCAGCCGTGCCGCCGTCGATGGCGTCAATATTCTGGCCGCGCCGCCGCAGAATCCCACGCAGTTTCAGGCGAACCTCGAAGAATTATTACGCGCCGCAGCATCGGGCGCTGATGCTGCGATCCTGCGCCAGCTTATCGGGCGGCTAGTTCCGGAATTTTCGGGCAGCCTTCCAACCCAGAAACTTGCGGGCTGACGATCATAACGACACCCGTTTCTATGGCGCCAGTGCGGCACCGGAAAAAACAAAGCCGCCCACTGGGCGGCTAAGTATATGATATGTTGGTTGCGGGGGCAGGATTTGAACCTGCGGCCTTCAGGTTATGAGCCTGACGAGCTACCGGGCTGCTCCACCCCGCGTCACGAAAGTTCTGAACCGACGCCGTCAAAAATACGTACAAACGGCAGGAGGTTCTTTCCATCACCGTGTAATTTCGTCGAAAATACACAGGGTCTTAAAAAGACAACGTGTTGTGAGCCTAATACAAAATTATGTCAAGCGGATAAAGGCCTTGATTTTGCATATTATTTCCACGGCCTCGCTGTGCTAGAACTTCGGCATGCAAGATATCCAACCCGGACAGTCCGTTGCCTTGTTGCAGGAATTACACATCCTGACCCGTGATGGAAAATTGAATCAAGACAGCCGCCGCAAACTGAAACAAGTCAATCATCTGATGCAGTTTGTTGCCCCGCTGGTAACAGCGGCACAGACGGAGCATGGCGCTGTTCACCTGGTTGATCATGGTGCGGGAAAATCTTACTTCGGCTTTATGCTCTATGATAAATTTTTCAAAGATGCGGCGCCGGGATCGCAAATATGGAGCATCGAAACCCGAGCCGAACTTGTGGCGAAGGCGCAGGATCTCGCCCGTCGTCTGGAATTTTCCGACATGCACTTTTTGAACGCTCCATCTGCGGCAGCAGTGGATGCCCCAGAGATACCGGAGCGGATTGATATTGTGACCGCCCTTCATGCTTGTGATACGGCGACCGACGATGCGATTGATTTTGCGTTGAAGAAGAAAGCTGCCGCCATAGTCCTCGCACCCTGCTGTCAGGCTGAAGTCGCGGCGGTGCTAAACAGCAATAAGAGTCGTATGATGGAGCAGGATGCGACGACAGAGATCTGGCGTCATCCTTTGCACACCCGCGAGTTTGGCAGCCATTTGACGAATGTCTTGCGCTGTTTGCGCCTGGAGGCCTCGGGATATCAGGTAACGGTCACAGAGCTTGTTGGCTGGGAACACGCGATGAAGAACGAGTTGATCATCGGCAGATATAGAAATGCGTCTAACAACCGCGCCGCGAGCCGTCTCTCAAGGCTTCTTGAAAAAATGGGGCTGGAGGAGCTTCTGGCGCGATTCAGCCTGCCTCATAAATAATCACTTTTTTTGCTGATAGAACCCACCAGCGCCTAATTGACCCCCAGCACCATGGTAGACTCCGTTCACATTGCGGGTCGTATTAAGATGGTTTTCCAAGGCCGTGTTGGCAGCAACGTCGGCCATAAGGCGCTTGGCCAATAATTCATTGAGTTCACTGTCGCGGTTCGTCATTGGTAGCCTCCGTAGCACTTTATTGTGCAACTGCGAAATGATACCGCAGTGCAGTAAACGGAGGTTAAATAATTGAATCTGTTTGCCTAAACCTTGAGGCAACCCCAAGACTTCTGAATCTTATCATTGATAATCAATTGGTTAGCCGGAATGGCACAGCCTAAGGAAGTTATCCTTTAGCTTCGCTCACCCATGAAAACAAGCCATTCACCCATAGATGGGCGTATATTTTATGTCAGATCAGGCCGCTTTGACATCAGCGAGGAATCTGTCAACGACTTCGCGCAAAGTCCCTGACTGCTTGGCCAGTTCAGATGCAGCACCAAGCATCTGCGTGGCCGCAGAACCAGTTTCTTGCGCGGCCTTTGTAACGCTGGCAATATTTCCTGTGACTTGCTGTGTGCCATCTGCCGCCTGCTGCACATTGCGTGAAATCTCGCGTGTGGCTTCGGACTGTTCCGTAATAGCAGAAGCTATCGCGGAAGAACTCATCTGAACCTCGGCCAGCGTGAGGCAAATCCCCCGAATTGCTTCGACGGCTTTCTGGGTTTCGCTCTGAACCGTGGTAATCTGGCGTTCGATGTCTTCCGTCGCCTTACCGGTCTGATTGGCAAGCGATTTGACTTCAGAAGCCACAACCGCAAATCCCTTCCCCGCTTCCCCAGCACGCGCGGCTTCAATTGTCGCGTTCAGCGCCAGAAGATTAGTCTGCCCGGCAATGCTTTGAATAAGTTGGATCACATCACCGATTTTTTGCGTCGTTCCGGCCAGTGTCTCTACAGTCTTGTTGGCGGTTTCCCCATCGTTGGAGGCTTTGCTGGTCACCCGGCCCGCCTGCCCGACCTGATTATTGATCTCCCCGATCGAAGCGGTGAGTTCTTCTGTAGCCGAAGCAACAGCCTGCACGCTGGCCGAGGTTTCTTCTGACGCCGTAGCAACGGCGGTTGACCTGCGGCTGGTTTCTTCAGCAGATATTGCCAAGGCCTTGGACGTCGATTCCATATCCGCTGCCGAACGCGACAGGGATTTTACTAAATCTCCGACTTTAGCTTCAAAAGTTTTTGATAGCTCATCGACTTTCTGTGCGCGGCGTTCCTTGGCTTGTCGATCCTTCTCCTGTTCCGCTGCAAGTCTCCTGGTCTCAAGCATGTTGTCCTTGAACACCTGCACGGCACTGGCCATAGAACCAATTTCATCACGCCGTTCGAGAAATGGCACTTCGATCTGCACATCCCCTTTGGCCAAATCCTTCATTCTACCTTCCAGATTACGCAGTGGCGGAATAATGGACGAGATCAGAACAAAGGCCAGCACGATAGCGAAGACAACAACAAATAGCCCCCCTCCGAGCTGCATATTCTCTGCAGCATTAACACGCGCCAGCGTCGCATTTTTAACATTCAGCCGTTCTTGATTGAGCAACTCAATAAGTTGATCAAGCAGCTTTTCTGTTTCATTCCCAACCTTACGCATCGGTATCCCGGCAACGATACGCTCTTGTCCTGCAGCGGCGGCACTAGCAGCCTGAAACTTTGTGATATAATTTTGCACGCTCTTGTGAAGGTTCTCCGCAGTACTCTTCAACTCTGCGCTTTCCGTATCTGCAACGAGCTTATTGATCGCGGCAACACTCTCAAGCACTTTCTGAGAAAACCCGTCGATGGCCTTAATAAAAGATGAGTCATCATTATAGAACATATCTTTTTCATTGCGGCGCGCCTGAAGCAGGTTAATCTTGGCCGCACTGGAGTGCTCCGCTACCGCAGCTCCGGTATCGATCAGTGATGAAAAACTGGAGGCCGCTGATGTTTGGGTGTAGTACCCTAATGCTGTTTGAATAATAACTGATACAATGATTGCGGCCATGCACAACCAAATCTTACGCGCGATTGTCATATTACAGCACTCCTCCAAGATTTACTCTCATCGATAACCATTCAATCCTAAAATTAAGTAAAAATGCCGGCGACAAGCTGCGAACACAAAGCCCACAACATATCGCCGGCAATCACTTATTCCTGGGGGAAAGCAACCAGGTAAATACCGATGGTTTCACCGGCTTCGTTCTTGATTGGCTCATACCCGGTATCAAAAAACTTACCGAGAATCTCAACAATACCGTAGAAAGAGGTATTTTTGCTTACTGCCGCATAGGCCGGTCCTGAAGGATCAAGATTGGTGCCAACGCCACGCTTGCCATCCTTCATGATGTTTGTGCTGATGCGGACATAATCTGTACCTTTTTTGGCAAAGAATGTAGCATTAGCCCCATGCTTGGCCTTGATCGCATCGACAATCGTAAAGTCATCATTAACCTTCGTCGTACCGAAAAGGAGGTTATCGCCTTCTAGCTTCGGCTTGCCAAGCGCGGCAGCCGAGTCCTTCATGGTCTGCAAGGCTTCCTTGATCTTGGGATTTTCGGCAGCGGTCGCCGGAGCCACCATCAGAGGCATAAGGAAAAACGCGGCAATAAAGACACGGCCTACCCACGACTTGGCGTGGCCGGCAATGTTACCTGACTTGAATAGACCCGATGCAAAAGTCGGGAGATATCTTGAATTTTTGTTAAGAGCTGCGTGATTCAAAGGTGGAAGGTGCTGGAGGCACCTTCCGATGGCAAAGTTTAATAGCGCGTGGCTTATAAGCAAGC
>JBASFQ010000029.1:0-5199 GCA_049653105.1 Alphaproteobacteria bacterium
ATCATATCCAGCTGGCCATCGACGCCGGGCTGAACGCCTATGCCGCGCCCTATGGATCGCTGAACGCCGTCGCCGACCGCTATGCCGGACAGATTCCGACCATCATGAAAATGAACAGCTCCAATTCCCTGTCCCGCGCCAAGGAAAACGCCGACCAGGCGGTCACGGCCAGCGTCGAGGACGCGCTGCGCCTCGGCTGCGCCGCCATCGGCTTCACCATCTATCCCGGCTCCGACACCGCCTTCGACCAGATGGAAGAAATCCGCGATCTGTCCCGTGAAGCCCGCGCCAAGGGTCTCGCCACCGTGCTCTGGTCCTACCCGCGCGGCGGCAATGTGACCAAGGACGGCGAAACCGCCCTCGACGTCGTCGCCTATGGCGCGCATCTCGCGGCGCTGCTCGGCGCCCATATCATCAAGGTCAAGCTGCCGACCGACTTCCTGGAACAAAAAGAAGCCAAAGCCGTCTATGAAAAACAGAAGATCCAGATCGGCACGCTCGGTCAGCGCGTCAATCACGTCATGCAATGCTGCTTCAACCGCCAGCGCATCGTCGTCTTTTCCGGCGGCGCGGCCAAAGGCGGCGACGATGTCCTCAGCGACACCCGCGCCATTAAGGAAGGCGGCGGCCACGGCTCGATCATCGGCCGCAACTGCTTCCAGCGCCCCCGCGCCGAAGCCCTCAAACTCCTCGACGATATGGTCAAAATTTTTCAGGGGTGACGCAAGACCGCGCCGTAAAAATTATCCAACCAGAGCACCCGTCATCCCCGCGCAGGCGGGGATCCAGTCCCGCGCCGCGTCCTCGGCGCATAAGACAAGGAACGCCCCGCTTGTGGAACTGCCGGGTCACGCCTAACCTGCTTGTTCTTTCAGTCAGCATTGCGTCATGAGGGGCAGGGCTTGTGATGGCCACCACCTATAAACTTGAGCCAGATTTGTCTGTGCAGGAATTCCGGGATGTGCTCGCCGCTTCAACATTAGGAGAACGTCGCCCCGTTAGCGACCTTGGACGACTCGAGAGAATGCTGCGTCATGCCGACATTATAGTCGTCGCGCGCGACGACGGACAGATTGTTGGCGTGTCCCGCGCGTTACGGCACAGCAGCTGGGGGCAACGCCGCAACCGCCTCAGCCTGCAGCGAAGGCTTGTCATTCTCAAACCTTGCAAGATTATCGAAAAATTGCCGGCTTGATTTTCCCGTGCAGCCTTCGGTGCTGACAAATTTCCCCATATCATCCTGCCATGACTTGAGGCGGCTGGCCGCGCGTGCCAGATTGAAATTTCCGTCGGGCTGTATCCCGTTGAAGAAATCCATCAGATTACCCAGCCCCATGGAACGATTCCGGTAATATCGGTCGTATGCCGCCACAAGCTCCGGCGCGACGGCGACTTCCTCGCCGCGTTCCGTGCCAACCGTGAAGCCATTTCTACTTGTTTCCACATCAAAGCGCACGATTTTCGCATTTTTCGGCAGATGGCTACGGCATTTTTCATCGTAAGCCCAGACATAGTTCAAAAACAGATCCCGCGCATTGTACAGTATGGTCGCGCGCTCCCGGGTGGGAATCTCTCCATTTTGAAGAGGACTTTTGTCAACGCCGATTTGATTGAACCGCCCACGAAACAGATTTTCAAGGTGGGCTCCGTTTTTATAATCCCGCCATGGCACTTTCCCCTGTGTCAGAAACCCGTGCCTCTGCTCGACTTCCGCAAACTGGCGATCATTCTGTTCTTCTTCGGCGCGAACACGCGTCTGTTCCTGTCGCGCCTTTTCCTCTTTTGCCAGCTTCTCTGTTGCTGTGCGCTGCGCCCTTTCTTCCGGAGTTTCATTAAGGCGCCGGGCGCGCGCGGCGGAACGGTCGCGCATCATCGCCACCGCCCGTTCCCTTCCGTCCATTTGCGCCGCATCCGTCTCTCCCCGCGCGCCGGAATTGTCAGCCCGTTGCGTTGACGGCGCGGCAACTGGCGGCAGCGCGTCGAGACTAAGTTGTGCCGGAACATAGCCCTGCGCGGCGGCCATGCGATACCACCGCGCCGCTTCGGCGGCATTCACCGGCACGCCCCGGCCCCGTTCATACATCAGCCCAAGATTGGACTGTGCCGGAGCATACCCCTGATTGGCTGCCTTACGATACCACGTCACCGCCTCGGCATCGCTCTTGGACACATTCTGGCCATTCGCATACATGACGCCCAGATTGGTCTGTGCCGGCGCATGGCCCTGATTGGCGGCCTTGCGATACCATGTCAGCGCTAAGGCGTCGTCCTGTGGCACATTTCTGCCATCTGCATACATGAGGCCAAGGTCGAACTGGGATTGTGCGTGCCCCCGCCATGCCCGGGCACTGAGATCCTCAAACGGCTCCGCAACCGCAAACCACGGCATTATGGCAAGAAACACAAACGCCAGAAAACCTGAACCTCTCTTCATGATCCCCCCTAATTCCCTTCCCGCACAAAGGTCTGCGGCGCCGGATCAAGCGCCAGCACGCCATCATCCTGCACTTGATGCACCGCCAGCCCGCGTTCGGCGACGCCGTCGGCACTAAAACGGAAAATCCCGTCCATGCCGACAAAGCCGGCGGGATTGGTGAGCGTCCCCGCATCGGCGCGCCCGCCGCGCTGCGCCAGCACGCCTGCCAGCGCCGTTGCATCGTAACTAAGCGTCGCCAACCGCGGCGGCGGCGCGCCATAAATCTCCTGATATCTGGTGTAGAACTCCGTGCGATCTTTCAGCGCGGGCGCGGCGTACCAGCCGCCGACCAGTTGCGGCACCCGCCGTCCGAGATTGCCTTCATCCCATAAACCGGTGCCGAGCAGCCGGATGCGCGGGTCATTCAGCCGATAATGCGGCAATGCCTTGGCAATACGTTGCAGATTCGCGCCGCCATCGGCGATCAGCAAGGCGTCGAGTTGCCCGCGCTCGCTGGCAACTTCCTGCATGACCTGGTTGAGATCGATGCCGTTCGAGGCATAGCGCCCGATCCGCGCCCCAACGCCGTGATGTCGCGCCAGCGTGTCATTAAGCGCGGCCGCGACAATATCACCGTAAGGCCCCAGAGGGATCAACGCGGCAAAGCGTACCGCGCCATGCGCCATGGCATGGCTCACCACCCGCACCACCTGCGCCGCCGGCGTAAAGCCGACGATATAGACCCCCGGCATCGCCAGAGTCGCGTCATTGGACAAAGCCAGCACATTCAACCCGGTTCCGGTCACCGCCGTTCTCACTGCGGAAACCTGCGGCGCAAAGACCGGCCCGATCATCAGCCGCGCCCCCACGGTGGCGGCATCGCGCATCGCGGCAACGGCGGCGGGTCCCGCATCACCGGTATCGCGCGGCAACAGCTCCAGATTCTTCGCCCCGCTGTCAAAAACCGCCATCTGCGCCGCATTCAGCATCGCCTGCCCCAGCGCCGCATGCGTGCCTGACAGCGGCAGCAGCAATCCCACCTTCATCGTGCCGTCGGCAGTCGGAGCCACCGCCCCTGCCAGAGGGCCGCGATTGCCCTTGGCCACGGACGGCGGCACATTATTCGAGGATATTTTGCGCCCCGGCCCAAATAGATTAATGTCCTGTTGAGCGCACCCCGTCAGCATCAGGATCAAACAAAGTGGCAGCCAGGTCAAAAACCGCGTCAACTGCATCGTCATCTCCCGCACGGGTGGATTTCGCCGGACTGGGACAAATGATTGTCGCCGGCCTCGCCGAAGCTAACCGTGAAAGCGGCGCGAGTCCAGCCGCCGCGCTGCAGCCCGGCCTCTATCTGGTGGCAACACCCATCGGCCACCGCGGCGACATCACGCTGCGCGCGCTGGCCACGCTGGCGCAGGCCGACATGATTTTATGCGAAGACACGCGCAGCAGCGGCGCGTTACTGCGCGCCTACGGCATCAAAAAACCGCTGCTCTCCTATCATGACCACAACGCCGCCGCACGCGAAGCCGACCTCATCGCCCGTCTCCAGCGCGGCGCGGCGCTGGCGCTGATCAGTGATGCGGGCATGCCGTTGATCTCCGATCCCGGCTTCCGGCTGGCGCGCGCCTGTAAAATGCTGGGTTTACCGGTTACCGCCTGCCCCGGCCCTTCGGCGGCGATCACCGGACTGGCCTTATCCGGACTGCCGCCGGAACCGTTTCTGTTTCTGGGATTCCTGCCCAACAAAAGCGGCGCGCGCCGCAACGTCCTGCGCCCCTATGCTACGGTCAACGCCACCTTGATCTGTTATGAATCGCCCCAACGTCTGGCCGCGACCCTCGCCGATATGGCGGCGGAACTGGGCGACCGCCCGGCCGCGGTGGGGCGCGAATTGACCAAAATTTATGAAGAATCCCGCACCGGAACCCTGACGGAACTCGCCGCACATTATACCGCACATCCCCCCAAAGGCGAAATCACCATCACCGTCGCCCCGCCGGAAAATGCCGCACCGGCCGCAGATCGGCTGGATACGCTACTGCACGACGCCCTGCAGCGCGGCAGCTTGCGCGACGCCGTCGCGGCGGTGATGGCGGCGACGGGACTGCCCAAAAGCCAGGTCTACAGCCGCGCCCTGGAACTGCGGGAATCCGCGCCATGACGCGCCCCGTGCCTTCCCGCGGCCGGCGCAATTATGATCACGGCCGCACCGCAGAATTTCTGTGCCGACTGGCGCTGCGTTTGAAGGGATATCAAATTCTGGCGGCGCGTTACCGCACGCCTTTGGGCGAAATCGACATCATCGCCGCGCGCGGCGGAACCGTCGCCGTCATCGAAGTGAAAGCCCGCACCAGCCGCGACCGTGCCGCCGCCGCGCTCCACCCGCAGCAACAGGCAAGATTACACCGCGCCGCGCACTATCTGCTGTCCCAGCGCCCCGAGCTGGCACACGCCACCCTGCGCTTCGATTTGATGCTGGTTGCCCCACGCCGCTGGCCGGAACATATCGTCGCGGCATGGTCTGAAATCACATCATAGCTTAAGTCGCGGCGCGATTGCCGTGAAAATAATTTCGCCTGAATTCAAAAATGCCCTGCGGATGTTTGGCGTCAGGGCAGATCGTGCATACTCAAATATTGGACAATTTTTCATTAGACCCGATGCAAAAGTCGGGAGATATCTTGAATTTTTGTTAAGAGCTGCGTGATTCAAAGGTGGAAGGTGCTGGAGGCACCTTCCGATGGCAAAGTTTAATAGCGCGTGGCTTATAAGCAAGC
>JBASFQ010000030.1:0-18265 GCA_049653105.1 Alphaproteobacteria bacterium
CTGCAGTGCTGACAGGCGTTGCTGTATGTCTGCCGCAGTCAGGTCGAACGCATCCGCCCATGTCAAAGCCAGAATTGCGACAATTTCTGCCTCATTCCTATGCCCATCCGGCAATGCCTGTATCGCGTAAAAGATCGCGCGCGCTTCGGCATCATATTCGTCTTGAGGCACCCCAAGGGCGAACAGACCTTCGATATCTTCAGAACGCAATGCTGCCGCAATTCTGGATTGTGTGATCGTCATAGCGACCTCGATCAGTGATAGCACGTCGTGATTATTTTTCCGGCGTTACGCCCTGCAGTTTCCTGAATAACGGTTACGCCATTGGTTCCCTTATAAATCTTCACCGGCGTCCCATATTTTCCTGTTTGCGTTACTACCTGCCGTGATTTTATTGCCGTGCGAATTGCCTCTTCCACTTGATCTGCAGTTATCTTGCGCTGCGCCATTCGTTGAGCGCCATGTATAGTTTTTCCAGCGTGATCTGCTATCCGTACTGCATTTCTTATCCGTCCCACAATACGAAAAGCGCGTAATACTACGCTAAGAACGCCTCCACCGAAACCAAGTGCCAGGACATCAATAAGCGGGCTGTTATACTACGGATCCTGGTTATTAGAATCTGTGTCTGGAGCATTTCCTCGAGGACTGTTTTCTCCATGTTCCGGATCACGCACACCCGGCGCAAAGGTAAACCGCCCCCGGTCATCATGATACGGATTAAACTTCTGCACCGCCGCCAGCGATTCCGTCGCCGCCAGAACTTCTTTGACCTCCACCGGAATCCGCCCATAGCGCAGAAAATATGCCGTGGCCACGCGCTGCGCCTTCCGGCGCAGTTCCGCCAACCGTTCCTCATGCGTCATCGTACTTCCCTTTAAATACCGCGTATCCCCGGCCGCAGCTCCGGCATCCCCAGCAACGCTCCCAAAGCCCAGACCAGCGCATCGACGCGATCCGGCGACCGCACCGCAATCTGCTCCGGCGTGAAATGCCGCATCTGTTCGACCAGCTCCGTCATCGCCCCGACATGCCGCACGCGGCGTTGCTCATACAAAGCGGCAATCGGCACGGCGCGATCCCATTTGCTCCGCACCGCCCGCACCGGCTTGCAAGGAATCTCCGGCGCATAATTCTGCACAATGCGCGTCAGCAATTCACCGCCCGCATTCAACTCCACCAATATGGCCTCGGCGCGCACCTCCTGCGCCAATCGTGCCGCCCGCGCCGCCCACACATCACCCGCCAACCGTCCGGATCGGTCACGCAGCACATAAAACAGCCCATCCATACCGATTCCGGCGGCGATGATCCCGGTTTCGTCATTGCCGCGCCCATGCCCCAGCGCCGGGTCAATCGCCACCACCGCGCGCCGCATTTCCGGCATCGCGGCGACCATCAGCGCCGCCAGCACGTCTCCATTCCACAACGCCCCGGCCTCGTAGCCCAGCATTTCCGCCTGCAACTCCTGCCGCCCCAGCCGCGTCCCGGCATAGCGCGCTTCCAGTTCCGCCAGCATCTCCGGCGGCAAATGCGCCGCATTGTCGCGCGTCACCCCACGCGTCAGCCAGACATCGCGCCCCGCCCGCGCCACCAGATCGCGCAACAGCGGCGTCGGCCGTGGCGTCGTGGTGATGATCAGCCGCGGATCGTCGCCCAGCCGCAGCCCGAACAAAATCTGGTCGAAGGTTTCCGGGCGGCTCCACGCCGCCAGCTCGTCGCACCACACGCGATGATGCTGCGGCCCACGCAACCGCGCAGGCCGGTCGGCGGAATAGAGTTTCACCCGGCTGCCGTTCGTCAGCTCCAAAGCCCCGTGGCTGCGATGCCAAGCCTTGACGCAGCCCTCAGGCAAGACCTGCAGTAACCCGCTCGTGCCTTCGACGCAAATATCCCGCGCATCGGCAAAGGTCGGCGCGACGATGCCCAATCGGCTGCGGTCATGCCATAAGGCATAGGCCGCGAGATCCTCAGCGCCCGCCCGCGTTTTTCCCCATCCCCTCCCGGCCAGGATCATCCACACCCGCCACGCTCCCGCCGGCGTGATCTGCTCCGGCCGCGCCGTCGTCAACCACGCCAGCCGCGCGCGCAACGCCAGCAGCCTTGGCAGCGGCAAGCTCGTCCAGCAGGCGGGCAATGGCATCAATTGCGGCCCGTCGTTCGCCATCATTGCTCGGTTTCGGTTTACGCATTTTCTGCTCTTCTTGTTCCAAAGCATGCGCCAGAATAATTTTGGCCGCCGCCACCCGCACCTGATCGCTGGCACTCGCCACCATCAGTTCCATCAAGGTCGCCAACGCCGGTTCCGCCAGCGCCGGCGGCACATCGCGCCCCGCCACTATACGTGGTTCTGAAACCCGGGACGTTGAATCGCGCGTCCCCGCAGCCGTCACGGCGTCAGGAACCACCGTCACAGGTTTCCGGACATCACCCGCGCCCTGCGTCCTTCTTTTCATGGCACGTGGCTTTCCGCCGCGAACGCTCGGCACGATTAAACCTGTCGGTTGCAAGAATATGTACGACCAGGTCAGGCGCAGAGATGCATCACGACGCAAGCGTCATACCGGCACAAGCCGGCATCCACCGCCCGTCACCCATCTATCACCTGATTTTACTGAACACTCGGAAAAAGGGCGCACTCCCTCTGGGGATAGTCAATACCCAAACCCACCCCCAATGTCAAGGAATATTTTCCTAACATCACCACCGATAAGAAAAACACCATTTTCCACGTCATAGAGCATTTCGCTCTGCGCCATCACCTTATGACATCGCCTTCAGAACAAACGATTCCCCTTCCATAGTCCCCTGTATTTTATGCACTTTTGTCCCAATTCCGTCCTTTATATTTCCGTCACCACCAACGAATCTTTAACCCTGCCTTGATAGACTGAGGCGGTTCAGAAAGCACAAAACGGCAGTTATTTTAAGGAGGCATATTTATTATGATTGATGCAGTTGGTGGCTCCGCCATCGCAACACAGCTTCGGAGTGCTTCACCCGGTGTCGAAGCGATCCGCAACGAACGCGAACAAACCGAGGCGGTCGTCCGCACCGTAGAACGGACGACACGGGAAATCCCGCGCAACGATGAATCGCGCGGTCGGAACGTCGACGTCAGAGCCTGACCTGCACGTCTGAAGGCCTGTCGCTGTATATGTCAGGAAAGTCGATACCAGTCGCCAAGCCGCGCCAACCCGCGTCGTAATGCGGGCAGCGCCGGGGCGACAATGTCGCGTTCGTGGCAGCATACATCCAGAACGGCGTGGCGTTCATAGATCGTCACCGCCAGGAGTGCCCGCCGCCAGCGGCCATAGGCCGCCTCTTCCGCTTCACTGCGCTCATAAGACTGATACCCGCCCGCATTCATCCCGCGCGCCGCATTATAACTGGCGATGATGCGGTTTTCGAGATGCGCGGCCTGATAATCAACCTTTAACCGCAACCCCGCCTCGCGACCACGCCAGTCGATCACCCGCCGCAGCAATAGCCGGTCGAGCATATTTTCCTCGGTTGCCCGCGCCGCCAGCACCCCGGCCTGCTCCGTCAATTCCAGCGCGCGCCCCGTATGCTGCCAGCGTTCGCGTGGCCCATAATCCGCCGCCGCAATAAATGCCATGCCCCGTTCCCACCGCCGCCGCCCCATACCGTCCTCCTGCGTCAGAAATCCCGGACGGCCTTTGTATCCAATTTGGTTACATGATGCAAGTGAAATATCCGTTTTGGATACAGACAAAAACCTGCTAGAAATAGGCATGACCATAACGAATCGCATCAAATTCTGGCGGCAGCAGCGCGGCTGGACCCTGCAACATCTGGCCGAGGCCAGCGGCACGACACGCGCACAGATCGACAAGCTCGAACGCGGCACGCGCCGCCTCACCGTTGAATGGATGGTGCGCCTCGCCAAACCCTTGGGCTGCGACCCGCGCAGCCTGATGGCGCTGGCCGACATCCCCGTGGCGGCCACGGCTGACGTCATCCCGGTCTTCCGGCTGCGTCCCGCGCGCAAATCCGGACACTACATCCACGCCGCGTCATCACAATCAGCCCCCAAAACCGTGCCGCGCCCCTATTTTCTCAACGGCATTCCTGAGACGCGGGGCGTTATCGTTCCCGACGCCACCTGCACGCCCGCATTGCGCCCCGGCCAAACCGCTTTCCTCGCGCCCTCCCGCAAACCACGCGCCACACATCCGGTCTATGTCACGCACAGCGACCATAGCGGCGCTTTCTATATCTTCGTGCACCGCGCCAAAGACACAATCCACCTGCGGCACATCCACCCTGCCCGGAAAGATTTTATCTTCACGCCCGGAGAAATCACGGCCATCGCTTCCGTCGTCGGCACGGCGGAAAAATAACCCCGCCACAGCCCGGCCTCACAAACTGCCGTCAAATCCCGGCACGCCGCCGCGCCTCGGCCAGACAGGCCGCCTTGCTGTCCTTAAAGCCGCCCGTAATCCACCAATCCTCGACGGCACGTAAAATTTCACCAAACCGCAACGAGGGCGCAATCCCCAGCGCCAGCATCGCCTCGCCCGTCAGCGGAAAAACCGGGCGCCGCCAGGCCGCGATCTGCGCCGTAACTGCATCCAGATCAAAGACCTCCCCCGCCGCCATCTGACATAAGATCCGCGTGCGACAATAATCCTGTCCCCAGCGGTACAACGCACGCGGCAACAGCTCCGCACGCACCGCCCGCGCCGGATCGTACAGTTCCTGAACTTCACGCAGCTCCGCCACGCTAAGGCGCAGCACCGTCCGCAAAACCGGCTCCAGCATCGTGTCGGACGGCAACATCACCGCCAGCCGCGCCGCAAAACCGACGCCTTGATCAAGCGGCAACAAAGCCGCCAACCGTTCTATCCGCATATCCAACGGCAAAATCTGCGCCAGGATGTCATGTGTCCGCATCAAGGTCAGCACCGGAACCGGATCGCGCGTCAGCAACAGCTTCTTAAACTCCTGCGTCACCCGCTCACGCGATAAGTGCCCCAGCAACGGCGCGCCGGCCACACAGGCCGCCAACGCAACCGCATCAACCTCGTCCTTCCCATAGGCCGCATGAAACCGGAAAAACCGCAGAATTCGTAAATAATCTTCCGCAATTCGCGCCCCGGCATCGCCGATAAAACGCACCCGCCCGGCGTGCAAATCATCGATCCCGTGATGAAAATCGTAAATTTTCCCGGCCGCATCGACATAAAGCGCGTTGAAGGTAAAATCGCGCCGTGCGGCATCCTCTTCCCAGACATCGGTATAGGCCACAACGGCATACCGCCCATCGGTGGCCACATCGCGGCGCAGGCTGGTCATTTCATAACCGCGATGATCGACCACGGCGGTAATCGTGCCGTGTGCGAATCCGGTGCGGACGCTCTTGATTCCGGCGGCGGCCAGCGCCGCCTCGGCCTGCTCCGGCGGCAAACTGACCGCCAGATCAACATCCGCTACCGGCAAACCGAGCAGACTGTTACGCACCGCGCCGCCGACGGCGCGCGCTTCGCCCCGTGCCGCCTGCACTGCGGCAAAAATCGCCCGCAACCCCGCCTCACGCAACCAGCCATAACCGGCAGGATCAAGGGCATGCTTATCCACAACCGCCATATCAACAATCCCGCACCAATACCCCGCCGGAAGGGACAGACACTTCCCTCTCTCCAGCATCTTCCCGTAGCACAATCTACAGGTTATGATAATCTGTTCCGCTTGAAAATCCTTCCATCACCCCTTGCATTGAACAGGACAGCATCTTGACTCTTTCCCCTCTCCCCGCCGCCGATAACGCTATGATGCAGGAATTGTCGCAAACCGCCGCCAAGCTCCACGACGCGGAGGCTCAGCTGCGCGCCACAATCTTCGGCCAGGACACCGTCATCCGCTTGTCTCTGGCGGCCATTCTGGCGGGCGGTCATGTCCTGCTGATCGGTATGCCTGGCGTCGCCAAGACCAAACTGGTTCTGGCGCTGGGACAGGTACTTGGGCTGCAAAGCAAACGCATCCAATGTACGCCCGACCTTATGCCGGCTGATATCCTCGGCACCGAGGTGCTGGAGGAGGGCGATTACGGCAAGCGCAGTTTTCGCTTCATCGCCGGCCCGGTTTTTTGCCAGTTGCTGATGGCCGACGAAATCAACCGCGCCAGCCCACGCACGCAGTCGGCGCTGCTGCAGGCAATGCAGGAACATGCGGTGACGGTCGCGGGCGGCACGCGCCCCTTGCCGGAACCGTTTCACGTCCTCGCCACGCAAAATCCTGTCGATCAGGAAGGAACTTACCCGCTGCCGGAGGCGCAGCTTGACCGTTTCCTGCTGCAAATCGATATGCCCTACCCCGACCGCGTCGCCGAACGCGCGATGCTGATCGCCACGACCAGCGGCAGCGAACAAACCCTGACTCAATGCCTGTCACCCGAGATTTTGCGTCAGGCGCAACAGCTGGTGCGCCGCCTGCCTATCGGTGACAAGATTATCGACGGCATCCTCCATCTGGTACGGCAGGCGCGCCCTGAAACCACCACCGACGATTTTATCAGGCAGCATGTCACCTGGGGGCCCGGCCCGCGCGCGGCACAGGCGCTCAGCCTCGCCGCCCGCGCCCGCGCCATGCTTGATGGGCGCGTTTCTCCGTCCATGGATGATGTACTGGCGCTGTTACCCGCCGTCTTGCAACACCGTATGGCGCTCAACTTCGCCGCACGCGCCGAAGGCGTTACGGTGGCCGCCATCTTTGACCGACTCCGGCAAAGCATCGTGCCGTGATCGAGTTACTGCGTCACACGGTTCCCCACACGGCATTACGCGTCAGTGCCGCTGCCGCGCAGTTGACGGCGGCTTTGCCGGCGCTGTTGCTTGACGCCGAACGCGTCGCGGCGGTTGTCCAGCATGGCGCGCATGGCCGCCGCCGCGTCGGTCAAGGCGAAGCGTTCTGGCAATATCGCCGCTATCAGCCGGGTGACGACACCAGCACCATCGACTGGCGCAGTTCCGCCCGCAGCCAGCATTATTTTGTGCGCGAACGCGAATGGGAAGCGATACAAACCCTGTTGCTCTGGGTTGACCGCACCGGATCGATGGATTGGCACAGCAGCAAGAAACTGCCGACCAAAATGATCCGTGCCTTGATTATCGCTCTGGCCATGGCACGTCTTGCTCTTGATGCGGGCGAGCAGGTGGCTCTGCTGGACGAACCCACGCGCCGCTACCGCGGCAAGCAGGCTTTACAACAGCTGGCGCTGGCACTGTTGCACCTACCGCCGCGGCCCTATCCGCAAACCGCCGCGCTGCCGCGCCACGCCAGTCTGCTGGTCGTCAGTGATTTTCTCAGCCCGCTCGAAACCTGGGATAAACTTTGCTCCGGCTGGGTCGCGCGCGACTGCCGCGGCCAGTTTCTCCAGATTCTCGATCCCGCCGAACTTGATCCGCCCTGGCAGGGACGCTTGCTGCTCGAAAGCAACGAATCCGCGCCGACGCTGCTGGCACCGCGCTTTGAAAACTGGCACGACGCCTATCGTGAAAAACTGGCGGCGCGGCAAGACGCGCTGCGGGTCATCGCGCGCGCCGGGGGTTGGAACGTCACGCAGCACAGCACCGACGCGCCGCCGCAACTATGCATCAACCGCCTCTATCAGCTCTTCGTCGCCCAGATTGACGGCAGAAAAGGGGGGCGGCCATGACCCCATCCCTGCTCAGTTTTGCGGCGCCAATGGCGCTATGGGCGCTGCTGATTCTGCCGCTGATTTGGTGGCTCCTGCGCCTGACGCCCCCCAGCCCGAAGCGGCAAATATTCCCGGCGCTGGAATTGCTGCGCGACCTGCCCGCAGTGGCGCAAACTCCGGCACACACCCCCTGGTGGTTACTCTTGTTGCGCCTGATGATCGTGGCGCTGGTTATTCTCGGTCTGGCACGCCCCGTCTTCGCGCCGCCCGCCACCTTGCCTGGACAAGGGCCTTTTCTTCTCGTCATCGACAATGGCTGGGTCAGCGCCGCGAACTGGCTGCGCTGGCAGGAGTTTCTCGACGATTTCTGTCAGCAGGCAGGACGGGCGCAGCGCAACCTCCTGCTGCTGCCGACCGCACCGTCCCGGCAGCAGGGTCTGTTAAACTTCACCGGCCAGACTCCGGCGCAAACCGCCTGCGCGCAACTCGCGCAGCTCAAACCTTTGCCCTGGCCCACCGATCACGCCGCCGCCCAGAAATTACTACGTCAGGAGCAAAATGCCGGCCATATTCCCGGCAACACGCAAATCATCTGGCTGAATGACGGAATTTACAGCGCGGCGACAGAAAGCTTCTATGGCTGGTTGCAGCAAAACGGGCTCAGCAAACTTTATCAAAGCCAGTCGCCGCTTTATCTTCTGCACCCTTCCGCGCAAAGCCGCGCCAAAGACCTTACCGCCACGCTTGAACGCGCCGCGACCGGATCGGAAACCGACCTCACGATCGAAGCCCGCGACAGCGCCGGACGTCTGCGCGGCAACGGAATCGCCCATTTCGCAGCCCGAGACAAAACCGCGCCCGTGACCATCGCGCTGCCCGGCACATTACGGAACCAGATCACGCGCCTCAACATCGCGGGACAGAATCATGCCGGCAGCGTCCTGCTGCTCGACGACAGCTACGCGCGGCATCATGTCGGCCTGGTCGGCGACGAATCCATCCAGAGCAGCCAGCCCTTGCTCAGCAGCCTCTATTATCTTGACCGCGCGCTGGCCGATCATCACACCGTGCAGAGTGGCGTCCCCGCCGATCTGATCGCCGCGCATATGCCGGTGATCATCAATGCTGCCGATCGCGCCTTGACCCCGATGGAACGCGACCAGTTGGCACAATGGGTCAATGATGGCGGTGTGTTGGCGCAATGCGCGGGTCCGGCGCTCGAAACCGAAGACGCCACGCTGCTGCCTGTCACCCTGCGCGCCGATACGCGCAACCTCGGCGGCACGCTCAGCTGGGAACAACCGCAAAAACTTCGTCCTTTTCCACCCAAGAGTCCCTTCGTTGGCCTCTCTTTGCCGGACGATGTCACGGTCACGCGGCAGATTCTGGCCGACCCCGCCGGCTTGCTGCCGGATTCCAGCTGGGCGATGCTGGCCGATGGCACGCCGGTCGTCACCGGAACCGCGCGCGGACGCGGTTATGTGGCGTTGATCCATGTTCCCTGCAATCCTGACTGGTCAAACCTGCCCATGACCGGCCTCTTCGTGCACATGCTCGACCGCCTCGTTGCGCTCGGCGTCGCGGGCACGATTCCAGACAGCACATCGCCCCTGCCCCCCTGGCGCGTCCTTGACGGCTTCGGCACATTGCAATCCCCGGCGGCGGATCAGATTTCCCTGACCGGCGCGGCACAAAAAAACTTCACCCCCGCCCCGGAACATCCCCCCGGCCTTTACGGCACCGCCGCCGGACGCCGCGCTTTCAATCTCGGCCCGTCGCAAAGCGGCATGATCGGGTTCCAGCCGGGCGATGCCGAAGCCCTTGTGCCCCAACAAGGCGGCCAAGAATTGCGGCCCCTGCTGCTCATGCTGGCGCTGATCCTCTTCCTCGGCGATTTTCTTCTGGCTTTGATCCTGCGCGGCTTGCTCGCGACGCTACGCACCGGCAGCGCGGCATTCCTGCTCTGCCTAGCCTTCGCCGCGCCGGCACAAGCGGCGGATGGCGTGGCTATGACCGAAAAAACCTGGATCGGCGTCGTCAGCAACGGCGCGGGCGATCAGGAAAGCACCGCCATGATGGGACTGACAGCGCTGACCGGACGGGTTTTGCAGAAAACCGCACTTGACGATATCGGCATCGCCAAAGTCAACCTCGAAACCGATGATCTCAGCTTCTATCCGTTTCTCTATTGGCCGCTGACGCAGGATCCCGGCCTCAGCCCCGGCGCGCAACAGAAATTGCAAAATTATTTTGCCCGCGGCGGCATGATCCTCATCAACCTGACCGGCACGTTGCGTCATAATCCGGCACTGGCTGCCTCGGGCGTTGCCGTACCGCCCTTGCAGCCCTTGCCGACCACCCATACGCTGCTGCACACATTTTATCTGCTCAAAGACTGCCCGGGACGTCTGGCCGATGGCGAACTCTGGACCGAGCGGGACGTGACGATGCGCCACGATGGCGTTCCCGCCATCTTCGTCGGCAATCGTGATTGGGCCGGAGCCTGGGCGCGTGGCAGTTGGGACAATACCCGCGTCGATGACATGGCGCTGCGCTGCGGTATCAATTTTATCATCTATGCCCTGACCGGCAACTACAAAGCCGACCAGATTCATGTCCAGTCGATTTTGGAACGACGCGGAAAATAAACACCCGCTCCCCGCACGGGGGTGGCAAGAACAAGGGAGGAGGCGTGCAGTCTGACCTTTGTATGAAAGGTGTAAACCAGCCTAGGGTAGAACCGTCTTGAACAGTACTGAAATTCTCACCATCCACTTCGCCCCCCTGCTCGATCCGGTCTGGCTCTGGCTTGGCGGTGGTTTCGGCCTGGCGTTGCTGCTGCTGGTGCTGCGTGGGCGCGCGCCCGGCCTCTTCTGGCGCAGCCTCAGCCTGGCGCTGCTGGTGCTCGCCTTGGCGAATCCTGTTGCCGAGCACGCCACCGTGCAACCGGTCAAAGACTCCGCGCTGCTTGTCGTTGACGACACGGCCAGCGATAAACTGCCGGGACGTCAGGAGCGGATCGCCGCCGCCCTGCCGGGGTTGCGCGCGCAATTGCAAAAATTTGACGACCTCGACTGGCGCGAGATCCATGTCCGTGGCCGCCACGCCTCGCTGCCCGGCGCGGCCATGCTGGAAGAAACGGCCGTCACGCCGCCGGAACGCCGTGGCGGCGTCATTCTGCTCACAGACGGCCAGGCGCATGACATCGCCGCACTTATGCCTCAGCTCACCCAGCTCGGCCCCGTCCACACCCTCCTGACCGGCCAGCATGACGAACAGGATCGTCGCATTGAGTTGATCTCCGTCCCGCATTACGGGCTGGTTGGCAAAAGCGTCACCCTGAAATTCCGCATCCTTGACCAACCGGCACGCGCGCCGGAACCGGTTCTGCTCTTTCTGAACACGCTGAACGGCCCGATTCAGGAATTGCGGCTGCACACCGGCGAAGAAGCGACGTATGAACTGCCGATAACCCATGCCGGCGACAACGTCTTTACATTGATCATCGACACGCCGCCTAAAGATATCGCGCCCACCAACAACCGCACCATCGTCAAGGTGACGGGCGTCCGCGAAAAACTGCGCGTCCTGCTGGTCAGTGGCGAGCCGCATCCGGGTGAACGCGCCTGGCGCAATTTGCTCAAGGCCGATCCCGCCGTGGAACTGGTGCATTTCACCATCCTGCGTCCGCCATTGAAACAGGACAACACCCCGATCACGCAGCTGGCGCTGATCGCCTTTCCAATCCGGGAATTATTCGAAGAAAAACTGCGGAGTTTCGATCTTGTTATCTTCGACCGTTTCCGTAAACAGGGCATGTTGCCGATGCCCTATCTCAACAATATCGCGCGTTATGTCGAAGATGGCGGCGCGTTCATCGATGCCAGCGGCCCGTCCTATGTCACGCCACAAAGCCTGTACCAAACGCCGTTGGCGCGCATCCTGCCTGCCGCGCCGAAAAACCGGCTGATCGCGCAAAGCTTCGTGCCAAAGCCAACCGCTGAAGGCGCAGATCATCCCGTGACCCGCGATCTCGGCGATCCTGAACAATGGGCGTCCTGGTATCGACAGACCCAGACCGAAACGCAACGCGGCGATGTCCTCCTGACCGGGGCGGGCGATCTGCCGTTGCTCATCCTCGACCGCGTGGGCAAAGGCCGTGTCGCGCAGCTGACCAGTGACCAGATCTGGCTGTGGCAGCGCGGCCATGACAAAGGCGGCCCCTATGCCGAACTGATGCGCCGCATTGTGCACTGGACGATGCAGGAACCGGAACTGGAAGAGGGTCTTTTGCGCCTGTCAGCGGCAGAGCAGGATGACGGCTACGTCCTCACCATCATCCGCCCCGGCACCACGCCCGCCGATGACCGCGTCACGCTGACCGATCCGGCCGGACAGACGCAAACCGTCGCGCTGACGCCAAATCCGGCGCAGCGTCGCGCCGAGGCGACCGTCAATGTTACCACCACCGGCGTTTACACCGTCAAGCATGACAGCAAGGAACAGATCATCAGCATCGGCGACCCGAATGCCAAAGAGCTTCAGGATCTTCGCACCACCGACGCGATCCTCGCGCCTCTGGCCGACGCCACCGGCGGCGGTATTTTCTGGCTTACCGATCATCCCGATAATCTCAAAATCGAACGCTCCTCAAAATCCGGCCGCCAGTACGGTTCTGACTGGCTTGGCCTCCGCCGCAACGGCCAGACCGCGACCCTCGGCACCCGCGCCGCCGACATCATCCCCGCCTGGGCATGGGTTCTGCTCATCACCGCGACCGTCATGCTGGGCTGGCGCCGTGAAGGCAAATAACCCGGACTGGAAAACACACCATTTTGACCATCGAAGAAATTCGGATGAGAATATCCGTCGTATATAATCAATATTGTTCAATCATTTTCAGACGATGGCATAAAATATGAACGAGAAAGATTTGGTGGCGCGCAAAGAACTCGCAAACCTGCTCTCCCGGGCTCAGCACTACGATAATTAATCGTCCGGAAAGACAAGCAGGCCAGGCACTAACGCCGCACCACCTGCAATCCCTCAATGGTGAAGGGACAACGCGTCAGCTTGGCATCCGCCGACGCCGTGGCTTCCAGTTGCAAATATCCTGTCGCTGCCGTGGGCGTCAGCAGGCTTTCGAACATTCCACCCGTCGGCGCGACAACCGGCACATCCTGCAGCACTTTCCCCGCACCATCCAGCAAACGAAAACGCAGCATAATCCGGCATTCCGGCGCCATAGATATTTTCCCGACCAGCCGGTACTCATGCGCGGGAATCGGAATCATGAAAAAGGCCGTGAACGGCTTGGCATCGGCCTGGGGCAGTGCCGCGCCAAAGATCGCCGTCCGATTTTGCGCGTCGGTCGTAATCCGTCCGCCAAAATCCGCGCGCGTCATCACCCAATCCTGCGGCGACGAGCCTGACACCGCGGCCTGTGCGCGCAGCACCCGTAGCATGGCCGCGCGCCCCTCCGGCGTCCAACGTTGCTTGAGCCGCAGCACCATGACTTGCACACCATGCTCCAGCATAAATTTCCGGTCGTCGCCCTGCCACGCTTCGGCAAACGCCCCCGGCGCAGCCAGCAATGCCAGCACGCTGCCGATCACCCGCTGCCCCTCGGGAAGCAAATGATATTGCGGCGGCGTTGCCACGACGAGAATATTGGCCTGCGCGATGGCATCCAGCGGCAAAGCATCACGGCGATCGACTTCCGGCATCGCGACAATCGGCAACCGCGCCCCGGCCAGAGCGCCCTTGTCCGCCCGCGCCTGATCGACTGCCGCCAGCAAATCCTGATTGAACAGATGCGATGACGCCAGCACCGCAATCCGGTCATCCGCGCCCCCGGTTGCATGTAAATAATCCACCAGTTTTTGTAATTCTGGTACATCCTGGCGCACCAGCGGCGGGCGCGTCTGTGCAAAAATCCCCGGCAGCGCCGCCCGCGTCCCGTTGCCCGATATCAGGATATCCCCGAACCAGAAACACAGCGCCGCCTGCAGCAGCAAAACGGTGCCCAGAATCCCGGCCAGCCTACGCCGTAACCGCCCGCCGCCCCACAATTCCCGCCCCAGCAGCAACCACCCAACCGGAAGCAGAATCGGCAAGATTTGCAGTAAATAATGCTTGCCGCCGAAACGCACAAAACCGAACCACAGCACGCACCACAGAACGCCCAGCAGCAGCAACAGCGCCAGATGCGCCCGGATTTCCGCCCTTGCGCGCCAGGCCAGCGCATAACCGGCCGCGGCGCTGAACAAGTTCAGCGGCCCGATGACCAGAAATTGCCGATCCACCAATCCAGATGCCGCCTCGGCATAGGATGCGTAAAGCTGCGGATAATCCAGCAGCAGCAGCCGCCGGATGAATTCCGGCGCGGCCAGAAACAGCACTCCGGTGCAAACCACAACCGCCGTGCCAACGCCCGCTGCCGTCCGGAGCAGTGCCCACCTCCAGCCGCCGCCTATCGCTCCCGCATTGGCGGAGATTCCTGCGCCACCAACCTGCGAACAGGCGGCGTATAATCCCGACCGCCAAAAAAACTGCACCGCCCCTGCCGCTGCCAGCACAGCCGCCGCCGGGTAGATAAAATGCCGCCGGAACAAAATCGCCAACGCCAGCAACGCCCCGGCCAGAACCCACCCGCGCCAATCGACTTCAGGCCAGCGCCGCAAGAATATAACCAGCACCGCAGCCAACAGCGCTGTCCCGCCCAGATCAGGATAAGCATCAACCAGCGGAATCCACACAAAAGGCAGCATCAGCAGCGCGGCCAAGGCCAGCGTCGCAGCCCGCCAGAAGCGCCAACCGCCAAGCCGCGCGGCCATCGCCCCGACCGCCAGCGCCAGCCCGCCGCCATAAACCACAAAATTTGCCAGCGTATAAGTCAGCCGCGAAGCCCCGAACAGCGCAAAAAACGCCATTTCCGGCAAGGTATAAATCCAGTTGTAATCGTCATTAAGCGCTGCGGCAAATTGCACCCAGGCCGTAACCGCATCGGCCTTAAGCGCGGCAAAAAACGCAAAGGCCCAGCCGGGATACATGGAATGATCCCAAAAGTAAAAGGTGCGTTCCGCCCCCAGATAGCGGGTCAGCATCACCCCGCCCAGCCCCAGCAAGGCGGCAAACAACGCCACATCCCGTTTCGATTCGAAAAATCCGTCCTGCCGCCGCATGGCATTGTGTTGACGGCAACGCCGCGAAAAGTCAATTTAGGAATCGTGCCGTTACCGCCGCTTGCCGAATCACGATTTTCCCGCCCATAGTAGCGCCATGCATCGTCTTTATCATCACCCGCTGAACAGCTTCTGCCGCAAATTACGCCTGTTGCTGGTGGAAAAGAACATCCCGTGCGAACTCGTGCCCGAAAAGCCGTGGGAAATGCGGCCGGAATTTACCGCCTTGAACCCCGCGGGCGAAGTCCCGGTCATGGTGGTCGTCGATGGCGGGGTCGAACGCATCCTCGCCGACAGCGTGGCGATCAGCGAATATCTTGAAGAAACCAGCTCCCGTGTGCCGATGCTGGGCGCAACGCCGGAGGCGCGGGCAGAGGTACGGCGTCTGGTCGGCTGGTTCGAACGCAAATTTTACGACGAGGTCACCCGCTATATCGTCGATGAAAAGGCCTTCAAACGCCTCATGGGCACGGGCAATCCCGACAGCCAGGCACTACGCGCCGGTTACGCCAATATCCACTATCACCTGGATTATATCGGTTACCTGACCGAACGCCGCAACTGGCTGGCTGGCGATCATCTGACACTGGCCGACCTTGCCGCCGCGGCTCAGTTGTCTTCAGTGGATTATCTCGGCGATGTGCCCTGGGCTGAACATATCGGCGCACGCGACTGGTACGCCCGCATCAAATCGCGCCCCAGTTTCCGTCCGCTCCTCGCTGACCATATCAACGGCCTGCCCCCGCCGCCGCATTACGCCGACCTAGATTTTTAGGGGTCATAGCCATTGGCCGTCATTGCCGCGCATCTGCATACCAGGGAGACATTCATGGGAATCCCGTTGACATAATGCTACGGTCAGAATTCATATCAACCACAAAAAAGCGGCGTCACACCGGCGCAGGCCGGTGTCCATCTCCCGCCATTTAATCTTGGAATGACCCTCGATAATGATTCCAACCGGAACCTGTTCGCGTACGGGCAGGAATTGGGCGTGCCACAAAAAAATGTGTCATGCGGGTTCAAAATGAGCTGCAATCCGCCTCCACTTCCTCTTGCGGAAAACCGCCGCCAGGGCGTATGCTATCGCCCTGCCACACAGCATCCATCGCGCCTGATTCTTTGGAGAACCGCCCATGACCACCCCCGCCCGCTTCCTGCTTGCCCTCTTGCTGACATGCGCCGCCGTACCGGCCGTCGCCGAAGAAGGCTATAAACCCGATGATCAGGTGGCTTTCGACCTCAGCACCGAGGGCTGGGCAACCACCACCACCGCGCGCGTTACCGTTGTCGTCGATGCGGCAGGCGCGGGCAGCAGTACCGCCACCATGCGTGACGATATGCAAAAGGCCGTCAACACGCTGGCCAAAGCCGACTGGCGTCTGGTCAATTTCTCCCGCAGCCAGGATCAAACCGGTCTCGAGCGCTGGAACGCCAATTTTGAAGCCCGCGTGCCCGAGAACCAGCTGGGCGGCATTCACGACGCCGCGAAGAAACTCGGCAAAGCCGGGATGCAGATCACGGTCGCCGACATTGCTTTTGACCCCACGCTGGCCGAAATCGAAGAAGTCAGAGCCGCACTCCGCGCCGACCTTTATAAGCAGATCGGCACTCAACTGACGGCACTGAATACCGCTTTTCCCGGGCGTCAGTATCGCGTCAGCACGATTAACTTCAGCAGCCCCGGCATGCCGCAGATGATGGCACGCCCCATGATGATGAAGGCAACCATGGCCATGGCGGGCGCAAGCGAAGCGATGGACGCCAGCGCCCCGATGGAACGGGCGCAAAAGATCTCACAACAGGCGCAGGTTGTCTTCGCCGCCCTGCCCCCCGTGGCCGCGAAGTAAGCGCCGATGCTCTCCGGTCCTATCGTGCCGCCCCGCGCGGGCGGCAAACCTGATTCTATTGTCATTTTCCTGCACGGACTGGGCGACAGCGGTGCAGGTCTGATTGATCTTGCCATGCCCCTGGCTCAGGAACTGCCGCATACGGCGTTTCACAGCCCGGACGCGCCCGAACCTTACGCGATGGCGCCTTTCGGGCGGCAATGGTTCGGATTGCAGGACTGGTCGCAACAGGCGATCTATGACGGCGCCGGACGCGCCGCGCCTTTCCTGCACGATTATATCGATGCACAGCTCAAGACCTACACACTGCCACCAACGCGGCTGGCCTTAATGGGGTTTTCCCAAGGCGGCATGATGGCGTTGCATGCCGGCCTGCGTCGTCCCGACAGGCTGGGTGCGGTGCTGAGCTATTCCGGCGGTCTGGTCGGATCGGAGCATCTTGCGGCGGAAATCAGATCGCATCCGCCGGTATTGCTGGTACACGGCATGCTGGATACGGTCGTGCCTTACGCCGCCATGCCGGCCTCGATGCAATATCTGAAAAATTCTGACGTGCCGGTCGAAACCGAAACTCGCCCCATGCTGGGGCATGGCATCGATGATGAAGGCATCATGCGCGGCGCACACTTTCTGCGTCGGCATCTCGTCGATGCTGAGGTTTGAGTGACAAGAATCTGCCGCATTCACCTGCGTCTCATGCCAACCTACTTCACTTCCTGAAACATTGGATTTTCAAGGAAATAGCGCGTTTGCGGCACTGCAAAATCCTTAAAATGCCGTTATTTCCGTCATTTCCTTGCCGAAAATTTAAGGATTCTGTACATAGAATAGAATCATATGCGGCGCTTGGCAGCCCGACACACCAAACGGGCGTCAGCGACGGTTACAGGGGGGACACCTCGTGACGAGTTTGGAAGCCTGTCCGGCACTGGTTCTTAATGCTGATTTCCGGCCTTTGAGTTATTTCCCGCTTTCGCTCTGGCATTGGCAGGATACGGTGAAGGCCGTGTTCATGGATCGCGTCAGCATCCTGTCGGAATATGATGACGCGGTCGTGCATTCCGCGCATTTCGCCATGAAATTGCCCAGCGTCATCGCCTTAAAAGAATATATCCCCAACAGCCGTTATCCCGCCTTCACGCGGTTCAATGTTTTCCTGCGCGACAGCTTCACTTGCCAGTATTGCGAGGCACGCCACGTCACGCATGAACTGACCTTCGACCATGTCACCCCGCGCTCGCGCGGCGGCCGCACTACCTGGGACAATGTCGTCACCGCCTGCGGCAAATGCAATCTGCATAAAGGCAGTCACCTGCCGCGCGAATGCGGCATGTATCCGCGCCAGCAGCCCTGGCGTCCGACCAGTTTCGAGCTGCAGGAAAATGGCCGCGCCTTCCCGCCCAATTTCCTGCACGAAAGCTGGCGCGACTATCTCTACTGGGATACCGAACTCGACCCGGCGTAATTCCGTTATATCTTATCGTCCCAATAGCAATGGAATCTCGACAAGTGCCCGTGCAGTTTGTACCCATCATCAATGCCAGCAAAAGAAATTTTATGGACTGAATCAT
>JBASFQ010000031.1:0-17074 GCA_049653105.1 Alphaproteobacteria bacterium
CCTGATCCAAGCTATGCAGTTAACGTGGCGCTTGTGCCAACGCCTGAGTTTATCAAGGCCCACTCCGAGAGCGCGGCAGGGATAATTTTTAGCCTTGATCTGACCACCGGTTATCCTCCCCAATCGCGTATTGTCAAAGTAGTATGGAAAGACGACCATAATCTGGAAATCTTCGCGCCGGGATGCAAGGATGTTTGCTATGAGAGCGCGACAGACCCACAAAAATGCCGCAGCAGTTACTGCCGCATCACTCCGTCGCACGAAGGAATAAACATTACCTTGGTGCGATCCCATCTGGACAAGTGAGTTATCCGGATATGAGAAACAGCTTGCGCCATCGCTGCCTCAGAAAAATTCATAGGATTTTGTGTGTGCTGGCTTTGCTATTCGGCGCACAATACTCATCAGCGCAAACGCCGTCAGACAGCGGCCAGCCGATGCGGATGCGCCATGTCAGCGTTCCCGCCCCGGACGGAAAGAAGGTCGATAAGGCCAACATCTTCATCGGCAATGTGGATGAAAACATAACGCATGCTATCGGTAATTCTTCCAGCTTCAACAAACTTATCTACGGCGAGAATTACTTGGCTGCCTATGACCAGCAACACGCCATCAAAGATATGATCCTGCTCTTGCCGAAAGACTGGCCGGTTAATCTTATAGGACACGGCCTGGGTGGCGCAACAGCGGCAGCCATTGCCGTCGAACTCCACAACACACGCCCCATAAATATGCTGACGACCATCGACCCGCGTGGCGCGCTTCCTGATTTGGCTGTGGTTAAAAACGGCAGTAAATAAAACACCAATACTGACACCGTCTCGTCTGTAAAACTGCTACCTCAGCCTGTGGCTGATGCCGCCGCTCGCATATGGCCGACCCAGGCATCCATCAACCCCCAATTGCCGCGCAGGATATAACTGGGGTGATAGGTGACAATCACCGGAATTGCCGGCGCGAAGCGGCAGGGGATAATCTTCCCCGCCTGTTCGGTAATCCCGTTCAGCCCCGTCAGCGCCCAGAGCGGCGTACGTCCCACGGCCAGCAGCGCGCGCGGTTTTTCCACCGCTATCGTGGCGCGCAGATGCTCCGGCCCGGCGGCAAAGCGGGTGCGGCAAAATTTTCCGCTCAGCATGCCCCATTCTTCAACCAGCCCCTCGCCCGCCGTCAGCGCCGCCCGCCGCGAGGCAAAAAAATGATCGACCTTGTTGCCCGGCGGCTGCCAGCGAAAGACATTGGCGATATAGCTGGCGGCGCGATCAATTTCTGCCTGCGCCAAAGCCTTGTCCAGCAACTGGCCGCTGCGCCCAACAAAGGGTCGCCCCAGCCTGACCTCGTCCGCCCCCGGCGCCTCGCCGACGATCATGACGCCGTTCCAGGGCTGGCGCGGCGGCTCATAATCCGCGCTAGGTAATTCGGGTGTGTTAACCGCATCCGGAAACAGTGCCGGAGACAATCTGGACGCCGCCTGAGTCATTGAAAATCCTGTCTATAAGGCCAAAAATTACGACCGCGCCGGACAGTCCGGGCGCCCTCCGCAATACCACAGACGCAACACCCCGCGCCACTGGCCACACAGCCAGCCGCACGACCATATTGCGTCCTTCTGCCATTTGATGTAAACGACCCGTCTCGCAGGTAAGTGGGTGCGTAGCTCAGCGGGAGAGCACTACCTTGACATGGTAGGGGTCACAGGTTCAATCCCTGTCGTACCCACCACCTTAAAGCTTTTCAGCTTCAAGGTGTTGGATCTGTATTTCAGCGAGAGTTTTTGGCAGACATACAAAAAGTTGAGCGCTTTTTTTTGGCGCAGATTCCTGATGAGCGCCACGCTGCCGTCCTGGCTCCGAAGGACATCCGTCTTGAAACGCCTTCACAAACGAAAATCTGGTTTTCCAGGATCTCTCTGGATCAAGACTCCGCATCTCCATGAATTCAGCACCGCTTTACATATGTCATGAATTGCCGTTTATGGAAAAAATAGCGCAAAAACTTGACCGTAAAGATGAGCACCCGTGCTTTGTAAGCTGACCCATAAATTAGCATTCTTTATCGCCGCGCTGGCATGCATCGGCATGGGCGTCATAGCCCCCGTTGATGCTGCCGTCGCACAAACGAACCTGCACTACAGTTTGGGCATGAATATTCTTTGGGACAACGGCAACGCTGAGAAACTGGAAAGCTCGCTCAGGCGCATGAAAAGCCTTGGCATTACCGAAGCCCGCATCGACTGGGAATGGCGCGCCGTAGAAAAGATCCGCGGCCACTATGATTGGAGCGCAACGGACAAGCTTGTCACGCTTGCCCATAAATATAACGTTACGCTGTATCCGATCGTCCACTACGCGCCCGAATGGGCCGTTGTCGACCAAAAGAAGCCGGATGGAGTTTACCAGCTGGCGCCAAAACCTGAAGCCTATGCCGCCTACGGAAAATTTCTTGCCGCTTCGATAGAGCGTTATGGTCCTTCTGCCCGAAACGCCCTGACCGGGCCTTACGCACCGATGATCTACTGGCAGGTCTGGAATGAACCCAACACCAAGGAATTCTGGGGGCCGGAACCAAACCCCGGCGCCTTCGTCAAATTCATGCAAACCGTGGATGGGGAAATCGCCGCGCACCGCACCAGCGTCAAAATTATCCATGCTGGTTTATCCAAGGCGGATTTTACTTTCCTTTGGTCGGCATGGGAAAAAGACGATGATTACGGTCGTCTGTTCGACGTCATGGCCATACATCCATATTTTTTCAATCCCAAAGGCGGCGTGCGCGCTGTGGCTGCTCTTGATGACGACGTCAAGGAATACGCCGCGCTTGGCACGATCGGCAGCCCCAACGACGGGGGGTATCTCAGCAAAACTTTCAATATCCAGCTTTTTCTGACGCTTAAAAAATCGCCCAAACCCATATGGATCACAGAAATTGGTTTCATGGCAGGCAATAAAAATCCTTGGGCAGTCGATGAGAAACATCAAGCCGAACTCGCATCACAAACCCTCGGATTTATCAACCAACGCCTGACAACGATTCCTTTTGGACATGGGATCCGTGGCGATATTGCCGCCAACGTACAAAAGGTTTTCTGGTTTTGCCTTGATGATTATGGGCTTCCTGATGATACAGGGAATTTTGGCGTCTACCGACTGAATGGCAGTCAGCGCCCGATGGCCGACGCAATTCGTCGGTACGTGCAAAAATAATCTTTGCCGCGTCCATGCGAAAACTGGTCGATTTTCGGCGCAAGAATAAGCAGCCTGGACGTTAAACTGAAAGTTTGAACGCGACGTCTGCTTTTGATTGCTTTGTTTCGGTTGCCAACGCTTATTTCCGCAACGCATAAAACCGATAGACCTTCATCCCCGCCTTCATGGCGGCGAGGCGGTAGGCCCAGGTCTCGATTTCTGCAAGGATCAGGGGCTTGGTCGGTTCCGCGATTTTGCGGCCTTCCAGAAATTTCACGAATTGCGCCATGCCGAGCAGCGTACCGTGCATGTACTTTTTGGTGATATCCTCGGCGATCCGCAGGTCGTAATGCAGTTCGCGCCAGATTTCCTGTACATCTTCAAGCGCCATGGGGGCACAATTTCCTTCATGCGCCTGCCACGCGGCAATGGCGGATTTTTCCAGATCAGGTTTTTCCACCAGATAGTCGAGCCAGCAAATCTGGCCATAATCCTTCATACTGGCGGCGATAGCGCGGATGAAGCGCCGCTTATCCTTGACGCGATAAAACAACTCGCGGCTCATAATGCTGTCATAACGGCGATCAACATCGAAAGCCGCCGGGTCATAGGCCTTGATGATTGCCGTCCGCGCCATCCCTTGTCGCTTTGACTCGGCCGCGCCATAAAGCGCAAGCTCCTCATCGGTCTCCAACCCGTTGACATAAGTATTGTATTTTGTTGCAACCGCGCGCGCCGCCGCGCCGATCCCCACCGCCAGGTCAAGGACGCTCATTTCGCGGGTCAGGCCGAAAGCAGCAACCATATCCTCCATCAGTGCTTCACCAAGCGGCAGATTCCACCCCGCACCCCACATGGTCTCCAGAAGTTTCGGGCGGTCAGCCAGCCAGCCTTCGGGAATGGGCGCTGCCTCGACCGGACGCGGGATTGGCTTTAAGTTCTTGGGTTCAGGCGGCGGCGGCTTGGCAGGACGCAATTTGGCTATCAGCGCGCCCATAGCCCCAAACACCCCGCGCCCCGATGTCGAAGCGGATTTGACATGATCCTTGCTTTTTGTGCCGGGCGGCGATTTTGCCATAAGAAGGACCAAATGGAACTTGACGGTGCGCGACACCAGAGCCTGCGCAAGACGGCGTATAATATCGCACGCGCAAAACGGATGTCACTTAGAAAATACATTATCCAGTCAGTGACTTAATCAGCATACCCTTAATATTACTTCAACAACCCGTGCCGCCCATAAACTAATCAATCACCAAACGTGAAGGCATAGGCCTGTAATCCCGGCGTACTGGCCTGAATCTCCAGCATCCCGGCCTGGGCTGTACCCTGATCGAGTAGGGTATAAAGTTTTTCCTGCGCGACGGTCAGAACCCCACCGCGTGTATCAACTCCGGCAGCATCGGCAACTGGCTTGCCATTCAGCATGAGCCGCGCCGTGATCTTTTTCCCGGTCGCGCTGCCCAGCACCAGGAACACCTTGCGCCCATAAAAATGCAGCCGCAGCGCCGCGTCGGGCGCGGCGGAACGTACCGCTTCGACCCCCACGTGCCACTGACCAGACAAAGCCCAATGATGGAGCGGTAAAGTCTCGGGAAAATGATAAGCGGCCACCGCACTTGTTGGTGTGGCCATTTGGCCGGCATACCGTGTCACACGATGATACCCAAGATAGGTTTCGTGCGTTTGCGCCGTCGCAAAAGCAGGCGGCGTTTCCGCAGCCGCAGCGATCTCGGCCTCGCCCAACAAGGCGCGGATGTTATTTTCGGTCACGGCATATTGACCTTCGCCGAAATGCGTATAGACCACACGCCCCTGCCGGTCGATCAGGTAATGCGCCGGCCAATATAGATTGGCAAAATTCCGCCAGGTGGCCATATCGTTGTCCAGCGCGACGGGATAGCGGATATTGTGCCGCTTGACCGCCTTGCGCACATTTTCCAGTTTTTTCTCAAAGGCGAATTCCGGCGCATGGACGCCAATGATTTCCAACCCTTTGGCATGATATTTTTCATACCATTCCGTGAGATAAGGCAAAGTCCTCAGGCAATTGATGCAGGAATAGGTCCAGAAATCCACCAGAACAACCTTGCCGCGCCAATCCGCCAGCCGCAGCGGCGCGCTGTTGATCCAGGTGCTGATCCCCGCGATCTCCGGCGCGGCATAAGGCCGTGCCACCCCATGTTTCAACGTCGGCACATCCTCGGCCCGCGCCCCTCCGAACCCGCTGGCCAGAAGCATGAGCATCCCTGTCACACACCCAAGACGGGAAAACCACCGGAAAGAAAGCTGGGAAAACATCATGGCCAAACCTCGAAACAAAGCGTGCTGTCACCGCATAGGTTACAACCTCTTCGCGGAACAAAGTGCCCCGGTTACACAGGAGAAACCGGCCGGAATGACCTTAGCGATGGAAATGCTGTTTGATTTTGTCGGCAATCTTCGTCGGATCCGTGCCTTCACCGAAAATCTCCAGGAATTTTCCTTCCTGATCGAACAGGTAGATGCCGGTTGAATGATCCATCATATAATTGCCGTCGCCCGTATCCTCGGCGCGCTTGTAATAAATCTTGTAAGCCTTGGCAATGGCGGCAACCTGATCATTCGTTCCGGTCAACCCCTGAATACGATTATGATACAGTTCAACATACTGCTTCATCTGCGTCGGCGTATCGCGTTGCGGATCGACGGAAATGAACACCGGCTGCACCCACTGCGCTTCCGCACCCAGATTATCGAGCGCCAACGAAATATCCTGCAACTTGGTCGGACAAACATCAGGGCAATAGGTATAACCGAAAGTCAGCAGCATCATTTTGCCGCGAAAATCCTTCTCGGTCACGACCTTGCCGTCCTGATTGGTCAGCGTGAACGCCCCGCCAATGGCCGCCCCTTCGGGAATAGTGGCATTGGCGGCGGACTGCTGCTCATAACGCCGCGCCTGCGCCGCATCCTGCCGTCCCACCCAGTTATAAATCAGATAAGAGACCAGCAACAAAACACCAAGCAGCCCCAGCAGCAAATTCAGCCGCGCTCCGATACTGCCACTCTGGCGATGATGTCTGGACATAAGGTGAACACAAGGATGTGACAAAGAAAGAAGGATCATAATGCAGCATCTGTCGGGATGCAAACTGGAAGTGCTCCAACGTTAAAGCGCGTCAGTTCCCGGTCATCCATTGCGGGGATTTTCTTTTATCGGCGGGAGCCTTCTGCTCATATCCGTCAAACAACAGGCCGCCATAACTCCGAACAATCTTCTCAAGATCGCCAATGTGTTTTGCACTAAATTCACCAGAATGCCCCGCACGCATCACCCCCTCAAGAAGGGGAAACTCATCCGGATAGAGGCGCTTCAATTGACGCGCAAGATGCTTTCCTTCCGCGACAAAGCATCGTTTCTGCCTCAACAGAAGTTCCCCAATTTTAGGATAGAGCTTATACAGAATAGCGCACCGCTCTTCTTGTGGTCTATCGCCGCGAAGATCGTCAATTAAGTCCGTAATGAAATAGCGCAGTGTATCCAGCTTATTCCGAGGTGTATCTGGCGGGCCGGCAAGAAGTTTGTCCCGCGCATATTTTTGAAGTTTTTCCGCATCCTGGTGCGGGCAAGGGACAACTACCCCTGTGGCAATCATATCCAGAAGAGATTCGTGAGAATTTTCATAGTCTTCGTCGATAAATGCCTGCACTGTTTCATAATCGTGCACAAAAGCCTCAACTGGCATATCTTGATAGAGCAGTGATTGGCGATAGGCAGCATCAACGTGCCTGTATATGACAACTAGATCCAGATCAGAAAAATGCGTCGCATGCCCGGTTACGATTGATCCAGACGCAATACAGAATTGTGCTTCTGGAAAAATTTTCCGGAACACTTCACCGGCGTTCCGCACCGCATCTTCAGGCTTATAAGGTAGCCGCATTCATGGCCTTTCATGGGCTGGCGTCGCATTCAGCAAATTCGACGGTGAAAACTGATCGGTCAGCACTTGCGCCTTCGTGTTCCAGTCGCGTTCCATACCAACCAGCGGCGCCCACCAACTATAATCGAGTCCGAACCGGCGCAACCGATCATCCAGGCGCTCCGCATTGGCTTGGAGCGTTGCCGACGACGGCACTCCATCAGCAGCAACGATAATCACCCGGTTGCCGCCAACACGAAGATTAAGAAAACGCCCAAAAACAGCCTCATAGGTCACGGACTCATGGTCATACATGACTTCTCGTGGCACGGTGTTGACGGCATAAGCACCGTGCGGCGCCAGGATACCTTTGACCTCGGTTAGAAATTCCTGGGTTGTCATATGCTCGGGAATAACCGGCGCACTGAAAGCATCCAGCAGGATCAAGTCATAACGCCTTCCCTCCTGCAACGCGCGTTTGACAAAGACGCGGCCATCTTCGGCATAGGCTCTTTGTTTCTCACCGATCCGGAAATTGAAATATTTCTCCGCGACTTTGATGACCGCCGGATCGATATCGACGCTATCGATCACGGCCTCCGGATAGAGTTTGGCCAGAGTTGTCGGCAACGTACCGCCACCCAGCCCAATCATCAGGACCTGTTTTGGATCAGGCTGGACGTAAAGCGCGCCCAGCATCGCCTTGACATTCGGAAACTGCAGCTCATCAGGAAAATACGGCATCATGCAGGTATGAACCACACCCGAATGCGTACGCGCGAACCGCAGGCAGCGCAGACCGTTATTTTCAGACACGATAATGGTATGATAATGCGACGTCGTGTCATGCAAAATTGTCTCGGCACGAACAGGACAGAATGTCATCGCGATCAGTGCTAGAGACAAGGCGCCCAGGAACCCGCTATTCTTCACCCGCATGTGCCGCCCTTTTTACCGTCATCCCTATGCCGCCGATGACGCATGAAAGCCCAATCAGTACCCAGAAAATCTGGTTCACTTCCCAATACAGCACCCAATAAAACGACGTCAGAATCGTCCCCGCCGCACTGCCGATGGTGGCGGCGCAATAAAGCCGCCCGGCATATTGACCGCTGCGCCGATTCTCATCCACCAGCAACCGCACGGCATAAGGCGAGACCATACCGGAAAGCATTGTCGGCACAAAAAACAACCCTCCGGCCGCCGCAAGCGCGCCATAGCGCGGGTCCTGAATCACGGCAAACAGGGCTTCCATCAATCGGTCAGCCCCCAGAACGGACGGAATCGTCGCCACCGCCGCCAGACATAAAAGCGCCGCCAGTTTCCGCAAGCCGGGGCGCGTCAGCGACAACCAGCCCCCCAGCAGATATCCCACCGCCAGTCCCAGCATGAAAACCGTGATGATCGCGCCCCAGACATAGATGCTGTTGCCGAAATGCGGCGCGATCAAGCGCGCGCTCAGCAACTCGACCGCCATGACGAAAAAACCTGACCAAAAGACGATCAGGAAGATCAGAAATTTACGCAAAACCCGACCCCGGCGCGTGACAAAAAGATAGCGGGGTCATCATAGGAAGATTAACTGGACGGCACAAGAACCGGTTCTTACAAAACCCCCAGCATCGTCGCCACCAGCGGATGGCGCACGACATCGCGGTCGGTCATCCGTACCACGGCAATACCGGTCAGAGTTTCAAGACGCCGCGCAATATCGGCCAATCCCGACATGCCTTCCAAAAGGTCGGTCTGATCCGGGTCGCCCGTCAGCACCATGGTGGAGTGCCAACCGAGACGCGTCAGCAGCATCTTGATCTGGGTATAGGTGCAGTTCTGCGCCTCGTCGATGACAACAAAGGCGTTGTTCAGCGTCCGGCCACGCATATACCCGATGGGCGCGATTTCAATTGCCCCGTCGGCCACCATTTGTTTGAGCCGCTTGCTGCCCAGCCGGTCGTTCAGCGCGTCATAGAGCGGACGCAGATACGGCGCCATTTTCTCTTGCAAATCGCCCGGCAGGAACCCGATGGTTTCTCCCGCTTCAATGGCCGGACGCGACAGGATAATGCGATCAACGCGTCCTGCCTCCAGCGCCTCGACTGCCGCCGTAATCGCCAGATAGGTCTTGCCGGTACCGGCGGGACCGACGGCAACGACCAGACTATGCTGTGCCATTGCCTGGAGCAGCACGGACTGATTGGCGTTATGCGGTTTGACCTTGCGGATATAGCTATGATCGCGGCGTTCGGCGTTGCTGCCGCCAAGCGGGTCCCAGGAGTTCTTGTCCTGAAATATCGGTTCGACATTGGCTTTGCGCTCATGACCGCGCACAGAGGAGAGTTCAATTCGGCTACGCTGCGATTTCTTTCCCATGCAACCACCCCCTATGGTGAGAGACACGCACTGTCAAACCGCCCCCTGTTGCGGCATTGCCATGATTGACATGGCTACCGCACCGCCGCGCGGACGGCGCACGGCGATAAAATTCCGATATGATTTTTGATGCAAAGGGAACGGGGCAATCCCGAAGATGCCGGAGGGTAAATAATGTGACCTGGTTGCGCAGTATCACGTCTCCTTAACAGAGTGGCGCGCTGAACTCCTCCTGCTGCGCCAGGTTAAGGTTGATTGGCCTTAACCCAGTATCCAAGCTACATTATAAACCTTAATAAGGCATTTAAGCAACAGATTTCAAAGGGATAATATTGAACCGCACCGCCCCCCGACCGATTCTCCCGCCGCGACGGCCAGTGCACCCCGGCCTGAAAACCCCCGGAACCGAGGCAACAGAACCACCATTATCTTGAATCTCTTGACAATCCCGCCCGGATCACTAGGTTGCGCCCCTTGAACGTTTTCAGCCTGTTCGGACAGGCCAATGCCCATAAGGATGGTTGTTATGAAGATCGTAAATTCACTTCGTTCATTGAAAAAGCGTGACGCCAACTGCCGCATCGTCCGCCGCAAAGGCCGCGTCTATATTATCAACAAAAAGAACCCGCGTTATAAAGCGCGTCAGGGATAAGTGTATTTTATTGGGGAGAATTTATGTCCTCACTTACAGAACTCTTATACAGCGTGCCTGTCGAACAGATCAGGAAACAGGTCGGCGATCCCGAAAATCTTTTGCAGTGGCGGCTGAACAGCTGGATCTTCTGTCGGCGCGGTTTAAGCAAAGACAATCTGATTCCACTTGAGCCACAGTCCTGGAAAGCCGAAGGCAGCCTGTTTCTGACAGCGCAGCTTCCCAAGATCACCGGCGTCATGATTTTACATCACACACCCGTGAACGGAAACGCGATTGCCTCCGGTACATCATCGCCTTTTGTCGCGCTCTATTCCCTGAACGGGCCGGAGAAGGCTGCGGTCGGAACAGCACAAATCGTCAACGCAAAACAGATGGCGCATTGGGAAGAAGGACAGGGTCGTATTTTGACGGCAACCGATCCACGCCACACAGGGCAACTCCTGCTGACCCTGTCCAAAGGCCTGGACGCTATATCAGGCACATATCAGGATCCGGTTCCAAGCCGGAACCCGGCACGCATGAATATTACTTCTCAGGTCATGTTCGCGCTCCAGCGCGTCCCCAGACTTTAAGGCCGGAACCGGAAGTTAAGCCCCTGGACGCAGCCGCGCCAAATCTTCCCGTACGCGTCTGAGGACGCCGTCCCAGTCGCCGGGATGCGCCTGCCGATACAGTTTCATGCCAGGATACCACGGGCTATCTTCCCGTTCCGTTTGCCAGCGCCAGTCAGGCGCAAAAGGCAACAGCACCCAGGTCGCCTTGCCCAACGCGCCGGCCAGATGCGCGGCGGCTGTATCCACCGTGATGACCAGATCAAGCGCCGCGATGCCACGCGCCGTATCGGCAAAATCGCCGAACGTCGCGCCAAGATCAACGATGTTATCATGCGCCAGCCGCGCCGCATCGGCGTCGCGTAAATCATCAGGACGCAATAGATTATAATAACGCACCCCCGGCACACCGAGAATGCGCACAAACTGCGTCAAGGCAATGGAGCGGCGGCGATCATGCTTATGGTTGGGATTGCCCGCCCAGACCAAGCCAACGCGCACCATATCCGTCGCCGCCACCGGTTCCGGAATCGTCCCCGCCGGCGCTTGCAGATAGGGAATAGCGGCGGGGATCGTCGCCACCGTCGTCCCCAACATATATGGCAAGTCCAGCAAGGAGCAATGCGCGTCGCAAACCGCCTGTGGCGCTTCCGTGATCGGAATGACCTGATCCGCCCCATCCCAACCGTGCAACAGCGGCAGAAGCGGCGCACGGCAGGCATAGATCACACGCGCGCCTCGCGCCCGTAACAACGGCAAATAGCGGCAAAACATCAGTCCGTCGCCGAATCCCTGCTCATCGGCAACCAGAATAGTGCGCCCCGCCGCATTCTTGCCGTCCCATAGCGGCGCGGACAAAGACAAGCGGCGCAACCCCGGCACAGCGCGCCAGCGCCAGTCATAGGCGTGAAACCCCTGCTCCAGCTTGCCCTGCAGCAAGAGCAGCAGCGCCAGATGATAATTGGTGTCGGCGTCGTCGGGCGCACAAACCAGCGCCTGACGATAGGCCGCTTCGGCCGCCGCAGTCTGCCCCAGCTGCTGCAAGGACTGACCGAGATTGTCCCAGGCATGCGTATGCTGCGGCACGACGTCCAGCAGACGGCGATACACCGCCGCCGCATCGTCATCGCGCTGCAAGCGGTTCAGCGCCAGAGCCCGCGCAAAAAGTGCGTCAGGGTGTTGCGGCTGCAACGCTATGGCACGCTCCGCTGCATGCAGGCTCGCGGCATAATCTCCGGCGGCATCGGCAACCTGCGCCAGACTGATTTGCGCCATGATATTCTGCGGCTCGGCAGCCAGCACTTTCTGTAATTCCGCCTGCGCGGCGCCATGATCTCCCGCGGCCGACAGCAACAGCGCCAGATTGTTCCGCGCCAGATGAAATTGCGGCATCAAGGCCAGACACACACGGAATGCCGTGATCGCCCCCGCATTGTCATCCGTCTGCCGCAAGGCATTGCCGAGGTTATAATGCGCTTCTGCCAGATGCGGCTGCAAACGCGCCGCCAGCCGCAATTCAGCGACGGCTGCCGTGGCGTCACCTGCCGCCAGCAGCGCATTGCCGAGATGGAGGCGGAACAACGGCGCCTTGGGGTCAAGCGCCACCGCCTTGCGGATAAAATCCACCGCTTCGCGTGCCCGCCCCTGCGCTTCCAGCACAACGCCAAGCAGCGCCAGCGCATCCGGCTGGCGCGGCTGCGCCTGCAACACGGCGCGATAGGAACGCTCCGCTTCCGGCAAGTTCCCGGCGCGATGCAGATCCAGCGCTTGCTCCAAAGATGGCATCAGACCGCCGGTGTCTCGTTGCCGACCCAGGCCACCCGCAGCACATTGGTACTGCCCGGCGTGCCAAACGGCACACCGGCCGTAATCACCAGACTTTGGCCGTTCTTGACCAGACCGTCACGCGCGGCAATATGCGTGGCCTTCTGCACCATTTCCGAAAACGTGCTGACATCGGCGCTGTGCACGGCATGCACGCCAAAACACAGGCTTAAGCGCCGCGCTGTTTCGAGTTTCGGGGTCAGCGACAAAATCGGCACATCAGGCCGTTCGCGCGCCGCGCGCAAGGTCGTCGAGCCGGAAGTCGTATAGGTCACGATGGCCGCCGCCTCGATGGTTTCAGCTACCTGCCGCGCTGCGGCGGTGATGGCATCCGAAGTCGTATGCTGCAAATCCGGGTGATAGGCACGGCTGGTGGTGCGATAGATTGGATCGATATGCACGCGACGCGCGATCCGATCCATCATGGTCACCGCCTCAAGAGGATAATCGCCGCTCGCGGTTTCTGCCGACAGCATCACCGCGTCGGCGCCGTCATAGATGGCGGTCGCCACGTCGGAGGCCTCGGCGCGCGTCGGCGACGGGCTGGTAATCATAGATTCCAGCATCTGCGTGGCGACGATCACCGGCTTGCCCAGCTTCCGCGCCTGCCGCACGATCAGCTTTTGCAGAGACGGCACGTCTTCAGGCGGCAACTCCACCCCCAAATCGCCGCGTGCCACCATGACCCCATCGGCAATTTCAACGATCTGTTCCAACGAGACAATTGCCGAAGGCTTTTCCAGCTTGGCAAGAACTGCGGCACGACCGGCCACCAGCTTGCGCGCTTCCGCCACGTCTTCGGGGCGCTGCACGAAAGACAGGGCAATCCAGTCCGCCCCCATCTGCAACGCCGCATCCAGATCACGCCGATCTTTATCCGTCAGCGCCGACAGCGGCAAAATGACACCCGGCACATTAACGCCCTTGCGATCCGACAATTTGACGCCGGCTACCACTTCGGTCACGGCGTGGTCGCCCGCGACCTGCAACACCCGCAACCGCACCTTGCCGTCATCCAGCAGCAGATCGCTGCCCGGCTTGATCGCCGCGAAAATTTCCGGATGCGGCAAGCCGACGCGCTGCGCGTTGCCAGGCTTCGGGTCGAGATCAAGGCGCAACTTCTGCCCGGCGGTCAGATGAATACTGCCTTCCGCAAAAGTTCCAAGGCGCAGCTTCGGCCCCTGCAAATCCGCCAGCACGCATATCGGCCGCCCGACCTCATGCTCGAGATTTCGGACGATTTCCATCCGCCGCGCATGATCTTCATGATTGCCGTGACTGAAATTAAAACGAAAAACATCCGCCCCTGCGAGAAACAGCTTCATAATGATATCCGGATTCTGGCTGGCGGGGCCAAGCGTAGCAACAATTTTGGTCGGCCGCGCGCGCACGACGGGCGAAGATAAAACGGACATCACATACACTTTCTGAAAAAAAACAGGACGATGCGGTGATTCTAGTCACAACACTGCCGCCACCGCAAGCCATCCGTCGCCACCTGCCCGTTGCCCCGCCGCGCCCAAGCCATTTTCTGGCCACCGCAACAGGCCAGATGACAAATCCCGGACTTTCGGCTATTTCTGACCCCGCGCCGGTTTAGCTCAGGGGTAGAGCAACCGCCTTGTAAGCGGTAGGTCGTGAGTTCAAATCCCACAACCGGCACCATTTTTCAGTATGTTAGCCTGTGCATAATTTCCACGTTGTACTATTGAAACCCACTTGTACTATTCAAATGACTATTTGAGCGGCTTCACCCGCTTCGGCTTACGCCGATAAACACGCTCCGTAATCCGCGTGTCCGCATGAGTGAGCAGTTCACCTGCCCGTTCGACTGTATCGGCATCGCTGCCAGCTTTCGCTCTGAGATCGTGTTCGGTGAAACGCTCAGTGACTTTGGTTTCCGTCAGCACACGCTCCATAAAACGCTGCCACATTGAATCCCAACCCCAAGCCTCACCGGTCTTTTCATCAACATAGCCCTGCCCTTTGCGGTTACAGAACAGCCAGGGGGAAATATCAACCGGCCTTGCAGCTTTAGCGTCTTCGACGGTTTGTCGCAGTTCCGGCGACCACTCAAAAATGACCGCCTTATCGTTTTTGCTGGTGGAGACGTGAATACCATCTTCGGTGAGTTGCACAATACGCAAGCGAAGCAAATCGCTGCGGCGCAAACCCGTCAATAATTTAAGCCGAATGTAAGCCTGAATAGCATTGATACTGCCGCGCTTCATTTTTGAGTTTAGGGTAAAGCACTCGGTAATTTCCCAATCTTCTACATAGCGCGTCCGTGGCTTATCACCAGCCAGACGGACTTCCCCTTTGAATGGGTGCTTGTCGATATAACCCCACTCTACCGCCTTGGTGAAAGCATGGGACAAGACGGCTATTTCTTTTCGTGCCGTAGCTTTAGCTTTCCGCTTATCGACATACTGATAGACATGCTGCGGCTTCAGACCCTTGAGCGGCACTGTGCCGAACACGCCCCGCAGACGACCGATATATTGGACATTGCCGCGCTGGGTCTTGGGCTTCTTCGTCGGCACGACTTCAATTGCATACCGATCCAAAAGCTGCCCGATATTGTTTGCCTTATCGGTTACGGCCAATCTTTCAGCCCAAACCTTATAAGCTTCCGGCAAGGTCTTGCCTAAACGGAAAAGCCGTTTGCCATTCCAAAGCTGCGTCACTTCCTCCGGTACTTGATAATAATACGCACCGTGAACCAGTCGCCACCGAAGCGGTAGACCTTTATTTTCTGAATTGCGCTGTCTCGGCATTATATCGCTCCCCAATTCGGTTCAACGTTTTTGGTTTGCGTATTAGCAATCTGTGCGCCACCAAGTTCGCGCTGCACATGGCATTCCAATACGACAATGCTGCCGTCCGGTCTAAGCTTGTGCGTAATGCCCATTGAATTAAGGGCGCGGCGCTGGGCGCTGTTTTGTTGTTTACCTGTTAGCGCGGCAATCTCTTCATGTGACAAAAACATTGTTACCCCATGTTTGCGGACATGCCGCACAAATAAATGCGATAAAATAGCTTTATAAACTTTAATACATTACCTGTAGCAAATTAGTTTCGATATATCAACAATAATATGTGTTGCGTATATAATTACTTTACTCACTTGTTTTATCGTGTTTTATGGCCTTATTTGCAGCGCGATATGTGATTAAGCCTGGAAAAATAGGCGTATTGTTAGGATTGCAACTAAAGTTGCCGTGGAATTAACCATAATGACTATGATAGGTGTATAGTATGATTACAGGACGACAAATACGCGCTGGACGCGGCTTGCTAGAATGGAAAGCGGAAGATTTAGCCCGTCATTCCGGCCTTACCCGCGTCACCGTCAGCAAAATCGAAGCCGATGTGGTGCAGCCGCAAGAAAAGACGCTGAAGGCTATTCTTGAGGTTTTCGACAAGAATGGCGTGGAATTTTTGCCGGATGAAGGCGTTCGCATCCGCAAGAATGAAATTCGGGTATTTACCGGCAAGGCCGGTTATCGCCAATTCCTGGATCATATTTATGAGAATGTGAAAGACGCTGGCGGACGGATTTGCCAGATGACCAGCGATGGAAAATATCTGCCTTATGCCGATGATTATATCGACAAGCATCTTGAACGCATGGTTGAGGTGCAGAACTTAGACGCTAGGGTTTTGACGCTGGAAGGCGATACGAACTTTGCCGCCAGCTATTGCACATATCGCTGGCTGGACAAATCCTACGCCGCATTGCTGCCTTTTTATGTCTATGGCGATTACGTCGTTATGTCTATGCATGAAGCCAATCATAAGCGGGAACTTGTTTCAATTCGCTCCAAGCTACTAGCAGAACGTCATATTGAGCAGTTTGATTTCTTCTGGGCGAAAGCCGCTGTGCCACGGCGCAAAAAAGGATTGGTAGCCTAACCGTCAATTTTTAGGCGGATCGTGAATTTTATAGTGCGTTGTTTTTGAACGGGGAACAATTATGAGCCTCAATCCAATTAAGCCGACGGTGCTGCCAGGAGGCTTGAGAGCCGGAGTCCTGCATATGAGTAGGCAGGACATGGTGCATGACGCCTCCTTGAGCGAAGCACTAAGCAGCGTCATTGAACATGAGGCCAAAGCGCACCATGCGGCGTTTCAGGCGGCACAATTCGCAAAAGTCATTGATGCTGTTAAGGAAGGCAAAATCAGTGCCTATTTCATTCTGGCTGGCTGGGATGCCTGCCGTATGCGCATTGCCGGAGCCTCAATAGAATTCCCTACCGTCATCACCGAATGGGATAAAGAGAGCAATAAATTCAAACATTATCCGGCCATCTATGGCGAAGACACTTGCTTATTATCCAGCAGACTGAAAACCTTGATTCAGGAACGCCCGACCGGAAAATCTTTGCCGCAAGGACTTGGCGCATATTTTGAACAGGAACGGATTAAACGCTGGACGACCAACAAGTTTGGCGACGCCCCCTTAGAGTCCGTACCGGAACATTACGAAGGATTACAAAGCCGCCTGAGCATAAGGCGGATTGAGGCGAGGCGAATGTAAGCAAGTGCTGAGCGGGTGAGATTTTCCCAATCCTTGGCAAGACGACG
>JBASFQ010000032.1:0-21144 GCA_049653105.1 Alphaproteobacteria bacterium
GCCTGTCGCCGCGCGCGATCCGCATGCAAATCGCCTCCGCCGTCGATATGATCGTGCAGGTCAGCCGCATGCGCGACGGCTCGCGCCGCGTCACCCATATTTCCGAAATCACCGGCATGGAAGGCGAAGTCGTCACCATGCAGGATCTGTTTACCGCCGAAGTCACAGGCGAAGGCCCGGACGGCAAACTGCAGGTCAATTTCATCAATCATGGCTTGCGACCGCACTTTCTGCCCAAGGCGCAATATTTTAATCTCGAACGCCAGTTATTGGAAACCATCGCGGAAAAGACATGAGCAGCGCCCCGACCCGCCGCCTGAACCGCGTCGCCGGCAAAGTGTCCGAAGAGCGCAAGGTCAAGCCAGAGCAATTGTCACTCAAGCGCAGCACGAGCGACAGCGCCATTCCTTTTATCAACCGGCTCATCAAGGTGCTGTTGCGAAATCCGGAAAAATTACGCGCCCGGCTGGAGCGCACCGGGCGCCATATCGCGCTGGGAGAATATCTCCTGCTCGTCGCCGTTCTGACCCTCATCCTCTATATGGTCTTCGCCAACCTGATGCTGTGGGCGCAGTGGAAAGCGCTGCTCTGTGGCGTGCTGGCGGGCTGGTTCATTCCCCATATGATCGTCGGCCGCATGGGGAAAAAACGGATTGCGAAATTTCTCAAATATTTCCCGGAATCCATCGACACGATGTGCCGCGGGCTGCGCTCCGGCCTGCCGATCTCCGAATCCATGAACGCCGTCGCGCGAGAAATGCCCGACCCCGTCGGCATTGAATTCATGCGGATCACCGACGCCGTGCGTCTGGGAAAAACGATGGATCAAGCCATGTGGGACGTCGCGCGCCGCATCGATACGCAGGAATTCCGCTTCATGATCATCGCCATGTCGATCCAGCGCGAAACCGGCGGCAATCTGGCGGAGACGCTGGGCAATCTCTCCGAGTTGCTGCGCAAGCGGCGGCAGTTGCGGTTGAAAATCCGCGCCTTGTCGTCGGAAGCGCGCGCCAGCGCCCTGATCATCGGCTCGCTGCCTTTCGTCATGTTCCTGATCCTGCTGGCGATCAACCGCGACTATATGCTGGGCATGGTCTATGCGCCGCAGGGGCAGAAAATGCTTTATATCGCCGGCGGGCTGATGGCTCTGGGGCACGGCATCATGGCCAAAATGATCCGGTTTGAAGTATGAACCTGCTGCACAGCCATAACCTCCTGCTGGCCGGCTATGGCCTCACCGCCGTGATCATCGTCTGGATCGTGTGGCAAGTGCTGCTCGACAGCAACCCGATGGAAGCGCGCCTGCGCGCGGTCAACCAGCGGCGGCGGGATCTTGCCAAGATGGCGCTGGCGCAACCCAGCCGCCGCGCCAAGGAAAAAAAGAAACGCAGCAGCTTCGTCAAACGCCTGTTGAGCAGCAACAAGACCAAGCGCCGCGCCACCGAGGGCGATCATGAAATGCGGCTCAAGCTGCTGCGCGCGGGCTATCGCAGTCGCGATGCCGTGACCATCTTCATGTTCGTCAAGCTGGCCATGATGATCGGTCTGGGCTGTCTCGTCTTCTTCTTCATCTTCATCACCGGGGCGCTCAAGACCAAAGCGGCGCTGGGCATCATCGGCGTCGCGGCGGGCGCACTGTTCGGCTGGGTGCTGCCCGGCCTGATCGTCAAGAACAAGAGCATGTCACGCCGCAACATCTTCCGCAAAGCCCTGCCCGATGCGCTTGACCTGCTGGTCATCTGCGCCGAAGCGGGGCTTAGTCTTGATGCCGCGCTTGACCGCGTCGCCCGTGAAATCGCGCCGTCTTATCCCGAACTGGCGGAAGAATTCGCGCTCACCTCGGTGGAGCTCGGCCTGCTCCCCGAACGCTCCAAAGCGCTGCAGAACCTGACCGAACGCGTCGATCTGCAAGGCGTTCTGTCGCTGGTCAACACCCTGATCCAGACCGAACGTTACGGCACGCCGCTGGCACAGGCGCTGCGCGTCCTGGCCAGCGAAATGCGCGACGAGCGTATGATGAAGGCCGAAGAAAAGGCCGCGCGCCTGCCCGCGATCATGACCGTGCCGATGATCCTCTTCATCCTGCCGACGCTTTTCATCATTATCATCGGCCCCGCCGCGATCAAGGTCATCGCCACCATGGCGGGTCATTAACCATACGGCGTCATAAAAATAATGGCCGAAAAATCTGCGCGCCATACCCGCTCTCATTTGGTATAAGTACTCCAGCGCGACATTTCATAAACGGAGATTTTCATGAATAATAATCTTGCGCAATTTATCGCCGCCGCCGGCGCACTCTGCGCCTTGAATACGGGATGCGCGCACCAGGATAATTCTTACGAGTCGCTGCTCAAGAGCGTCCCCGCGTCCCAACAGACTCCAATTTATCGTGCCGAACTGCCGCCGGAGCAGGCGCAAGAGCTGGCAAACCAGCTTGGCCTTACCCGCAGCCCCGAAGACCATGCTCCGTTCGTGACAATCCGTCAGGCGCCTGGGTTCTTGGATGTGGATGTGCGCGGCGGCTGCGACATGACCCGGTTGACGATCAAGGCATCACCGCACAGCGGCAATACAGTCATTCTTGACGAATTTTTGTGCCATGGACCGATCCCCAGTAAAGGCCCGGTGGCCAATACAACGATGGTAACCTCTTATCCGGGCGGTGAGTGGAAACTCACTCAGGATGCGCTCGGCTCCGAGGAAACGCCCCCCTTCCCGGAGGCACGCGCACACAAACAACACGTCCAGGGCGTCGTCAAAACTATACTCGGAATGGCGCCGCCGCTGCGTTAGCCCATAGTCCTGATCCTGAATTTCGGCGCACACGATCCGGCCTGGAACTATCACCAAACAACCGGCAAGCAACTTGGTTTCTTACGGCGTTACCGCGCCGCGCAGCTGTAATCCCGCCGCCGCACATGATCGCAGAAATCCTGGGCATCCCCCGTCGCGGCAAAGCCGTGAATCTGCACCACAAATTGCGGCGTCCCCGAAGCGGACAGGTTGGTTTTGACATTCATCACCGGACGCGCAGGCAGATAACCTGAAAATTTGTTGCGAATCGCGGTGCTATGCACATCGGCCATAGCCCCGGTGGCAAAAGGACCAACCGTCGCGCTGTAGGCCTGGTGCGCGGCAACCGAGGCGACTGAGGCTCCCTGCGCGCGCGCCAGCAGTGGCCGCGTTGCGGTCGGCTGTTCGCGTTTTCCCGTCACGACAGGATCCGATGATTTTGTCGCGGCTGCTCCCGGCGTGGCCACCGCTTCCGGAACAACCGGAGGCGTAAAGACCAGAGTCGGGGCTGCCTTCGACGGCTTCCTGGCCACAGGCGGGGTCACAGGAGGTGTCACGCGGGGCATCTGATTCACCACGGACTTCGGCGCGTCATCCCTGACCGATGGCACAACAGCCATCGGGCGTGCAGCGGGTTGCGCCACAGGACTGTCTTTAACCGGGGCATCTTTGCCGCTCATCGCCGCAATGACGGGCGCGGCGGGGGGGGCAGGCGCGGGTTTGGGCATCGGCTCTGGCTTGGCAATCGCCACAGCCTGCACCCGCGGCGCTGCATCGGGTTCCGCCGCGACGGGCTTGGCCTCCGAATGCCCACTATCATCGCCGGTCAACACGATCCCGGCGGGCATATTGGCGTTCGCGGCAATTTCAGCCACCACGGGATTGAGCGGCTTTCTGACCGCCACCGGCGCGGCGGGATCCGCCATCAGCTCCGGCATCGTGGCCACCGGCGTCGTTGGTGCCGCATTTGGCGGCGCGGGATCTGCGGATTCATCCATACCTGCCGCCATAGCCGCCCCCCTGGGTCGTGCTGCGGTTCCGCCCGTCTGCGATACCGGCTTGACTCCCGCCCGTTGCTGCTTCCGCAACTGCGCCAAAATGCGCCCGGCTTCGGCGGCGCCCAGATCACGGCGCAGCAGACCGAGCGCCATCGCATCCTGACCATCCATCACATAGGCCAACGCCAGATTCTGCCGCAGCGTCGGCGTCATTTTTAGTGAATCCGCCGCCGGTGCCAGAACGGCAATCGCGCCTTTCGCATCCCCGGTGGCCAGCAGCGAGAGGCCGAGATTATTCAACGCCGTCATATTATCCGGATCGCGCGTCAGCACCTGCCGATAGTGGTCTTGCGCCTTAACATGCTGTCCCTGCTGGTCAAGCGCCACACCAATGCCGTTCCGGGAGCGGGGATCTTCGCCGTCGCCGGACAAGGCCGCCTGATACTGCTCGGTCGCCGCGCCATATTGTTCCTGTGTCATCAGCAGCCGGGCATAGGCACGTCGCGTGTTCATGTTGCGCCCGTCACGGCGAATGGCTTCCAGATAATAGCGCCCGGCCTGCTCCGGCTGCCCCATCTGTTCGTGCAGCGCCGCCAGACCGAGATAGGCCGAAATATTGTTGGCGTCGCGCTCCAGCGCGCGCTGATAGAAATCTGCCGCCATGGTGACATCGCCCTGGCTGCGCATTTTGTCAGCCAGCCGGACGATGGCGTCCTCGGTCAGCGGCGCTTCCTCGGCGGCGACATTCTTCTGATTGACGCAGCTGTTCAGGGTCAGCATCCCAAACAAGGCCAGGTACGTCACCCCCATCGACAACGGCCAGCCGCGCTTTGCCCCCAGCAGGTAACGCCGCCGCAAGGGATGGCGGGCGGCCACGCCGTGCCCGGCCTCCGACAAAGCGGCGGACAAAGGAGCGGGGGGGATGATGGACACAAGCGATGTCGACATACGGCAACCTGAGTGGTTATCGGGACAGGCAGGAGTCACAAAAACAGCAACACAGCGGCAAAAAGACCCGGCATCGTCGCGCACGCCTGAGTCAGGAACGCTGCGCCAAAACCGAAAAAAATAAATCCGTTGAAAAACCGGGCAGAACGCCCAAAGCTGTGGATAAATGAGGAGCGAAACTTCTGGGCTCCAAATGAGCGCGGTGTGGATAATTTGTCAAGCCGCGATCCGCGTCCGTTAACAAAATTTTATCCAATTTGTGGTGCGGTATTAGATTGACATTTTTCTTCACAATGTTCCTTGCCCCAAAACCACGCCACAGTCCGTCATGACCGAACCATCCAATCCTGCGACTCCCGCCGCGACCGGCGGCTCAACCGGCAGCGTCCTTGACCTGCCCCGGCTGATCGAACGCATGCACCGGCGCTATCTGGACGTCGTGCGCCTGGAAATGGCGCGCATCAATGTCCAGGACATCAGCCCGGTGCAAGTGATGATGCTCAGCAATATCGGGCTGGAGGAAATCTCCGTACGCGACCTGATCGAACGCGGCTATTACCTCGGCTCCAATGCCTCCTATAACCTCAAACAGCTGGTTGAATGCGGCTATGTCACGCGTCAAGCGGCGACGCGCGACCGGCGTCTTGCCCGGCTTAAACTCTCCGACCGCGGCAAACGCGTCCTCGACCAGCTCAATAAACTCGATACCACGCTGGCCGAACCGATGCTGCGCGGCGGCATCGAGAGCGCCGAATTCGACGCCGCCTACCGCTTGCTCCGCAAACTCGAGCGCCGCTGGACCGACGCCATCCGCTACGCCGACGACCAGAATGACGGCTTGGATTAGCGTCATTGTTCCGCCTGGGGAATGAGGTCGAGGCAAGAATTCGCGCCGCCAGAGCGCACCGCATCCCACACCGAAGCACGCCCCCCCCAACAAAAAACCCCTGCCGGTCACCCGGCAAGGGCTTTGCAGTTCAATCTGGCGTAAAGTTCCGGCGTAAAATTTACGCCGCTTTGTTCTGATTGCTGGCCATAGTCTCAACGAATTCGTTGACGCGGGCGCTGATCGGCGCAATCGCCTGATTGGCAACGCGCGCCGAAATTTCACCCAGCTTCGTGGTTTCGGCCACGGAGTTATCCATAAAACCGCGCATGAATTCGGTTTGCAGATCGACCATTTCGCGCAGCGTCTTGACCGCCAGCATCTGCTTGCCGGTTGCCATGCTCTGTTCCATGGCGCTCTGCATCCAGCCCATCATGTTCTTCGACATTTCTTCAAAGCCCTTGGCCATGATGGTCGAACACTGCGCCATGGCATCCATATTGCTCTTGCCGGCGCAGGCGCATTTTTCAAGTTGTGCCGCAGCGGTGTTTAACGTCGTTTCCATATGTTTGGCGGCGGCTTCATGTCCTGTTTTCATCTTCGTCTCCCTTGTCTGGGTCAAATTCTGTTGCGTTTTGGCGGCACGTGCCGTTAACAGATTGCTTTTGCTTTTCCCGCCCATTGTCGTCTCCCTCAAGATTCAGGACGTTCCGGGGGCGTCCGTTCGAACAAACGCTCGAACAATTTCTGCGGCACAATTCGCTGCAGCGCACTGTTACAAGTTATCCCACAAACCGTACCAGCATGTTGCACTGCAATAAATTATGGTTTACATCCCGGTTAGTCAAGGATTTTTTTGCGTCTGCTCAATAAAGATGCCATCATGTTGTGCACCAAACTGGTAACCGTTTCGTTAAACTGTTCTGCTAGACTTCATGGCTGTGGCATAAGTGGGGCTTGGGTGAGGCATTGCGAGCATAATATGAAAAAAGTCTTTTGTTTCATGTACTTGTTAATGGTTTGCGTGCTGCTGTCCGAGCCGGCTTTGGCGAAGTCGAAAAGCGCCGCCATCGTCGTGGACGCCAAGACGGGCGTGGTTCTGGATGCACAACACGCCGAAGCGCTGCGCCACCCCGCCTCATTAACGAAACTGATGACGCTTTATCTGACGTTCAAAGCGCTCAAAAGCGGCACATTGCGCATGAACGAGGCGATCCCGATCTCAGAATTTGCGGCGTCGCAGCCGCCGTCGAAACTGGGTCTGCAGCCCGGAACCACCATTCGTGTCCGCGACGCCATTCTGGGCTTGATCACCCAATCGGCGAATGATGCCGCCGTGGTTCTGGCGGAGGCCATCGGCGGCAGCCAGGATAATTTTGCCCGCCAGATGACGCGGCAGGCACGCCGCCTGAGCATGAATCGCACGGTCTATCGCAACGCCTCCGGCTTGCCCGATGACGACCAGGTCTCAACCGCCCGTGACCAGGCGATTCTGGCGCGCGCGCTCCTGTTTAATTTCCCGGATTATTATCCGCTGTTCCACACCACCCGCTTCACCTATCGCGGCATCACCCACGACAATCACAACCATCTGATGCGCCGCTATCCGGGTATGGACGGCATGAAAACCGGCTATATCCGCGCCTCCGGCTTCAACCTCGTGGCTTCGGCGGTGCGTGGCAAAACCCGGCTGATCGGCGTCGTGTTTGGCGGCAATACCGCCCGCGCCCGCGACCGCGATATGGCGAACCTGCTCAACAAAAGCTTCGCCTGGGTCGCGCGCAACGGCAACAAACTTAAAGGCAGAAAACTCGTCCCGATGTCCCCGGCCAACAAACCGGACTCCAGCCCCGAAGACAAAACCGCCCCCACCGCAACCCCGGTTGCCGTCGCGAAACCCGCCGTTATAGTGGCCACTGCGGCCACCCGGGGCCCGTCCAGCCAGGGTGCGGCTCCCAATGCGCCCACCCAGATTGCCGAAGGCGATGGCGCCGACGAAGAAGCGGCTGAAACCGCCGCCGAGGCCGCCAACCGGCCGCCGGCGCCCACCCCCTTCGCCCCGACCGCGCCCGAAGCCAAAGCCGATGCCGCGCCGGTCACAGCCCCCCCAAGCCAGCCGCGCGCCGACGCCGCTGTTTTCCCCACCAAACAACCGGCACAGGCTCAATCCGGAGGCCTGACCCCACCGCGCGCCAAGGTCAGCACCTGGACGGTTCAGGTCGGTTCTTTCCGCAACCGCACCCTTTCGGAACAGGCAGTGCAAAAACTCGGCCCGCAGCTGCCGAAACATCTGGCAAAAACGCGCTATGAAATTGTGGAAGTGACCAGTGGCGGTGTCACGATGTACCGCGCCCGCCTGGTTGGCCTCGACGAAAAAGGCGCCCGCAGCATTTGCCGCAGCCTGACCAAAGCAAGCCGCAAAAAATGTTCCCTGATCCCCCCGGCAAGCTGACGCCCGGCGGCTACAACACAAACCGCGACAGATCCGCATTCTGCGCCAGTCCGGCCAGTCTGGCGTTGACATAGGCCGCGTCAATCGTCACGGGCGCGGTGATTTGATCGCCGGCCTCGAAACTGATTTCTTCAAGCAGTTTCTCCAGCACGGTATGCAACCGCCGCGCCCCGATATTTTCTACCGTCCGGTTGATCGCCGCCGCCAGCCGCGCCAGCGCGTCAATCGCGTCCGGCGCAAATTCCAGCTGCACCTTCTCCGCCCCCAGCAGCGCCTGATACTGCGTGATCAGGCTGGCCTCCGGCTCGGTCAGAATGCGGCGGAAATCATCCTCGGTCAAAGGCTGTAATTCGACGCGGATCGGCAAACGCCCCTGTAATTCCGGCAACAGATCGGACGGCTTCGCCAGATGAAACGCCCCGGACGCGATGAACAGAATAAAGTCCGTCTTGACCGGCCCATATTTTGTCGTCACCACCGTGCCTTCGATCAGCGGCAGCAGATCGCGTTGCACCCCTTCGCGGCTGACATCGCCGCCGCCCTTCCATTGATCGCCGCGCGCCGCAATCTTGTCGATCTCGTCGATAAAGACGATGCCATGCTGCTCCACCCGGTCGATGGCGGCGGCAACCACTTTGTCCTGATCCAGCAATTTGTCGGCTTCCTCAGCGCGCAAAATTTTCTGCGCCTCGGCGACCGTCACGCTGCGTGGCTTGGTGCGCGCCCCGCCCATGGCCTTGCCCAACATCTCGTTCAGATTAATCATTCCCATCTGCGCCCCCGGCATGCCGGGCACGTCAAAGGTCGGCAACGTCGCACCGCCGGTGTCCGCCACCTGAATCGTCACTTCGCGTTCCTGTAATTCTCCGGCGCGCAGCATGGTGCGGAATTTCTGCCGCGTCTCCGGCGCGGCACTTTCACCGACCAGCGCGTCAAGAATCCGCTCTTCGGCGGCATGGTCAGCCTTGGCCAGAACCTCGGCGCGCATCAGCTCCCGCATCTGCTTGATGGCGCTCTCAACCAGATCGCGCACAATCTGCTCCACATCGCGCCCGACATAGCCGACTTCGGTAAACTTCGTGGCTTCGACCTTCAGGAACGGCGCCTGCGCCAGCTTGGCCAGCCGCCGGGCAATCTCGGTCTTGCCTACCCCGGTCGGCCCGATCATCAGGATGTTCTTCGGCACGATTTCCTCGCGCAAGGCCGTGGGCAATTGCTGCCGTCGCCAGCGATTCCGCAAGGCAATGGCCACCGCCCGCTTGGCATCATTCTGGCCGACGATAAAACGATCCAACTCCGCAACAATCGCGCGCGGCGTTAACTGACTCATAAGGGCTCCAATGGTTAACGGTTGCTCCCCGGGTTATATGGGGTACATAGGCCGGATTAACAAGTGCTGCAGTGCAAGATAACGCTTGTTGCAACTATTTCTCCGTTCTAGTGTCGACTACGTCTGATCCCGGAATCAACCGGGGCGATTGAGAACGTTGGTCGATGACCAGAGGGGGATTGATTATGATACTTACAAGACCAGACTTCGCCGCAGCTGCACAACAGGTTGTCACTCATTATGAGACAGCCAGGGCAACATCCCCTAAAGCGCAGCCCCAGATCTTATTGATTCAGGCTTTGAACAGCGTCCCCGCGCGTACACATGGTGCGCTGTTCCATCTTGCCGACACGGCCATGCGCAAAAACAATCACCTGCCGGTCGGACAATGCGTCCAGACCGCCATTGATGAATTACGCCGCTTCGCGAATCCTGAACCTCAGACTCCGCAGCTGCCGGCAGCTTCGCCCCGGACATCGATTCCGACCTTGCATCGCTGACGATCGCGGCTCCGGCAGAGGCACAGGATCGGCGCGTGTCGCCGTGGTGAACCCGTCGAATAAATTATTTTGTGGATCTTTGCGTACCGCACCCGGATTTTGTAAAAGAGCTGTTTTGTAAGAGAGTTATTTTGCGATGCACCATGAAGGGTTGATACTCACCACGGCGGCAACACCCAATAATACTCTGCCGTTGCCGCCACTGTCGTCTGCTGCCGTTCTTGCGGCGCGCACCTTACTGGTGCTTTGCAAACCCCGAGAGGATGGCACGGCATTGTCGGTCGCCGACGCGTTGCGTGTCATGGATGGCGACCCGGGTCTGCCGGAAGTTTCCGGCCGTCTCCCCGACAACGGCAATAATTCAGAAGCCCATGCAGCCACCGTCAAACTGGTCGAAGATATGGCGGCGGCGGCACAGACAATGCTGCAACGTTACGACCAACAACCCGCAACTAAATCATCGCTTACCCGGCTGAGCATAGCCGCCCAGCAAGCGCCGAAGGCGGCAAATATTTTGGCCGGAATCCTCGTGCCTGCATTCAGGACCAACGCCCCCGAACCCGCGCATGGCACGGCACAGGATGTCCGCGCGATCAAGATCTTGCGTTATGTCGCTTCTCCGTTGCAGAGTTAGATACAGTCGAATCACGACGTTGCGTTGATACACCACAGCGATATTGAGTAAAGACATATGCCAGGAAATCAGCTTTCATACATAGGCTTTAAAGCGGCGCAAGACATTCTGTCTTATCAGCGCCGGCACACGAAATCCTCCTTACCTTTGGCCGATGAAAGGGCGTTCGAAACGGCATTGCAACAGCTCCGGAAAAGACCGGGCGTGCGTGAAGTTCTGAACCTGCTGCCTGAAGCCGATCCTTTTGCCCCCGGCCTTCGACCACGCATGATCGCTGATATGATTCAGTCAACCAAAGCCGCGGCTGCGGAAGTCGTGCAGCACTATCGCGCACTCAAGCACGATATCGGCACGTCTGACGTACGGCTCATCACGGCGCTGAACGCGCAGCCGGTGGCGCACCAAGTTCTGGGTAAAATGGTGCAATCCATCATCGCTCCCCACCCTGCGGATATCTATGCAGCCCCCGTGCGGGCGCAATTGATGGTGGAGATGCTCGACACAATCTCCGGTCGGTCAACCTTGTCCTGAAACCCCCAAATCCGCGCTTTTTATTTTCATGATTTTACCGTAAATTAGGCGATAAGTGACGCGCCCAGAACACAAAGAATCAGAGTATTGAAAATTAGAACTCACAGAATCAGAACACAGAAAATATTGACCGCCGTCCAGATAATTAAGGGATTATATGATGACCTCAGAACGTAACAATACCGCGCATACATTCTCTTATGACGGCCTGCGCGCCGCTTATAAATTCGCCCGGATGCTTTCCAAGCCTGCCAAACATACGGTGCAAGAACTCTTCGCGCGCGCCGAGGAAAACTGGCGTCCGAACCCCGCGCTGCATCAAGGACTGGGCGAAGTGCATAAACTTCTGGCCTCCCATCCGCATGTCTGGCGCCAGCCTTATGCCGCCAAATGCGTTCTTATGTCAGCAGTCAACGAGACCATCGACTCCGCCCGTACCATCAACGCGCATTTCAGGCTGGCGATGGAGGCTCTGGTTCTCACATTGCCGCGGGAGGAAAAAGATATCAGGCTCCTGCAAACCGCCCTGGTGACCGCGCCCGCGACAGCCAGGGAAAAACTGGGGCGCATCCTCCCCGCATCGCAAGCCACGGTCGCTCTGCCGTGCGTTGAGCAGCAGGATATCAAGCTGCGCGCCTTGTACCTGACCCGCAAGATCGCCGGCATGCAAAGTTTGACTTATTAAAACACCGCGCGGTTTTGCAGCTGCATGCCACACCTGACCCGTATTTATATTTTCATCCGTAAAATACGCACCAAGGACAGCATATGACGACCACAGATAAGAAGATTACGCTGCCGACATTGTCGTATGACGGCCTCCGCGCCGCCTACAAATTCGCCCGGCTGCTTGATGCCCCCGCCGACAAGACTCTGACCGAGTTTTTCGCGATTGCTGAGAAGAAATGGCAGCAACATCCGGCTCTGCTCAAAGGGCTGGAGGAAGTTGACCGCCTTCTGACCGCCTGTCCCCCGGCAGGCGACTATCCCCATGGCGCCAGATTGATCCTGATCAACACCACCAACCGAACCATCGCCTCCGCCCGCACTTTCGTCGGCCATTTTGACAAAGCGGCGCGCGCCGTCACGGTGCCGGGCGCGAAATTACCGCAGGGTGAGACCGCGCTCGAGATCATGCGAACAGCGCTGACCATCACCCCTGACAACGCCAAGGAAAGACTGGGGAGTATTTTCCTCCCCGCACAATCCGTGGCGACCCTGCCACCCGCGGCACAGCAGAACATCCAGTTGCAAGCCTTGCGCCAGACTCGCAAGATCGCCGGCACCCAGACCCTGGAATTTTAAAGCATCGCCCGATCACAGGCGGGGGCACAGGCGGGGGCACAGGCGGGGAGCATGAACGCGATCATAGTGCGGGCATGAAGGCACGGGCTGCACTATCCCGTAATCTTCTCCAGCGTGACATTGCCGTTGGTATAAACGCAAATCTCGGCGGCGATGGCCAGCGCCCGGCGGGCAACGGCCTCGGCATCCATATCGGCGCGATCCGCGAGCGCCCGGGCGGCGGCAAGCGCAAAAGAACCGCCGGAACCGATGCCGATAATCCCGTCTTCGGGTTCCAGGACATCGCCGTTGCCGGTCAAAATTAACGCCGTGGACTTATCGGCCACCGCCATCATGGCCTCCAGCCGCCGCAAATAACGGTCGGTACGCCAATCCTTTGCCATTTCAACGCAGGCGCGCAGCAACTGTCCCGGATGCTTCTCCAGCTTGCCCTCCAGCCGCTCGAACAAGGCAAAGGCGTCGGCAGTCGCCCCGGCAAACCCGGCGATGACATCCGTCCCCGCGCCGCCCATCAACCGCCGCACCTTGCGGGCATTGCCCTTGACGATGGTTTGACCCATCGTGACCTGCCCGTCGCCGGCGATCACGACCTGGCCATCTTTACGCACCGCGACAATGGTCGTGCCATGCCAATTTATGGGGTCATGCGTGTTTGTATGCATAAACTTTCCTTTTTTCCGAAGCCGTGATTAATATGGGGGCACATTTTCTTTATTCAAGGGACGTCATGCGCCAGGCCGTTATTACCCGCACCACCACCGAAACCGCGATCAGCGCCGCCGTCAGTCTTGACGGCACGGGCGTTTATGACATCGCCACGGGCATCGGCTTTCTCGATCATATGCTGGCGCAGCTCAGCCGCCATAGTCTGATCGACATCAAATTGCACGCCAAGGGCGATTTGCATATTGATTTCCATCACACCACCGAAGATACCGGCATCGCGCTGGGTCAGGCGGTGGCGCAGGCATTGGGCGACAAAAAGGGCATCACCCGTTTCGGCCATGCCTATGCGCCGATGGATGAAACCCTGTCCCGTGTCGCGCTGGATATTTCCGGCCGCCCTTATCTGATCTGGAAAGTCGATTTCCGCCGCGACAAACTCGGCGATATGGATACGGAACTGTTCAAGGAATGGTTCGGCGCCTTCGCCCAGCATGCCGGGATCACGCTGCATGTCGAAAATCTCTACGGTGAAAATAATCACCACATCATCGAAAGCTGCTTCAAGGCGCTCGCCCATGCGCTGCGCGCCGCTCTGACCATCGATCCGCGCGCAGCAGCCTGCGTCCCCTCGACCAAGGGCAGTCTGTGACCCGTATTGCCATTATCGATTACGGCTCCGGCAATCTGCGTTCGGTCGCCAATGCGCTGCAACAGGTCGCGACCGCCGCTGAATCGGTTCAGGTCACGACGGACGCGCAAGACGTCGCCGCCGCCGATCGTATTATTTTGCCAGGCGTCGGCGCTTTCGCCGATTGCTGGCAGGGCCTGAATGCCTTGCCGGCGATGGTTCCGGCGCTCACCCGCCGGGTGCAGGAGCAGGGGATCCCCTTTCTCGGCATCTGCGTCGGCATGCAACTGCTGGCCACCGGCGGTTACGAGCATAAAGTCAGCCCCGGCCTTGGCTGGATCGGCGGTGCGGTGCGGCGGCTGCATGCTCCGGGAAGGAAAATTCCGCATATGGGCTGGAACGACCTCCAGGTACAGCAGCCCGATCACCCCTTCTTCGCCGGCTTGCCCCCGGCGCCGCAGGTCTATTTCGTGCATTCCTATCATTTACAGCCGCCGGAGCCCGCTATGACCCTGGCCACGGCCGATTATGGCCGCCCCATCGCCGCCGTGGTCGGCCGCGACAATATTCTGGGCACGCAGTTCCACCCGGAGAAAAGCCAGCAGACAGGCCTGAAACTGTTGCGTAATTTCCTGGATTGGCAAGCGTGAAAATCCGGCTATAACGACGCCATGATCCTTTATCCCGCCATTGATATCAAAGACGGTCAGGTCGTCCGCCTGCTGCACGGTGCCATGGAACACGCCACCGTGTTCGGCAACAACCCGGCGGCGCAGGCCACGCATTTTGCCGCGCAGGGCTTCGCCTGGCTGCACCTCGTCGATCTCAACGGCGCGGTCGAAGGCAAGGCCGTCAACGCTGCGGCGGTTGACGCCATTCTTCAGGCCGTCAAAATCCCGGTGCAGCTCGGCGGCGGCATCCGCAACATGGCGATGATTGAAACCTGGTTGAACAAAGGGGTCAGCCGTATCGTCCTCGGCACCACCGCGTTGCGTCAACCGGAACTGGTCAAAGATGCCTGCAAACAATTCCCGGGACGGGTCGCCATCGGTATCGACGCCCGCGACGGCCAGGTCGCAGTTTCCGGCTGGGTCGAAGCGACCGATATGCGGGCGCTTGATCTCGCATTGCGCTACGAAGATGCGGGCGCGGCGGCAATCATTTATACCGACATCAGCCGCGATGGCGCGCTGGGCGGCGTCAACCTGGAAAGCACGGTTGATCTCGCTTATGCGCTGACCACGCCGCTCATCGCCTCGGGCGGCGTCGCCGCGCTGCAGGATCTGCTGGAACTCAAAGCCTTTGAAGCCGCAGGTATCCAGGGCGTGGTGGTCGGTCGCGCGCTCTATGACGGTCGGATTGATGTCCCTCTGGCGCTGGCGGAACTGGCCAAACCTGCCGCGCCCTTGCCGCCATGCTGAAACACCGCATCATCCCCTGCCTTGATGTCAAGGACGGGCGCGTCGTCAAAGGTGTGAATTTCGTCAATCTGCGCGACGCCGGCGATCCGGTTGAGCAGGCCAAGATCTACGACGCAGCGGGCGCTGACGAACTTACCTTCCTCGACATCACGGCCAGCCACGAGAACCGCGCCACCATCTATGACGTCGTCGCAAGGACGGCGGCGGCGGTCTTCATGCCGTTGACGGTCGGAGGCGGCGTCCGCGCGGTGGAAGATTTTCGCCGTCTGTTGCTGGCCGGCGCCGACAAGGTTGCGGTCAATTCCGCCGCCGTGGAGCGCCCCGAATTGATCCGCGAAGCAGCGGAGAAATTCGGCGCGCAATGTGTCACCGTCGCCATTGACGCCAAATGCGTCGCTCCCGGCACATGGCATGTCTTCGTCAAGGGCGGGCGCACGGATACCGGCCGCGACGCCGTCGCCTGGGCGACATCGGCGGCGGCGCTGGGCGCGGGTGAAATCCTGCTGACTTCAATGGACCGCGACGGGACGGGATCGGGCTACGATCTTGATCTGCTGCGCGCCGTCAATGCGCGCGTCAACGTGCCGGTCGTCGCCTCGGGGGGAGTCGGCACGCTTGATCATCTGGCCGCCGGACTTAAGGCCGGCGCCGATGCCGTCCTGGCCGCCAGCATCTTCCATTTCGGCACTTATACAATCGCCCAGGCCAAAGAACATCTGGCCGCCCAGGGATTGCCGATACGATTGATGTGATCGTTGCACAAAAAACCAAGGCCGGGACACGCATCCCGACCCGGTAACTGCGTCCTGTCAAAAAACTAGACAATCATCTCGGGACTGACTCGCGGCTTTTCGTCAGGCTTGGGCTTCTTTTTCTCTTCATGCCTTGGCGCAGGGGGCGGATTTTTATGGGGCTCTTTCGGCGCCTTATGGCGGAATTCTTTTTTCAGATGGCCATAACGATCATATTTGCACGGATTTTCACCGGGATAACAGCCGTTGGGAAAGCGTTCGATGGTCTTGTCTTCCGGTGCCTTGTCTTTTGGCGCTCTATCCTTGCCCATCGTCATCCCCATGATGCTTTTTTGCGTGATCCACCGGACATAAATCTATCATGGATTCAATAGTTTCAAAAACCATCATTCAGCGCTTGCCGCGCCGCGCTGCCTTAACCTCGACAACCTGCACCCCTTTTTCGGCCAGCATCGCCGCCGCCGCCGCCATACTGCGGCGGTATTTCTTCTTTAATTTCGGATAGTTACGCCCCGCCTGCGCCGGAATGCAGACCCAGCCGATTCCCGCCTGAATCAAATCATGAGCACAAGTATGACACGGCATCAGGGTCGAATAGATACCGCACCCTTTCAAACTCTTCAGCCCATAACGTCCGCGCCGTTCCTGCGCGGCAGCCAAGGCCTTCTTCTCCGCGCACATGAACCACAGGCTTTTCGCCCCATGTTCCAGCCGCTCTGGCGTCAAGGCAATGCCGTCAGGCGGACTGTTCGCGCCGCTGCCCAGCAGATGCGCGCCATCCGGCGTCACCAAAGCGGCGCCGACTCTCACCGTCGGGTGCGGACTTTTTACGGCAGCGCGCGTCGCACAGCGCAGCCACTGCCGGTCATGAGCGCTGGTTTCGAAGGGAGGCTTCTGACGTGACGGCATGAAGAGCCACAAATAATAACAGAGGCATTCACCCTAGCGTCCAGATTTTGCAAAACTGTTAACGCCGCATGGGCCGAAGTGGAATTAAGAATATCTTAGCTCTTCCCGACAAAAATATCCCGTTCCGACACGGAGTCTATAATGCCAGAAGGTTTTTCCTCCGAAGACCTCGACGCCAAACTGGTGACCGAGTTTCGTGACCAGGCGCAAGACCGCGTCGCCAGCCTCAACGCAACGCTGACGACGGCGCATGACGGCGCGGCGGTGGAGGCCATCGTCCTCGCCCTCTATCGCGATATTCAGAATCTCAAAGGCCTCGCCGCAGGCTACGGCTATCCGCTCATCAATATGGTCGCGCAGCGCATGGAGGTCTATCTGACCGGCCTGACCACGCTGTCGGGACGCACCCTCGGCGATCTGCAAACCCATGTTGACCGCCTGGTGGAAATGGTCGACCGCGCGGTACAACCCAGCCCGGAAGAAGCGGCGCAAATCGTCCACGAGCTACCCACGCGCTATGATTTCAATGTCAGCGACATCGTGGTCAAGAATATCGAGATCATGGTGGTGACACCGTCGCGCGTCACGGCCAAGCTGGTCGGCGGCGAGCTGGCGGCCTGCGGTTACCGTCCGGTGCTGATGCATGATCCGATTGAGGCGCTGGCCCAGGCGGTGCGCGTCGTCCCCGGCATGATCCTGGCCTCGGTGATCATGGAGCCTATCAACGGCGTCGAACTGGTGCGCGCGTTAAAACTCATGCGCCCCACCCGCGCCTGCCCGATGGCGGTGCTGACCAGCATGGATGCCGACAAAAAACCCCTGCATGAATTGCCCACCGACGTCGCCATCATCCATACCGGCGAGAAATTCGGCGAAGATTTCGCCACCGTCACCGGCAAATTCGGCCTGGGCTGAGAACCCGCTTACCGCGACGGCTTGGATTGGCCGCGCACATGCGGCGACCTTCCGTCACGCTGCGGCACGCTCAGCACCACCTGCGTCACGCCATAAGGCGGTAAACCCTTCCAAAAAGCCTTCGGATCTTCGACAGGTTTGATCTTGGGTTTCTTGCCGCGCCGGATGATCTTGACTTCAACAGGGCGCCCCATTTTCTGGGCAGCGGCGCGAAACAAATACAGCACCGCCGCGTTAAAACTCGCGCCGCTGTTAAGTCCGTGCTCATAAAACACGTTGGTGGTCACATTGCCGGCAGGATTGGCCGCCCGGAACCCGATTTCGGAAACGGCGAATGCCGGCGCAAAATTCGCATCGCGTTTCATCTTACCGGTAACAACCTGCACGGCATCGCGCATTCTCTTCTCAAAATTCCACATTGCTTTATTCCTCCATCATGTAAAAATCCGACCCGGAATCTGGCGGCGCAGGAAATTGCGTCGGCACAGTCTCGCGCCACGCGGCATAAACGTGCGGGGATTCTATCCGAAGGCCAGCTTTTATACATTCCCATCCCCGTCTTCACCAGCAGGATAATATTTTCGCGGCGGATTAAGCCTTCGCCCTGTTAACTAAGCTTCCCGGTGACAAGTGCCGCGCAATCGCGTATGAATCCGGCCAGATTCCTCAACCCCGGATGACGTCATGGCCTTTAAACCCCTGCATTGGGTCAAACCCGATACCAAGATTGATTTCGTCGCCAAACGCTGGTGGGCGTTCGGCGTCACCATCGCCCTGATGCTGATCACGGTCGTCGCCTTGGCCTGGCAAGGCCTGAATCTCGGCATCGATTTCAAAGGCGGCATCCTGATGGAAGCTAAGGCGGCGGAGCCGGTGAATATCGCCGCCCTGAGGCAGAATCTGGAGAGTCTTCAACTCGGCGAAATCGCGCTGCAGGAATTCGGCAGCCCCACCGACGTCCTGATCCGCGTCCAGCGCCAGGACGGCGACGAATCCGCGCAAATGGCCGCGATTGAGAAAATCCGCGCCGCGATGGGGACAACCTATGAATACCGCCGGGTCGAAGTTGTCGGTCCGACGGTCGGCGCCGAATTGTTTCGCGCGGGCATCATGGCGACCATACTGGCCATCCTTGCCATCTCGCTCTATGTCGGCTTCCGTTTCGAGTGGCAGTTCGGCCTCGCCACCATGATCGCGACGCTGCATGATGTCATTGTCACCGTGGGGCTGTTTGCTGTGCTCCAGCTTGATTTTAACCTGACGGCGGTGGCCGCGCTGCTGACGCTGGCGGGCTATTCGATCAATGACACAGTGGTGGTGTTCGACCGGATTCGCGAAACCATGCGTCGCCACAAAAGCAACGACCTGCGCGCCGTGATCAATGATTCCGTCAATCAAACCCTGTCACGCACCATCATGACCGCCGGCACAACGCTCCTCGCCCTCGTGCCGCTGGTGCTGTTCGGCGGCCAAGCGATGCTGAATTTCTCGCTGGCGCTAACCTGGGGCATTCTGGTCGGAACCTATTCGTCAATCTATGTCGCTGCCGCGCTTCTGCTCTATATGCCGCCGCTGCGCCAGATCGACGTCCGCAGCCCCCGCGCCCCTGCACTGTAACTTTATGACCCCACAGGCTGACATCACCGCTTTCATCCGGGAAACCGGCGTGTATTTCAAAGCCGCCGCCATTGACCTTGCAAGGGGCATGCTTAACCCGGCGCGTGTTTCCAAGATTGCGCTCAATTTGGAGCAAGAACCCAGTCTTGCCGAAAAACTTGCCGAAGCCAGAAAACCTGGTTGGCCTAGGCTCAAACTGTAACCTGCGGTGCCGCCATCCGTGCGGGAGCAGACGTTGCAAAGCTGACGGTTACGCCCAACCAGCTATCCTTCGGCCATTTTCACCACCGCCAGCGCAACGCACAGAAACGGCGCGAAATACACCCGGCGAATTTTGCGCTTCATCAGCCGCAGCGCCGCCATCCAGCCAAGCGCCAGCCACGCCCCGATCGCCCATGCCCATAGCACCGGCATCATCCCGAACGCCAGCACCGCCAGCATCGACCATTTGGCGTCGCCCATGCCCAAAGCATCCTGCCCACGCCAGCGATACCACAGCTCATTCCCGCCCCAGATCGCGCCGCCAACCGCCAGCGCCAGCGCCCCGCGCTCCAGCAGCATTTGCGGCGGCTGCACCCACAACATTGCCACACTGACAGCGAGCGCCCCGCCCAACAGCGGCAGATCGGGAACCCGCCCGCGGCGGGCATCGACATAGGCCGTCCCCGCCAGCACCGCCCAGACCAGCAGCGCCGCCAGTTCTCCCGCCGGACTGCTCAGTAAATTCTCGGGCTGGAAAACAAAACGCACCGGCCTAACCCGCCACGCAGTTTGCTCCCGCCGCTCCTGATGGCCGGGTGATCCAGATCACCAGACTCTGCGCCACGCCGTTGCTGTCATAATCAGCCTCCAGCGAGGTGAATTTGGCGAACGCCCGCCGGATTCCGGCCTTGGTTGCAGGGTCAGACGCCGAAATCGGGGAAATCTTCACGCACCGCCCGCCGCCCGTGCCGGAATAATCATAATAGGTCCAGTTATTAAATCTCTGTGGCGGCGGCGCGAGCTGGTTCATCCGCGCCCCGGTCCACAGATTATCCTGTCCCGCCGGATCGCCCGGACAGGTCACGGCGCTCACGGCAGTTCCTGTCCCGTCCCCGACGGGCCAGCTGTCGCGGATCATGTTGCATTCGTTGAATTTGCTGCGGATCAGATTGGCCTGCGCCGCCAATGTCGCGGTGATCGTATCCTCGCGCGCCGCGCCGCCCATATTGCCACTATCGCTGGAGAAAAACGCCGCCAGCACCCCCAGCAAGGCAATCACGAACAAAATCGGCCCGATTGCAATCCCGGACTGACGACGATAACGCGACATGACTGGCTCCCACGGCAATGAAACACCGACTCGCCCCGACTATACCCGCTTTTTCCGAATTGTCATGCGCGCCCGGATTCACCCTATCAACACAAAAGTCCGCTGACAAAACCAGCGTCATACCGGCGCAAGCCGGTATCCAGCACCCGCCGCCCGATAGCGCACCCGGCAAAGTCACGCCCGGCGCATGACGGCATAAATCAAGGCCGACAATATTTACAAACCACCCTGAACCGGATAATGAGCATCAACCGGATTTTCAAGGAGACACAGCCCATGCCCGCCATCACGCAACAGGTTCGCAGCATCCTCGACTGGTACGCGGGCGAGAATCCCGGCGTCAAAGCCAACCTTGTCCGCATGCTGATGACCGGACGTCTGGGCGGCAGCGGCAAAATGATCATCCTGCCGGTTGATCAGGGCTTCGAGCACGGCCCGGCGCGCAGCTTCGCGGTCAATCCCGACGCCTATGACCCGGCCTATCATATCCAGCTGGCCATCGACGCCGGGCTGAACGCCTATGCCGCGCCCTATGGATCGCTGAACGCCGTCGCCGACCGCTATGCCGGACAGATTCCGACCATCATGAAAATGAACAGCTCCA
>JBASFQ010000033.1:0-38234 GCA_049653105.1 Alphaproteobacteria bacterium
TGATGATGTTGACGCGGCTGCCGTCCATCAGGCGGGCGTCGCAGAGCGGCGTGGTTTCGTCGATGCGGCGGCCAATGGCCGTGACGATGCGGGTGGCGACGCCGAGGACGTGGGCGTTGTCGCGGAATTGCACGCCGGACAGCGTCAGCTTGCCGCGCTGTTCCACATAAACGTGCTTCGGTCCGTTGACCATGATTTCGGAGATGCTTTCCTCGGCCAGCAACGGCTCCAGCGGGCCGAGACCGAGCATGTCGTCGAGCAAGCGCGTGACCAGTTCCGTGCGTTCCGCCGCGTTAAGTTGAATCCGGGTTTCGTTGAGCAGCTCGTTGACCAGTTCGGTGACGTCGTGCGTCAGCTGTGGCCGATCCATTTTTGCTGCGGCTGACGTGTCGATGCGTTCCATCAAAATCGGTTGCAGCCGCGCTTTGGCTTGATCAACCGATGAAACGATGCGGCGGCTTTCCGGCAGCTCGGCGCCCAGCTCGAGATTGGCGGCTGCTTGCGGCGTCGGAATGACGGATTTGACCGGGATTGCGCCCGGGGCATCGGCGCTGCGCGCCAGAGAAGACGGTGCCGCCGCGGGGGTAGTTCCCGTCAGATAGCCGTTGATGAGCGCGGTGACAAGATCGCGTTGGTCAAGCGCGTTGAGGGTGACGCCGTGATCAGCGAGAAACTGGCCGCTGAGATCGCGGGCGATCTGGGCGATGTCGCCGCGCTGGAACTTTTTAGCCTGTTCCGGCGTGATCTTGTCGCGCAGCTGCGGCAGCAGACGGTCCCGCAAGGCGCGGATCGACGTATCGATCTTGCCGGGGCCGTCGGGCGCGGTCATGTTTTCTTTCCTTTGACGGTTTTATCGGCATCTGACTTTTTGCCGAACAGCCAGCCGCCGGATTTTTTCGCCGCCGGTTTTTTGCCGTACAGATGTTCCATGATTGTGCGATAGGCTTTGGCGGGCGCGCTGTTGGCGTTGAGCTGAGCAATCGGTTTGCCGGCATTGGCCGCTTCCAGTGCGGCGCGCCAGTCTTCGGGGATGATGAAATCAATCTTGCCCTGGCTGTTCTTTTCAAAGGTCGCCTGATCGACATGCGCCGCGCGATCTTTGCCGTGCCGCGCCGAGACGACCATGACCGGCAAGGTCGGGTCGATGCTTTTCAACGCCATCTTGATCCGCAGCGTGTCGCGGATGCCGACCAGAGATTGCTCGGTAACCACCAGCACGGCGCTGGCTTCGGTCATCAACCGGCGTTGGTAAGACAGTGCATGCCGGGGCATTTCAACGATGACATAATCGAAATTCTCGCGCATTTCCTCGATGATCGCTTGCACCGCGCCGGCATCCATCAGCACCGGGTCTTCGACGGATTCTTCGGCGCTCAGAATCGACAATCGTGTGCCCGCCGCGATCATGGCGCTGGCGATCATCAGGCTGTCAACGCGGGTTGGCGAGCTGACGATGTCGCGCAGGCCGCGGCTGGGTTCAAGATCAAGCGTCAGCGCCGCATTGCCATATTGCAGGTCGAGATCGATCAGCGCGGTGTTGACCTTCGCTTCGTTGGCGAAGAGCCAGGCAAGATTCGCCGCGAAGCTGCTGGTCCCCAGGCCGCCGCGCGCGCCGATGATGAAGATAAGTTTCGAGCTGCGCGCGCCGTCGCCGGAATTCTCGGCAGTTTTGCTTTTATTTTTTTCCTGCGCCAGACGGAAAGCGTGATCAAGCAATTCGTTGTTGAGGGGCTTGACCAGATAATCAACGACGCCCGTGCTGATAATCTGTCGGTACAGGCCGACATCGTTCAGGCTGCCGATGGCGATAATTTTGGTGGTGTCACCGCACAAATCGACCAGGCGGGCGCAGAGTGCCGCGGCGTCGCCCTGGCCGTCGAGATCAATGACGACCAGACGCGGCGGCTGTGATTTCTCCAGCATGGCGCTGAACAGGCCGGCGCCGCCCATCTGTACCGTGGCCGACGGCCAGCCTTGCCGTTCGACCCAGCCGCGCAGGATCGCGGACGAGGTTTCATCGGCCATAAAGCCCATGAACTCGTTGTGCATGATAAGATCGGTATCGGAGGAACCACTCATAAGCTGAACATTTAACCTATTCTTTGGCTTGCGGGGGCCGTTGGGGATCGTAGAGACCGTGCACTTTGTCTTCGCGGTAGCGGCGGACGCCGGCGCTGCTGCGGGTCGCATCGGCGGGGCCGAGCGACTTGCCGTGCAGCAGATCTGCCGGGTCGGCGATGCTCAATGCCAGATTGCGCTGATTGGCGCAACCGATCTGTGGCTGGGGCATATTGTCGAGCGCCGCCGGGGCATGTTCGCTCCAGGCCGGGCATTCGGGGGGGTAGGCGCGCAAGACCTTGCTGCCCGGCGCCACCGGCGCCACGACAATGCGGTGGTCGGGGTGACGGGCGATGGGGTCGTCATGCACAAAGCTGCTGAAGCAGCCGGTCAGGCTGCACAGGCCGCCGAAGAGCGCGAAGATTTTGAGCTGCTGGCGCATTGTCTTTACTCCACAATAAAGCCGCCGCTGGCGGTCGGGGCGGCGGATGCTGCCGCCGGGGGCAGGGCCACGGCGGTTGCCATGCCGCTGATCGGTTTTTTGGTCTTGTCTGCGCTGACGGCGCGTTGTTCGAGCACGCGCTCGGTCTCGGAGGGCGGCGCCAGCCCGTCGGTCGGCAGCGCCAGCTGTTCATTGGACGGGCGCACCATATAGGGCGTGACAATGATGACCAGTTCGGTTTCACCGCGCCGGAACCGGGTGGAACGGAACAGATCGCCCAGCACCGGCATATCGCCCAGCAGCGGGAATTTATCGACATTCTGATCGCTGTTGTTCGACAGCATACCGGCGATGGCGAAGCTCTGGCCGCTGGCGAGTTCCACCGTGGTTTCGGCGCGCCGTACCTTGAGCGCCGGAACCTTGAAATTGTTGAGTGTGACCGCGCCTTCGGAGCTCAGCTCGCTGACTTCGGGGCGGACTTTGATATTGATGCGGGTACGGTTGATCAAGGTCGGTGTAAAGGACAGTTTGACGCCGAAATCCTTATATTCAATCGAGACCTGACCATTGCTCTGTGGCACGAGGATGGGATACTCGCCGCCCGCGAGGAAGAAAGCCGTTTCGCCCGACATCGCCGTCAGGTTCGGTTCGGCCAGCACCGTGATTAATCCGTCGGAGGCCAGCGCGTCGATAAAGCCGTTGAGATCGACGCCAGCTTCCTGATGCCGGAAGTTCAGGGTGTTTTCAGGCGTCGACGTGCCGGGGCGCGCCGAGTTCAGTCCCAAGGCGCCAGCATTGGTCAGCGCCGCGCCGCTGGCCAGGCCGAAAGCGAAGCCGCTCAGCTTGAAGGCGCTGTTCCAATTGACGCCGAAGAACCGGTTGAGCGCGCGTGAAACTTCGGCGACGCGGACGCGCAGATTGATCTGGTTGGAAGCCAAGACTTGCAGTTGATTGACGATCTCGCCTTCTTTCGGCACGAAACGGGCGGCAACGCGGCGCGCATCTTCGGCGGCGGCGGGATCCTGCACGGTTCCAAGCAGCATGATGCCGTCGGGGACGCCGACAACCTTGATCCTGGCGTCGGGCAGAAGCGTGGTCAGCGCCTGTTGCACCGCCTCGACATTCAGGCCGACGCGCACGGTACGCTTGATCAGGGTCTTGTTGTGGCCGCCGACCGCCATCAATGTGGTGTCGCCCATTTTCTTGCCATAGACCATCACGGTCGTTGGCGAGAGCAGTTGCACGTCGGCGACATCCGGGTTGGCGATGAAGACGGAAGTGGCAGGTTCGGGCAGGATGACCGTTTCGCCGCGGTCGATGGCAACCGGCAACACTAAATCCTCGGCGCGCGCGGCGCAGGGCAGCATGACGCACAGGATCAACAAAAGGGCGCGCAGACGGGTCATGGTCGGCCTCATTGCTCGAAATTGACTTCGGTGGTGTCTTTGCCGCGGATGATCTGCACCTTGTGCGGCGCGCTCAATCCGATATCAGGGCGCGGGATGACACCACTCACATCGCTGTCCCAGGTGTAGCTGGACTTACGGCTGGAGACGGAGACGCCGTCGTTCGACCCCTGACCAGCCGGTTCGCTCGCCACGGTATGGTCGTCATTCAAGCTGCGCAGCACGAGAGAAAGATTGCCGCCCCAGTCGGAGATGAGGGAAATTTTCTCGGCGTCCTTCGGTGAGACTTCAATCGTTGCAACATCGGCGACTTTCGGGTCGGTGACTTTTTCGTCAGTCTTTTGGTCGAGCGCCAGAACCCGCGCGTTGGTGACCACAGTTTCGCTGACGCGCCGGTCTTGGCTTTGGCCGTTCTGGCCGGGAATCGGGATATTGCGCGCGACCAGAACATCGACATGATCGCCGGGGAAAACCAGGCCGGCGATGCCGCTGACCGGCGTAATCTTGACCGAAATCGCCCGCATGCCCGGTGCCAGCGCGGCGGACAGAAAGCCTTGTTCGTGGGTCTTGAAAATACGGTTGGCGATGATTGCTTCGCCCGCGCGCAGGCTGCCGCGCGACAGCGCGCCGATATAGTCCAGCTTGTCGGCCTTGCTTTTGACGATCATGGTGTCTTTGGGATCGGACGGCCAGACCTGCCACTTCATGTCGTCATCCTTGAGCAGTGTGCCGGCGGGAAGATCATGCGCGGCCACGAGCACTTCGGGGCCAGCCGGTACCGCCGCCGCAGCGGTTTCGACGTCTTCCTGTGGCGCCAGAGCTTGGCGCGCCATCATGATCACGCCGCCGGCAAGCAGCAGCGCAACGAGCAGCAGAATGACTTTCCGCGGTGACATCAAATCAACTCCGTGTTGTCAATCTTGAAACAGGAACCGCACCACCAACTTTTTTGCACTTTTTAAGACAACCCCTGATCCAGCATCATGCCGAAAGAGGAGATGCCGCCCACGGCGATGGCGATACCGTAGGGAATCGCTACGGTCCGCATGGCGTGCAGCAAACCATTTTCCGCCCCACCGGGCTCTGCCGCGCCGTGAGCACGATTTTTAAACCAGGCGCGCAGCGCATAGCCGAAGGCAAGGACGCCCCCCGCCAGACCCGTGACCACCAGCAAGACGCCGATAAAATTCGGCCCCGCCCAGAGCGAAGCCGCCGCCAGCAGTTTGATATCGCCTGCGCCCGCGAAATGACCCGCGAACAGCACGAAGCCGATCGTAAAAACCAGAACGAAAACTCCCAGATGATAAGGCCAGGCCACATCGTCTGTCGCCGAGAGGACATAAAGCGGAAACAGCGCCAGCATGCTCAACCAGATCCAGTTCGGGATCTTGAAAGATCGCGCATCATGCACCGCCGCCGCGACCATCAGCGCCGCCGCGGCGAGCAGAAAAGACCAGTGAAGAGATTGCAGCCAAGCCATTGCATCATCCGGAACAAGCGTAAACAGAGTTCGCCTTGTCTCAAACATGGCGCAGCACTACTTAAGACGGCATTAAGCCTGTCTGGTAATTGAGCAAAAAACCGTCGATGTGGCCGTTTAATTAGGGTATTCTTAAATCCAAGCGGCACGACACCTTGATTGTCACGGAAGCACAATGATTGTTTTGAAAATGGAATGAATTTTTTCGCGTGGTGGCGCGGGGGCTGAATGAATAAGGGGTTATGGCGGCGTGGTTTTTTTGTCGCGCAGTTGGATCAGTCCAGGCCGACTGGTCAGGGGAAACGGAAGCGCGTAATCTTTAAGGCCGATGCAGGGTATAGGAGGCCGGGATGCTGAATATGTTGACGGACCTGTGTTGTGGCCTGATTCTTATGGCCTTGCCCGGAGGTGGGCCGGGGCCGGAAGGTTGGGAGAAACTTTTCACGCAGCACTATGCGACCTTGCAGACAGCGATTGCCCGGCGCGACACCCGGACGCTGGGGGCAATGCTCACGCCGGATTTTGTGGCCTTTGACATTAACGGCGTGGCCACCGACGCGCAGCAGATGCTGGCTGAGGTGATAGCGCAGCCTGATGATCCCGGCCGGGTGGTGACGACACGGTTGTTGAGCGTCACGATCAAGGAACTCAACAACAGCGCCCGCGTGGTGCATCGGGACACGATGCAGGCGCAGGAGCGCGGTGCCGACGGGAAGCTGCATCTTGTCAGTACGAGCGTGATCATCACCGACGATTGGGTCAGAAATTATAGTGTCTGGCAGCTTCGGCATCGCGAAACGGCAGTTTTTGATCAGGCTGTTGATGGTGTGCCGCTGGTACGTCGCTTGCGCGGCGATCCGGATGCTCCGCCGGTGCCGCCGATGAAGGCTCCATCTGCAGTTACGGCGCCGGAAACTGTGCCCTATCCCGTGCCGCCACAACCGGCCACAGGTCGGCCATGATCACGCTGACCCGGGTGCTTCCTTACCTGCGGAAAATCACCAATTATATCGGGGCCGTTGGTCTGGCTTATCTTGCGTATGCGAGCCTGGTTTATGTGGCCTGGACGACGATCAAGCCCTGGTCGGCGACGACGGCGTGTTTCGATGTCTGCAACATTGATTTCTGCGGCTGCCCCTATGTCGATACGTTATATAACGAGACGTTTTTTCTGATCGGACTGCGCGCGTCATGGGCGGTCGTGCCGTTTCTCGGCCATGTGTTTCCCGGGATATCGTAACCGCCATACCGGATATTGATGGCTTGATTCCGGGCGCAGCCAGGCGCGCTGACGCAGGAAGCCCGCGCCTTTGTGATGTACCCCCCCATACCCGGTCTTGCGTCGCGGAACAGAGAAGGCTGTTACACCGCCGCGCCGTGGCAATGTTTGTATTTTTTTCCGGAACCGCAGGGGCAGGGCGCATTGCGTGAGGTGTGAATCCACGTCGCCGGATCCTGAGGGTTGAAGACGACATGCGTCGTTGCGGCGCCGGAGGGTAAGGCGCGGCGTTGCATCGTGGATGCCGCCGCACCGCCGTTGGGCACGGCGTCGGGGGCGACCCCGTGGATTTCCTGCATCGCCTGCTGCTGGTGGCGGGCGATCAGTTCCTCCAAGGTCGGCACATGCACCTGCGCCAGCATCAGATTGCGGGTGACGTTTTCGCGCAGTTGGTTGACCATCATCTGGAACAGGTCGAAGGCTTCGCGCGTATATTCGTTGATCGGGTCGCGCTGGCCATAGCCGCGCAGGTGGATGCCCTGCCGCACATGGTCGAGCGCGAACAGATGTTCCTTCCAGAGCTGGTCGAGATGTGCCAGCAGCGCGCCTTTTTCTGCTTGCCGCATCACGCCGGAACCGATCTGTGCTTCCTTGGCGGTCATATGGGCGTCGGCGGCCTGTTTCAGGCGGAGCGTAAATTCGGTTTCGGCAATGCCATCTTCCTTGCCCCAGTCGCGAATCGCCAGGTCAAGACCCAGAACATTCCGCACCTGGTCATGCAGCCAGTCCAGATCCCATTGTTCGAGATAGGAATTGGCCGGGATGGCCTTGGTGACCATATCTTCGATGACGTCGCCGCGCATGTCGCGAATGGTTTCAGCGACATCGTCGCTGGCCATGATGTCGCGGCGTTGCTCATAGATGACCTTGCGTTGGTCATTCATGATGTTGTCATATTTCAGCAGGTTTTTGCGGATGTCGAAATTGCGTTCTTCGACCTTTTCCTGTGCCTTGGCCAGACGGCTGGTGATCAGCGGATGCGAGATTTTCTCGCCGTCGCGCAGGCCAAGCTTGGCCAGCAACGGCGCCATGCGGTCGGAACCGAAAATCCGCATCAAGTCGTCTTCGAGCGACAGGAAGAATTGTGACGCGCCGGGATCGCCCTGACGCCCCGAGCGGCCGCGCAGCTGGTTATCGATGCGGCGGGATTCGTGGCGTTCCGTGCCGATGACGAACAGGCCTCCGGCCGCGCGCACCTGCGCCCGCGCGGCGTCGATTTCCGCCCGTATCGCCGCGATGCGCGCCGTGCGTTCGGCGCCTTCGGGCATATCCGCGAGTTCATGCTCCACGCGCATATCGAGATTGCCGCCAAGCTGAATATCGGTGCCGCGTCCCGCCATGTTGGTGGCGATGGTGACCGCGCCGGGACGGCCGGCCTGCGAGATGATTTGCGCTTCCTGCTCGTGATAGCGGGCGTTGAGGACGTTGTGCGGGATGCCTTGTTTTTTCAACGCTGCCGCCAGCAATTCAGATTTCTCGATTGATACCGTGCCAACCAGCACCGGTTGCTGCCGCGCCCGGCATTCTTTGACCAGCGTGATGATGGCGTCGAATTTGTCCTTGAGGTTTTGATAGACTTCGTCGTCGGCGTCCTTGCGCTGCACCAGCACGTTGGTCGGCACGTCGATGACGTCAAGGCCGTAGATTTCCATGAATTCCGCAGCTTCAGTCATGGCTGTGCCGGTCATGCCCGCGAGTTTCGGGTACAGCCGGAAATAATTCTGGAAGGTGATCGAGGCCAGGGTCTGATTCTCGCGTTGGATCGTCACCTGCTCCTTGGCTTCCAGCGCCTGATGCAGGCCGTCGGAATAGCGGCGGCCATCCATCATGCGGCCGGTGAATTCGTCGATGATGATGACCTTGTCGTCCTTGACGATATAGTCGGTGTCGCGGGCGAAGAGTTTGTGGGCGCGCAGCGCCTGATTGGCGTGATGCACCAGATGGACGTTCGGCGCGTCATAGAGGCCGCCGCCCGGCGCCAGCATGTCGGCCTCGACCAACCATTGTTCCAGTTTCTCGTTGCCGGATTCGGTCAGATTGACGGTACGTTGTTTTTCGTCTTTTTCGATGTCGTCGGCTTCGAGGCGGGGAATCAGGGCATCGACCTTGCGGTATAACTCCGACGAGTCTTCGGCAGGGCCGGAGATGATGAGCGGGGTGCGCGCTTCATCGATCAGAATGCTGTCCACCTCGTCCACGATGGCGAAATTGAACGGGCGCTGCACCAGCTCGTCGAAGGCGAACTTCATATTGTCGCGCAGATAGTCAAAGCCGAATTCGTTGTTCGTGCCATAGGTGATGTCAGCGGCATAGGCGGCGCGCCGGGCTTCATCCGACACGTCGTGGACGATGCAGCCTGTGGTCAGGCCGAGGAAGCTGTAGATCTTGCCCATCCAGGCACTGTCGCGCTTGGCCAGGTAATCATTGACGGTGACGACATGCACGCCTTTGCCGGACAGGGCGTTGAGATAGACGGGCAAAGTGGCGACCAGGGTCTTGCCTTCGCCGGTGCGCATTTCGGCAATGCGGCCTTCATGTAAAATCATCCCGCCCAGCAGCTGGACATCGAAATGCCGCTGCCCCAGAACTCGTTTGGCGGCTTCGCGTACGGTGGCGAAGGCTTCGGGCAGCAACGCGTCGAGTTTCTCGCCGGCGGTCAGGCGGGCGCGGAATTTATCGGTCTGGGCGCGCAGGTCGGCGTCGCTCAGGGGGCTGATCTTTGCCTCCAACACATTGATCTGGCTGACATTTTTCTGCATGCCGCGCAGGATGCGCTCATTATGCGAACCAAAAACGGCGCGTGCCAGGTTTCCGAACATCATCACTCCCGAAACGATTCAAGTAACTTCCGGTTGCACAGGCCACCGCCGCGTCTCTGGGCGCGGATATCCCTGCCATACAGCTTCTGGCGAAGGAATCGAACATAAAGCATGAAACGGACGGTTAGGCAAAAAAAACCGGTTCTGTCCGGAGGCCATGCGGGAGTTATATGTGGGCGGAAGGCATGGTTTGCAAGCGTGTAACATTCATTTAATCATAGGGCGGCATAGTGGGCGGGGATATCCAGAAGTGCGAAAGTTAACATGACGGCACAGCCCGATCGAATCTTGGCCGATATCGGCGGCACCAATGCGCGGTTTGCGCTGGCGTCAGCGACGGGGATTACCGTCAGCAAGGTGTATTTGGTGCGGCGCTATCCGCGGCTGACCGACGCTTTGCGGACTTTTGTTGCCGAGGCCTGCGGCGGTGTGACGGTGCGCCGCGCGGCGCTGGCGGTGGCGGGCGTCAAGCTGGGGACGATGATCCGGCCGACCAACAGCGACTGGGTCTGTGATCAGGATGAAATCGCGAAATATCTGGGACTGGAAAGCGATCAGGTGACGATTGTCAATGATTTTGCTGCCGTGGCCTGGGCGCTGAACGGGCTGAAGCCTGCTGATGTGACGGTTTTACAAGCGGGGCAGAAATCCGCCATCCATCCGATGCTGGTCATGGGGCCGGGGACAGGGCTGGGTATGGCGGCGCTGGTTCCGCATGATCGCGGCTGGACCGCCGTGGCCGCCGAAGCCGGGCATACGCGTTATGCCCCCGCCAATAACGATGAGCGCAATCTCGTGGATCAGATCGCGCGCAAGCATATTTTCGTCACGCCGGAGACTCTTATTTCCGGGCCGGGGCTGGTGAATATCTATCGCGCGCTGAGTGCTGTGCCGGATGTTCAGGTTTATGAACCCGCCGATGTCGTGGCGCGCGCCCGTGCCGGTGAAGCGCAGGCGCATGAAGCGTTACGGAACTTTGCCGCGATCTTCGGCAGTTTCGCCAGCACTGCGGCGCTGCATTATCTGGCGCTGGGGGGTATCTATCTGACCGGGGGCGTGTTGCAGAAGATTGGTGCTGATTTTGCCGTTGACCGGTTTTTACAGCGTTTCAATACCAATCCGCTGGTAAGCGATATTCTCCAACGCATGCCGGTACTGCGCGTTGAAGTAGAAATTCCTGCTTTTGCCGGGTTACAGTTGTTGCTGGCGCAGCATGACTGAAGCACTAGCGGAAACAACGACCGCGTCGACATCGGCGCGGATCATTGCGGTCGATGATGCCGCCGAACTGGGGCGCATGGCGGCGGAATGTTTTGCAGCCGTGCTGCGGGCAAAACCGGAGGCGCTGACCGTGCTGCCCGCCGGCATGACGCCGTTGCCTTTCTATGCGGCTGTGCGCGCGATGGTCGCGGCCGGGAACATCGGCAGCGGGTTCACCTTTCTGCAACTGGATGAATATTGTGGTCTGCCGGATGGCGATCAGCGGCTGTTTGCGTCCTGGTTGGCGCGTGAGGTCCTGGATCCGCTCGGCATTCCCGTCGCGCGGCGGCTTTGTTTCCACAGTGCCGCCCCTGATCCCGCCGTTGATGTGGCGCGCATGACCGGGGCGCTGGCGGCCTATGGTCCGATTGATATTGCCTTTGTCGGGTTGGGCAGCAACGGGCATATTGGTTTTAATGAACCGGGCAGCGCTTTCGATTCGACCGTGCGGGTGGTTGATCTTGCGGCGCCGACCTTGGCCACCAACGCGGCTTATTGGGGCAGTGCGGCCATGCCGGAGCGGGCTTATACGCTTGGCCTTGGTGATCTGCGCGCCGCACGGCATACGGTTATGCTGGTCAGTGGCGCAGCGAAAGCGGGAATTCTGCGCCGCGCCTTGACCGGGCCGGTGGGGCCGGATGTACCGGCCACCTATTTGCAGCAGCAGGAGAATGTTACCATCATTGCCGACCGGGCGGCATTGGGTAAAGAATAAAAGCCCATTCCAGCTTATTCACCATGATTGCACGCGGCGCCGGCGCGATGTTGCTGCGCTCCCAGGTTTGCGCTATATTTGGAGCAGTCATTTTTTAAGTCATAGTTGGGTGTAATGAGCCATAAAAAGACGCTGAAATTTAAAACGCTGGAACTGATTGTTGAAGATGAGCCGATTACACGGTTTGCCGTTGTCGCCGGCAGCCTATGCGGCATTCCGGACCCCGCCAAGTGGCGGCATGTTTTGGGTCTAAAAGAGTCAGGCGGAGACCCCAATCCGATGATCGTTCATATCGACGGCGTGGCGGCGACGCTGGCGGTTCGGCACTGCACGCTGCAGCACATTCTTGAGACGCAGCGTATGGCGCTTGATGAACCGGTTGAGTTCAGGCTTCAGGCTTATGCGCGTTCGGACAAACAGGGTCGCGCGCAGCGGAAGGCGCAGATCCGCATGGCTCATGACGTGGTGTTGCGCTTGTCACCATGAGGTGGCGCCGTTTCAGCCGCTAATATAAATCGCGCGGAAGTCGTTGACGTTGGTGCGGGTCGGCCCGGTATGTACCAGCCCGTCCGCATGCGCGAAGAAGCTGTAGGAATCGTTGCGGGCAGCATAGTCTTTGGCTGACGCGCCCCTGGTGGCTGCGGCGGCCAGCGTGCCGGGATGAAGGATCGCGCCGGCATTGTCTTCGGTGCCGTCGCTGCCGTCTGTGCCGCAGGAGATGGCGTGCACGCGCGGGTGGCCTTGCAACGCCATGCCCAGATAAAGCAGAAATTCGCTGTTGCGGCCTCCCTTGCCTTTGCCGCGCACGGTCACCGTTGTTTCACCGCCGGAGATCAGCACACAGGGGGCGGGCAGCGGCTGGTTGAAATCCAGCACTTGCCGCGTGATGCCAGCCATGACCAGCGCGACATCGCGGGATTCGCCTTCGATAGCGTTGCCGAGAATGAGCGGCGGAATGCCTTGCTGCCGCGCCCGCGCCGCCGCAGCTTCCAGCATATCCTGCGGCTTGGCGATCAGAATATTCTCTACGCGGGCAAGGCAGGGATCGTCCGGCTTTACGGTTTCTTCCCGCGCAGCCGCCAGATGTGCGGCGACGGAGGCGGGGGGCGTGACGCCATAGCGTTGCAGGATTTCACGCGCGTCGGCGAAGCTTGTGGGATCGCCGACAGTCGGGCCGGAAGCGATGACCGAGAGGTCGTCGCCCGGTACGTCGGAGATGATCAGCGCCACAACGCGCGCGCCGTTGGCGGCGCGCGCCAGACGGCCACCGGAGATGGCCGAGAGATGCTTGCGAACGCAATTGAATTCATGAATCGTCGCGCCCGACAGCAGCAGTGCGTCATTGACTTTCTTCACATCTTCTAATGTCAGACCGGGCGCGGGCAAAGTGAGCAGGGCAGAGCCGCCGCCGGAAATCAGGCAGAGCAGCAGGTCATCCGATCCCAGGCTTCCCGCCAGATCGAGGATGCGTTGCGCCGCGGCGCATCCCGCCGTGTCAGGTTTGGGATGGCCGGCTTCCACGACTTCGATTTTTTGCAACGGCAGCCCGTGGTGATAGCGGGTGACGACCAGACCGGCGGCGACCGTTCCCTGATAATGGTCTTCGACGGCCTTGGCCATCGATGCGGCGGCTTTGCCGGCGCCGACTACGATGGTGCGGCCACGTGGCGGTGCAGGCAAGAATTGCGGCACCCGGATTTCGGGGCGGGCGGCGGCCAGAGCGGTATCGAACAGGCCGCGCAGAAATTGATCGGGGTTCAAGGTCATGATGTCAGACTATGCGGGAAAGAGGTGCCAATGCAGCGCCAGCGCTGCCGTCCAGGAAAAATTCTGTGCTCCGAGCGGCGTGCCGATCAGGGGGTCGAAATACTCGGCGCAGCCGCCCTGGGTCAAGAGGGCGATGGTGTCATCGCGGATCGATGCTGCGGTTTGGTTGAGACCGTAAGCGGCGAAGCCCTGCGCAATCATCCAATTCAGATTGATCCAGACCGGGCCGCGCCAGTAACGCTTGGCATCGAAAGCGGCATGACGCGGATCGAGCGTGGGTATGCCGTAACGCACTTTCTCCCGCCATGCGGCGTAGCGCTGATCCAGAATTTTTGCCTGTTCCGGAGTGGCTGTGCCTGCGAAGAGCGGCATGAATCCAGCGGCAGTCGGAACTTCAATAAGTTTCTGCGTGATCAGGTCACGGGAAAAAAAGAATCCTGCTGTTTCGTCCCATAACCCGGCCATGGCGCACGTGCCCACGGCGATGGCGGCACGAAGTTCTTGCGCGGCGGCATCATCATGCAAAACATCTTCCGCCAGTGCCAGCAGGTCGCGGTCGGCACGGATCAGAATCGCGTTGGTCAGCAGATCGGCGATTTTGAAGGGGCATTCGGCGTAGAGTTTTTCTTGATCGTGGCCGCAATCGACGCTGCCGAAGACCAGGCTCATATAGCGGTCATAATCATCCTTGTGCGGGCGTTGCGCCGGATCGACATGGCCGATATCCTTGCGGACATAGGGGCGCAGATTATCGGTCGGGACGGCTTGCAGCGGCGCGTCCCAGGCGGGGCTGTTATCCATGCCGGTTTCCCACGGGTGGAAGCAGGCGACGAGGCCGGTGTGGTGCGGATCACGGGCGGCGCGGAACCAGCGGTTGAAACGCAGCAGCGACGGGAACAGTTCGCGCAAGGCCGCCGCTGCTTGCGGTCGGTCAGTTGCCTGGTCATAGAGTTGGCGCAGCACTGTGCTGAGAACGGGAGGATGCGAAATGCCGGAAGTCGGCGGTGTGTGGGTGACGCCCCACATTTCCGGGCCGGGCATATAACTGCTGCTCGTGGCGTGAAAGACGATGTGTGGAATCATGCCATCGGGCCATTGCCCTTTGATCAGGCTGCGAAGTTCTTGCCACGCGCGGGCTTCATCAAGTTTTTGCCAGCCCAGCGCAATGAATCCCGCATCCCACAGCCATTGATAGGGATAGAGTTTGGCGCTGGGGACGGTATAGCCGCCGCGGTCGTTGGTTCGAAGAATGTGCGCGGCTTTTTCGGCCAAGGGTGGCGGCGCTGCCGAAGCCGGTGATGAAGATGCGGACATTGGAACCCAATCCTGAAGAGCGTGACCCGTGTACAGATGAGCATGGGAAAACGCTTTCATGCCTTGTTTGTCAAGCAGATTCACCCAGCGTCTGATTTCACGGCGGCGCAGCGCAGTCTTGTTTCAAGCCTGCGTGTAGGCAGCGACCTGAGCTGATGCAGGCGGTGGCCGACGCGGCGGCGTGGCCAGGGAACGGTGTTTGTCCCGGCGCAACTGACGCATTTCTCGATCCATGCTCTTGATCCATTCCGCGCTGGTGTTGGTGCGGACGAAGCTGATGGACTTCTCCATCCGGAAAGCGCGTTCGACTTCGGACGCCTTGACCGCTTTCCGCAATGTCCGCGCCGAAGAATCCTTTTTCTCGGGGTGCATCGGGAAAGCGCCTTTGACATAATGTTCGACGCCGGCAACGGTGCTCGTCCAGAAGGCCAGTGCGCCGGATTTTTTATTCAGGGGCACGCCGTGTTTCTGTGCCAGCTCCTTCAGGCGCGCGCCGTTATTTTCGCTTAAATAAGCGTTGGCGGCATAGGATTCGAGTTTGCCCATATGCAGGCCTTCGGCGATTGAACTGACGACATTGACGCCGCCGGAAATGGTCGCGGCGATGACGAGGCCGGCGATCTGCGGTTCACTCAGTTTGGGCAGGTTAATGGCCGGGGGCAGGGCGGTTTTGCCATGCGCGTTGACGAACTTGGCATTGATTCTTGCCACATGGGCGTTGGTGGTGTTGAAAAGTTTTCTGTACACGTCTTCATATTCGCGTGGCGTATCGTTGGCCAGGTAACAGACCTGCATCAACACGACATTTTTGGCCTGGTTGGGATTTTGATCTAGGAACTTGTCGACAATCTCCATGCGGTGATCCAGCGCCTTGATCGGATCGCAGCGGTCAAAGGCAAATAATATCTGCCGACCATTGGCCATATCCAGATATTCTTTAGCATGTTCCCATGCCTGGTCACTCGCGATGTGGCGCTGCCAGCGCTCGACATCGATGCCCAAAAAATGCGAACCGGTTTTGACCGTGCGGGTTTCGCCGTCACGCGTATAGGTGATGGCGCTGTTCTTGTCGTCGATTTTGACCTGATCCGGAAAAAGTTTTTTAACGGCTTTCCTGAAATTGTCGCCATATTGCGGTGTGTGGAAATTGACGGCGTCGGCTTCGAGTAGGCTGGCGACGACGGCTTTGATTTCAGGCGTTTTGACGAAAACATCAATTTTATGCGTCTGGTCGATATGGGAGAAATAAGTTGATACATAGGTGTCGCGTTTGTTGCGGGCGCGCATTTCTTCATTGAGCTGCCCCGGAACCAGGCACATATAGCGATTCTGGAGATTCACGCCGACAATATCGCCGGTGGCCTGATGTCCTGCCTCGACCCGGTCGGCGACGGCGCGCGCCATCAGGCGGCTGAATTCCTGCGAACATTCGTAATCTTTCTTGGAAAAGGGCGCGTTATATTCAAGGCCGTGGAATCCGGCTTTCCAGCCGTCATTATCCATGCGGACATGGCCTTCAACCACCTCATGCGGCACGGGAACCCAGTGGATGCGATGTTGTTTGCCGATATCTTGTAAAGCTTGCGGGACTTCCTGATTGGCGGCGTTTTTAGGGAGCTGATAGGGAATAACCAGTTCGTAATTCGTGCCGGCCTTAGCCAGATGCTGAAAGGCTTGCTCAAACCAGAAAGTATTGCGGTTGCGGGGGTAGGCGTCTTCCTGTCCCTCTTTAGCCAAAGCGGCTTTAATCGTTTTGAGGAGCGAAGGCGGCGGATCCTGCACAGCATATATGGTCAGGGGCTGTGGTTTGGGGGTCTGGTCATTTCCATTTGAGCTGGTCGTCATCGTCAAACCCTATCCTGTCAGGTGGATGTCGTTATTGTGCCGGAGCGTGTGTTGCTAGTTGGAGACCCCGACGCGGCGCGGTTGGTGGTGCTGGTTGCGGCGGCAAGATCCCGAGGGTGTGCAGCCCCTCAATAACGCCGGCGGCGATTGGCGCGCTGGCATAAACAATGTTTTCCCGTCCTTTTAGACCGGCGCGCAATTCGTCATCGCCATTGGCCGGGACAATGCCGCGGAAAGCAGGGCGGAACATCGGCAGGTCATTGCCCGAATCACCGGCGACGATGCAGCGGTCAAAAGGAATCTTCCAGGAGGCGGCGAGATGTTCCAGCGCCGTGCCTTTGGTCGCGCGCTCCGGCGTCACATCATAGGCCCAGCCATGCGAGAAAGTTGTGCGCACGCCGCGATAGGGTTTGAACAAATCATTGAGCGCCGCCGCGGTGGCCAGGGTTCGGTCGCCGGTGAGCTTGAAGCTGAGTTTGAAGCGGCCTTGCTGCGCCGCGTCCTGTAATTGCACGCCCGGATTTTTGGCTGAAAATCCCCTGAATTTGGTTTCAAGCTCGACACGGAGCGCGTTGGGGAACTGCTTCTCAAGGTAATGTTCCCAGGATCGCAAGAGAACCGGCTGGTCATTGTACATAACGTGAATTTCGGTGCCGACATTCGCAATGATCGCATCTGGGCGTGCCAGCACTTTGTTCGTGTCTCGACCTGCGGGTATTTCTTGTAAAATATGGGTAAGCGCGCGTCCGGAATTATGCACCATCAGGGCGTGGCCGGAATTCTGTAAGGCTTCGATGATTTTCTGGAGGCGGCGGCTGTCAGGAAAAGATGGGTCATCCTGGTTGGTGACCAAGTTGTGTGATGGAATCTGCGTCTTGTCGATGTCAAACGACAATATCACGGGGATTTTATCCATCACTTCCTATCCACCACAATGCTTAACATTGTTAAAAATGTCCCCGGCGACTCAAAGCGCCTTGGCCAATATATCAAATAAATTCCTGGAACCAAGCAATGTAAATAGTTTCGACAGTATTGCACCGCAGCAATTGTTGCGGCGCACAAACATAGGCTGCGACGATGATAGTATAAAATAGTAAATCAGCTGTTGTGATCGTGAAATTGGCCAAGAATTGGTAAATATACTTGCGACAGACGCACCATGGGTGTGCGAAGTTGTAAACAGAATTCGTGTGGTGCGATGCAGAAGATTTTTCTATTTCGCGCCGGAAGACCGCGTTAACTATGAATGGGGAGGCGCGGAATTGACGGTGAGCCCAAGTTACGCGCCCAAACTTTAGCCCAATCCGAGGACGGTGTTTTGACTCAGACAATTCTTGTTTCCGGTGGAGCCGGATATATCGGCAGTCATGCGGCCTATGCGCTGCGCGAAGCCGGATGGACGCCGGTGGTGATCGATAATTTGTGCCACGGGCATACCTGGGCGGCGGCGTTCGGACCATTCCGGCAGGGCGATGTCGGCGATGCGGATTTTGTTCGCGCCGTGTGTGCGGAATTTAATCCCGTCGCTTTGATGCATTTTGCGGCCTTTATCGAGGTCGGCGAGTCGGTGAAATTTCCGGAGAAATACTGGGACAATAATACCGAACGCGCCAAACGGCTCTTTGCCACGGTGCGGGAATGCGGCGTGCGACATACGGTATTTTCTTCGACAGCCGCCGTTTATGGCGTGCCGGAAATTTCACCGCTGCCAGAGGATTTGCCTTTGCGGCCAATCAATCCCTATGGCGCATCGAAGCTGGCGGCGGAACAGGCGCTTCGCGAACTGGACGGCATGGGGTCGGTGGCGTTGCGTTACTTTAACGCTGCCGGCGCTGCGCCCGCCGCCGTCAATATCGGCGAGGCGCATTGGCCGGAGAGTCATTTATTGCCCAACGCGATTCTGGCGGCGCTGGGGTATAAGCCGGCGCTGACGATTTTTGGCACGGACTATCCGACGCCGGACGGAACGGCGGTGCGCGATTATGTGCATGTGCGCGATCTGGCCGCGGCGCATATCGCGGCCTTGCGCTATCTGCTGGCGGGCGGGGCAACCACCGTGTGTAATCTCGGCTGTGGCGCGGGATATTCCGTGCGGCAGGTGGTCGATATGGTCGGAGATTGTGTCGGCATGCCGGTTCCGGCGCATATCGGGGCGCGCCGGGCGGGTGATCCGCCGACTTTGGTGGCTGACAGCGCCCGCGCCCGGCAGATTTTGGGCTGGTCGCCGCACTATGGGTTGCGCGATATCGTGGCCAGCGCCGTCGCCTGGCATCAAGGTGCACGGTATCGGGACTTTATCGCCGGGGTGGGCTCCGCCGGATAAAAGCGGCGACGGGATGTCCATGCCTGATTGGGGTCTGGCCGGGGCAGGGGGCTTGCCGGATCATATAAATCAGTGCTTAATCCGGCCACAATTCATAGCTAAATCGAATCAATCGACCTGTAACCGAAGCGACGTTTAACCGAAAGGAAGAATCCATGAAGACGCAATTGCATTGGGCAACCCGCACCGCTGCTCTGGGCATGACGCTGGCAGTTTTGACCGCGCCCGCCTTGGCGGCCGATGCCGATCCGGTGGTGGCAAAATTTTCGGGCAAGCAGATTTTGCGCTCCGAGGTCATGAAGCAGATCGAAGGGTTGGGGCCGCAGGCGCAGCAGATGCCGTTGCAGATGGTTTTCCCGCAGGTGCTCGACCGCATGGTCGCGACGCGCCTCGTCGCCGCCGCAGGTTATGCCAAGGGCTATGAAGATAATGCCGAAGTCAAAGAACGCTTGAAATCGGTCAAGGATGAGCTGGTCGCGCAGGCCTATGTCAAGCAGACGGTCGAGCCGCAGGCGACCGAGGACAAGATCAAGGCGCGTTATGACGAAATGGTCAAGCAGTTCAAGCCGCAAGACGAAGTGCGCGCCCGTCATATCCTGGTCAAGACCGACGCCGAAGCTAAGGATGTCATCAAGCAGCTGAAGGGTGGCGCCGACTTCGCCAAGCTGGCGATGGATAAATCCAAGGATACCGGTTCCGCCAAGCAGGGCGGCGATCTCGGTTATTTCCCCAAGACCGAAATGGTCAAGGAATTCGCAGAGGCGGCCTTTGCTCTGAAGACTGGCGAGACCAGCGCCGCGCCGGTCAAGACCAGCTTCGGCTATCACGTCATCAAAGCTGAGGATCGTCGCAAATCCGCGCCGCCGGCGTTGGACGACGCGATCCGCGGTCAGATCAAGAATCAGGTGGCGTCGGAATTGGCGCAGAAGCTGGTGGGCGATCTGGTCAAGGACGCGAAGGTCGAGCGGTTTAATCCGGATGGTACGCCAATGGTTCCCGCCGATGCCACCGCGAAGAAGGATAAGTAAGCGCGCCGCGCTTTTCTTGTACAAGCAAAGACCCGGCGGTAACGCCGGGTCTTTTTGTTCGTGCGGTTTTTATGTGCTGCGCTGCTGTTCAGGCATTATTCCGGGATTATCATGACCGTTTGCATTGATGTGACTTTGCCGCCGCAGAATTATCGGGCGCAGCCTTTGGTGGTGGTGGCGGCCGGGATTTTGATTGATGCGGATGGGCGGGTGCTGCTGACCTCGCGGCCGGCGGGGAAAAGTTTCGCCGGGATGTGGGAATTTCCGGGTGGGAAACTGGAGTCGCAAGAATCACCGGAGCAAGCTCTGGTGCGTGAATTGCGCGAGGAACTCGGGATCACGACGACCATCGGCTGTCTCAGCCCCTTGAGTTTCGTGAGCCATGCCTATGAGACGTGCCATGTGCTGATGCCGGTTTTTTCCTGCCGCGTCTGGGACGGGATACCGACACCGCGCGAAGCGCAGAAGCTGGCCTGGGTGACGTTGCGCGAAATGGCGGCGTATGAATTGCTGCCTGCCGATCGGCCTTTGGCGGTGCGGTTGCGGGAATTGTTGGCGCTATAACTGATGGCGCAGCGCGTCGAGGGCGCCTTGCAGGATATAGGCCGCCGCCATTTTGTCGATGACGTCGGCGCGGCGCTGACGGGTGACGTCCTGTGCGATCAGGGCGCGTTCGACGGCGGCGGTGGAGAGGCGTTCGTCCCAAAAAATCAATGGCAAATCATCGGGAAGCCCGGATTTGGCAAAAAGATTCTGCGCAAAAGCGCGGATCGATTGCGCCCGCGGACCCTCGCTGCCGTCCATATTGCGCGGCAGACCGATCACCAGGCCGCCGACGGCACGGTCTTTGACAATGGCGGCCAGCGCGGCCACATCCTGCGGCCACTTCTTGCGGGCGATGGTGGATAAAGCCGAGGCGATACGCCAGTCCGGGTCGCTGATCGCCAGGCCGATGGTTTTGGTGCCGACATCAAAGCCGAGCAAGGGGCGACCTCGGGCAGGGCTGGCGGAAAAAGCGGGAATATCCAGGACGGGCATGCGCCAAGCTATATACACCGCTTTGGCTGTTGTCATCAGGCGGGTTGCCCGGCATAATCAGCGCGGCTCTAACCGTTGATTTTGTATCATGACCATCGATATCGCGACCGTTACCCGCATTGCCAATCTGGCACGCATCAAGATGCCCGAGGAGGACAAGCCTCAGCTTTCCGGGCAGCTCAACAGTATTTTCGACTTCGTCAAACAACTGGACGAAGTCGATGTCGCCGGAATCACGCCGATGGCGGGATGTCAGGATATGGGGCTGCGTTTGCGCGCCGATGCGGTGCATGACGGCGGACAGCCGGAAAATATTCTCGCCAATGCGCCTGAACGCGCGGCGGATTTCTTTGTCGTGCCGAAGGTGGTTGAATAGCCGCAAAAGTTTTTTGCGGCTATTCAACCATCCCGGCGAAGGCCGGGATCCATTGGCTTGCGTCCGCAAGCCCTCTGGATTCCCGCCTGCGCGGGAATGTCGGAGTGACGGAATGACGATGAGGATTACGCGTAATGACCAGACTCAATGATTTGACAATGCAGGCGGCGCTGGCGGGGCTGGCGAAGAAAGAATTTTCCGCTGTGGAGCTGACCGACGCCTATATCAAGGCGGTAGAGAAGGCGCGGGTTTTGAATGCCTTTATCACCGAAACGCCGGAAATCGCCCGGGCGCAAGCCAAGGAGTCCGACGCGCGCCGTGCCAAGGGGCAGGCCGGTTTGATGGACGGGATCCCCATCGGGGTGAAAGATTTATTTTGCACCAAAGGCGTGTTGACCACCGCCGCCAGTCATATTCTGGACGGATTCAAGCCGACCTATGAATCCACCGTGACCGCCAATCTGTTCGGGCAGGGTGCGGTCATGCTGGGGAAGCTCAATCTCGATGAATTCGCCATGGGGTCGGCGAATATCACCAGTTATTACGGCAATGTTATCAGCCCCTGGTCGGGCGCTGATCCGGTCAAAGCCAAACGGCAATTGGTTCCCGGTGGCTCGTCGGGTGGTTCGTCGGCGGCGCTGGCGGCGCGCGCCGTGGTCGCGGCGACGGGAACGGATACCGGCGGCTCGATCCGCGAGCCGGCGGCTTTCACCGGCACGGTCGGAATCAAACCGACTTATGGACGGTGTTCGCGCTGGGGCATTGTGGCTTTCGCCTCGTCGCTGGATCAGGCCGGGCCGATGACGCGCTCGGTCTGGGATGCGGCGCAGATGCTGCGCGCCATGGCGGGGTTTGATCCGAAGGATTCCACATCGGTGGATACACCAGTTCCGGATTACACCGCAGCGGTCGGTAAATCCATCAAAGGCATGAAGGTCGGGATTCCGAAAGAATATCGCATGGACGGCATGGCGCCGGAAATTGATACGCTGTGGCGCAAGGGCGCCGACTGGTTGCGCGATGCGGGGGCGGAGATTGTTGAAGTCAGTCTGCCGCATACCAAATATGCGCTGGCGGTTTATTATATCATCGCGCCTGCGGAAGCTTCGTCGAATCTGGCGCGTTATGACGGCGTGCGGTTCGGGTTGCGCGTGCCGGGCGATTCACTGAACAACATGTACGAAAATACCCGCGCGGCCGGGTTCGGCAAGGAAGTGCGGCGGCGGATTATGGTCGGCACTTATGTGCTGTCTGCGGGTTATTACGACGCCTATTATCTGAAAGCGCAAAAAGTGCGCGCGCGGGTGGCGGAAGATTTCAAACAAGCCTTCGCGAAATGTGATGTGTTGCTGACCCCCGCAACGCCGACGACGGCCTTTGCCATTGGCGAAAAGCAGGATGACCCGATCACCATGTATCTGAACGACGTGTTCACGGTTCCGGTCAATCTGGCCGGCGTGCCGGCTATGGTGGTTCCGGCCGGATTGGCGGGGGATGGGTTGCCGCTGGGGTTACAGCTGATCGGGCGGCATTTCGATGAAAGCACGTTATTCAGCGCCGGGGCGGTGTTGGAAGCGGCGGCGGGATTTACGGCCAGACCACCTTTTACGGCGTAAAAGGCTGCGCGCGCGCGGTTCTCAGAAAGTGCATGTCGGCAGAGGGGCGCTATGCTTTTTGTCGCTGCAAGAATGGCGCCGTTGTTCCTGCAGGGCAACGTGATCGTTAGACGCTTTTTAATTTTGCCGAGGCTCAGGGTTTGGGCAGGGGCGCGATGATTTTGGCGCCGATCAGGAATGCCAGATCGTCGCGAGCAATCTGCAGGGCGCGATCCGACCGGTGCGTCGCGGCGAGCGTCTTACGCTTTTCCTCCTCGCCGATTTTTTCCAAAGAGGTTTCGTAGCCTGTCTTCCGGATGAAATCTTTATAATCCTCTTCGCAGGTGTGATACGTGCGGATCATGTTGCCGGTGCAGGTGCGCTGGGCATCGGTCATAGGTTCTTTGTTCCGCGCCACCCGTGTAGCTTGCGCCTTGGCAAGATCCGCAAACATCTCGCGCAGACCTTCGAGATAAGCGATGCTGCCGATTTGTCCACCATGCTCCGGGTTGCTGAAACCTTCGGCAGAAAAATTTATCTTCAGGAGCCATTGGTAATGGTTGGCGTGGCTGCGGAAAGAGATTGATTTTTTGCCGTTCGTGTCTTGCCCGGAATCCCGCCATTCGTCCATAAGGCGCGCCAGGGTTTGCACACCTGTGGTAAAGGTATCAGTCACCGCGTCGCGCGTGGTGGCGTAATCGCGGATAAGGAAACGAGGATCACTCATGGTCTGTCATTCCAAGAGGAGAAAATGTGTGTCCCACGTTGATGACAGGCCGGGGGATCGCGGCGCAAGCGGTGCTATATCGATTCAACACGCGGTATGGTCTCCAATAAAATATGCTATAAATGCGCGATTAGCCTAACCTGTGACTTCTGAAAATAAAACACCAAACTGTTTTGCGTTGCAGCACGGTTTGGTTAATATGGTGGTTCCGGCACGGAGATTTGACAAACGGGGCGCAGGATTCGAGATTGCCCCGGCACGGATTCGGGATTTTTTTCCAGCAGGGTGGTTCTATGACGCAGGCAGGGACGCAATTAATTGAAACCGCCACGGGCAAGTGGGAAATCGTCATCGGCATGGAAGTGCATGCTCAGGTGACATCGAAGGCCAAACTGTTTTCCGGGGCTTCCGCTGCCTTCGGTGGGGCGCCGAATGACCATGTGTCGCCGGTCGATGCCGGGTTTCCGGGGATGCTGCCGGTGATCAACGAGGTTTGCGTCGAACAGGCGGTGCGCACCGGGCTGGGGCTGAATGCGCAGATCAACGTCTATTCGGTTTTTGACCGGAAGAATTATTTCTATGCCGATCTACCCAACGGGTATCAGATCAGTCAGTTCGCGCAGCCGATTGTCGGCAAGGGGACGATTTTGCTGGATATGGCGGATGGCAGCACGCGCGAGATCGGTATCACCCGGCTGCATCTGGAACAGGATGCGGGCAAGAGTTTGCATGACCAGTCGCCACGCGCGACCTATGTTGATCTTAACCGCGCCGGAGTCGCCTTGATGGAAGTCGTGTCCGAGCCGGACATGCGTACAGCCGAAGAAGCCGCCGCTTATCTGAAAAAACTGCGCGCGATTTTGCGCTATCTGGGAACCTGCGACGGCAATATGGAGGAAGGGTCGATGCGCGCCGACGTCAATGTGTCGGTGCGGCGCGCGGGCGACAATAAACTCGGCACGCGCTGCGAGATCAAGAACGTCAACTCCATCCGCTTTGTCATGGCCGCGATTGACTATGAAGCGCGGCGGCAGATTGGCGTTATCGAGGATGGCGGCGCGATCAAGCAGGAGACGCGGTTATGGGATACCGCCAAGGGTGAAACACGGTCGATGCGTTCCAAGGAAGAGGCGCATGATTACCGTTATTTTCCCGATCCGGACTTGCTGCCCTTGCGGCTCGATCCCGCCATGATCGCACGGATCAAGGCCGGCTTGCCGGAATTGCCGGATGCGAAGAAGGCGCGTTTTATCGCCGATTATGGTCTGAAACCCTATGACGCCAGCGTGCTGGTGGCGGAACGCGCCAGCGCTGATTTTTTTGAAGCCGTCGCCAAGGGGCGTGATGGCAAACTGGCCGCGAATTGGGTGACCGGGGAATTGTTCGGGGCGTTGAACAAAGCAGGCAAGGGTATTGAGGAATCTCCTGTCAGTGCCGCGGCGCTGGGCGGACTGATCGACCTTATCCAGGATGCGACGATTTCAGGGCGCATTGCCAAGGATGTGTTCGAAGCTATGCTGGAGACCGGCAAGGATGCGCGCGTCCTCGTCGAGGAAAAAGGCTTGCGGCAGGTGACTGATACCGGTGCTATCGAAGCCGCGATTGCCCAGATTCTGGCCGCCAATGCCGATAAGGTCGCGGAATATAAAGCGGGCAAAGACAAATTGTTCGGCTTCTTCGTCGGCCAGGTGATGAAAGCCACCGGCGGCAAGGTCAATCCGGCAATGCTGAATGAGCTGTTGAAGAAGATGCTCGCGTCGTGACGGTCAGGACGGCGTATGCCCGGAATGAGGCGGGACTTTGGGAGCCCTCACGGGACGAGGAGAGAAACAGGCATTCAGTTTCTCGGCCGTGTTCATAATTCCCGTATGCAGCACCGTGCAGCGGTCGATGAAGGTCTGGCGACTCTGAGTGGTGGTTCCGGTTTGCGTCATATCCTGCGCCAGCGTCTGCGCGCTTTCCAGAATGCCGGTCGCAATCACACGCATGTGGCCTACGGCACTCTTGAGCGCCTGAATATCGCGGTCATGAAAATTACGCCTACCAAGGCAGCCTTTTGCCTGGCCTACAATTGTGATGAGTTGATCCGTACTCTTCTGGATCGCGTCGGGATTTTTTGCTCCGGCCGTGAGTCCTGCTTCCATACCGAGGCACATTATAAAGCCCAGATTGGTGTTTCTCAGGTACGAGTCCGCTTTCACAAGCGCAGCCATGGACAGGGATTCCATGCATTTCGGTGCAGGGTCATGCAAGAAATCAGCCAACGCTTTCTGTTGCCCGGCGAGTTCTCTATCAACGTCTGGACGCATCTTGAATGCCTTTATACATAAGGCCGTACCAAAACAGAAGGCCGCGCCAAAATCCGGAGCATGATCAAAAATAATTTCCGTACTATAAGCAGATCAGGAGAGAGAATCGAGGTTAAAATGAATGCGGCGGTCGTTGAGGGGACGACCGCCGCGAAGCATGTTATGAAAACACGCGGAAGGAATTATAGATCATTCACTTGACTGTACCAACCACCACCTTAGAGAAAACTTGTAACAGAACGATTTTTTCCGTTTAAGTTAACCCACCCTATCTTGTCTGAACCAACCCGTTGTCAGGCGATGCCTGTGTTCGGATCAGCCTACCATATGGCTGTTTTCCAAGTGCCGGTCATTTTGTGCCGTCATTATGCGCCGGCGGCGCCCACGTTTCGGCATCGTCAACGCCCCTGCCACGCAGGGTTCGGCACCGTTTGCACCGTTCAATTCACTGAGCGCACGTTGCAGCATCATCACCTCGCGCATATCGTCGCGGTCGGATATTTGCATGCAACTCAGTTTATTCTCGATCAGATCGACCAGCATTCCCAGAATTTCTTTTGACATCGTCATGGCATAATCCTTTGCCTGTTGCGACGCCTCCTGCGCCTCGTATTGATCGTTATCTCGGCGCTTCCCGCCCGGATCAGTTGTGCCGGGTTGTGGGTCGGTTCTTTTTCCGTTGTCTTGAGAATGCCTGCAAAACATTAAAAATACGTTGCGTATTTGAGAGAAATGCCGGATTTTATGATTAATATGCATTTACCGAAAGTGCTTTTTTGCCAGGGAAACAGGGGTTTTTCTCATGACAAACCATTATAAACTGGCGTTGTTGCCGGATAACAGCCTGGAGACGGCATGTGGCGCTTATGCCCAGCGGCACTTCAAGACGCAGGCGGATGGTGTATTGCTCGACCGGGAATCTTTGCCGCATGTGACCTTGTGCCGGTTTGCGGCGACGCCGGAGCAATTGCCGGATTTGTGGCAGGAGGCGGTACGGCATTTCGGGCGCGGGAAAATCGCTTTGGCGTTTGCCGAGCTTTATTTTCGCAAAGGGCGTGCCGCGCATGATGACCATATCTGGGCCGGGTTCGGTATGTTGCGCGATTCCAATCTCGTCGTGTTGCAGGCGTCGGTATATGCGTTGCTGCGGTTGCGGGGGTTGATGCCGCTGACCCCCACCGGCGATGCCTATATCCCGCATCTGACGCTGGCGCGGCTGCGTGCCGATGCGCCGCTGCCGCACGTGTCCTGGCCGGAAGGGGATTTAATGCGGCGCTTGCATGATTTCCGGTTGTCGCTCGGCGTTACCGATGCCAACGGCGTGTATCAGCGCCGGTTGTTTCCGGAGAATTAAAACCGCTAAACCGGCATCGGGTTTTTATCGCGGCTGGGTAAGGTCGCGCCGCAGATAACGTTTGGCGAGGGTGCGGGTGCGATGTTCAGCACGACGGATAAATGTTTCCACCCGCTTGACTTGATTCTTTAAGGATGGCGCAGGCTCGATTTCCGGGCCGGATTTAATGCCGGGCGCTACGCGTTGGCATGTGTCAATGTGCAGACGCGTATATCCCCGGAGTAGCTCATTCGGCTCTGTCTTGGCTATCCTTCTTAAAACTTGTATCGCCAGGGGCGCGATAATTTGCGGGTGGCGTTCGGCGAGACTTACCATGCCGTTGATTCCATTAAGACGGCGCAGATCGTCCGTTCTATTGGCGACCATCTTTGCTGCCCCCAGGAACAGGTTGATCAGGCCGATTTTCTGGTCAATTTCACTTCTTATTTGATCCCGCATATTTTAATCCCATCGTGTTATGTCTGCCCTTTTCTATCAAAGCAGCGGGGGGCGCGGGAAGCAGAAAAGTATTTAAATAGTTTCGTGTCCTGAATCTGCGGTTTAACCGCGTGATGGGGTTTCCTGCTGCCGGTACGTCGCGCGGAGGTCTTTGTGCATCACCTTGTTTGAGGCCGTGCGCGGGAGAGCATCGATGAAGCGAACCTCGTGCAAGCGGTAGAGCGGGTTGAGAAGCTCCTTGATTGCTTGTTGCATCAGATTTTTCATCGCGGCGCGATCAGCGTCGGGTTTGGCCACCGTGTAGATGATGAGGCGATCCGGGCCGCCTTCGGGCGGAGGGACGCCGATGGCGGCGGTTTCCAGCACACCGGGAACGCGGTTGACCACACGTTCAATCTCCGCCGAGCCGACCTTGATGCCGCCCAGATTCATCGTGTTATCGGCGCGTCCGTCAGACTGGAAATGCTGGGCATCATGGACGATGATGCGGTCGCCATGGCGGCGCAGCACCTTGTCGTTCCAGGTTGGGCACCCGGCGTAATAGACCTTGTCATTGTCGTTGTTGAGCAGGCGGATGGACAGGCCGATGCTGGGGGGAATTAGAAATACCTCGCCGATTTCACCGGGCGCACAGGGCTTGCCGGTTTCGTCGAGGACGACGAAATCGTTGCCGATGTTCTTGCCGTTGAAGGCGCCAGGATTCTGCGGCGTGATCAGATTATTGGCGATATAGCCGCCGCCGATCTCGGTGCCGCCGCAATATTCAACGACGGGTTTGATGACTCCCGGGGGTTGGTTGAGCGTCATCAGCCAGCGATAATCATTGGGATCGGAGGCTTCGCCGCTGGAGCTAAAAGTGCGGATATGGCTCCAGTCCAGACCGTCGGCGCAAGAGCTGGCGCGCCAGCCTTTGACAATGCCGGGAACCAGACCCAGCATGGTGACGCGGACGTCCTGCACAAATTCGCAGAAGCCGCGCTCGGTCGGCACACCTTCATACAAGGCGACGGTGGCGCGGTTGATCAGCGCCGCAAACAACAGCCACGGCCCCATCATCCAGCCGAGATTGGTCGGCCAGCAGACAACGTCGCCGGGTTTGATGTCGTGATGGTAATAGCCGTCGGAGGCCGCCTTGATCGGCGTGGTGTGATCCCACGGAATTGCCTTGGGAGTTCCGGTCGTGCCGGAGGAGAACAGGATGTTGATGGTATCGTGCGGGCTGCAGCCGACGGCGGTGAAGGTGTCGGCGGCGGTGGCCAGAAAATCTTCCCATGCCATATCGCCGGGGCGCAGCGCGGTACGGGTTTCCGGGCGGGCATAGAGCACAAAAGTACGCGGCGCGTTGGCGGCGCAGATTTTTTCGTAGAGCGGGAGATTCTTCCCGGCGCGGGTCAGGATGTCCTGGGTAAAGACGGCTCTGGCCTTGCCGATGTCAAGGCGCTTGGCGATTTCTTCGGGTGGGAAGCTGTCGGGGATCGAAATGGCGGCGCAGCCGGCCTTGACGATGCCGAGATAAAGCGCGACGGCTTCGGCCGTCATCGCCATATCGATGGCGATGGCATCGCCACGCCCCAGACCCGCCGTGCGCAGCGCATTGGCGACGCGATTGCTGAGCAGGTCGAGTTGCCGCGTGCTGAGCGTCGTATGCGTGCCGTCTTGCCGCCGGGTGATGATGGCGGGCGCGTCGGGCGAGGCGCGGAAACAGCTGTCGGCGATATTCAACGTTGCGCCATTGAGCCAGCGCGGATTCTGCACGCCGCGTGAGGTGTCGAGCAGGCGCGAATAGGACGCCCGCATGGCGATGCCCAAAGTTTTGATGGTGCGTTCCCAGAAGGCTTCGGGATGTTCGGCGGCCCATTGCTGGGCGGCGGCAAAGTCTTTGGCGCCGATATCGCGCAGCAACGGGGTAAGATTGGCTGCGGCGACCTGTTCCGGTGTGGGAGTCCAGTAGGGAGCGGCGGTCATGGCGATCCAATCAAGAACAAAATCATGAGAGCGTGATTATAGGAGCAAGGTTTTGGTGAAGCAAGGCGCGATAAAAACGCACGATTGATGAAACAATTTCCGGATTCGGGCGCGCGGGTGGTATAGAGCGCGGTCTCTGTTACCAGGATTCTTCGTTCCGATTGTTTTATGCAGATTGGCCATGACCCAGACCGCTTTATTTTCCGATGCCGCCCAGATTCAGACCGAAGCGCGACATTTTGATAAAATCATCGTCGGCGGTGGTATGGCCGGATTGATGGCGGCCTATGAGATTCTGCGCGCGGCGCAGGCGGCAGGAAAGAAATACCGGCTCGCAGTTTTGACAGCGCGCATGAACGCGCCGACGGCGGCAGGGAGCAGCATCGAATTGGGGCTGGACGGATTTGCCGCGCCCCATCCGTACCGTGACAGGATCAATATGCGGTTGCGCCGTGGTTTGGAGCGGCTGCAAGATATTGTGCATCACGAGAAAATCGATTGCCGGTTGGGCATGAATTATCAGCTGCTGGGACGCAGTAAGGAAGAGCTTGAAACAACGGCACAATGGTTGGTGGAACATTTCGGCTATCGCGGAGATGAAATAGTTCCGGAGAAAATTCAGGTTGCTTTCAAAGGTTTTGCTGCGGCGCTGACGCTGCGGTCGAGCGGTCAAATCAACATGCCGGAGTTTATGCGGGGTTTGGCGAAGGCAATCAAGGAAATGGGAGGCACGATCATCACCGGCGTGGATTACCGGCAACAGGCGCCGGGTGCGGCAGCGCATGTCGTGACGACCGATAAAGGCGATTTTATCAGCCGCCAGCCACCCCTGCTGGCGCTTGGCGGCGAAGGAATGCGCGCGGTTGAATCGCTGCCGACGCGAATCATCCCTCTCTATACAGCGGCGCTGCATGTGGCTCTGGAGAAAGCGGATGCCGCGATCGTCGCGCGCGCGCCGGTCGGGTTCTGCGACACGGAGATTTCGGGCGATATTTTCTGGGGCAGCCTTGATCGCAAGAATATGCTGACCATCGGATTTGGCGATGTGGCCGATGTGCGCGGCAGAGATCGTCTGGAACAGGAATTGCGGCAAAGACTGGCCGAGCTGCTGCCGGAGTTGAGCGCGAAATATACCGGAAAGGATGCATTATCTTTCGGCGCGATGGCCTGTACGGAGAATAAACTTCCTGTGGTGGCGCGGTGCGACGGGTTTGACGTCATCAGCGGTTTCGGCAGTCGCGGTATTGTGCCCGGTGTCGCCGTTGCGTTGGACTATGCGCGATGGGATCTGCATGGTCAGGATGCCGGCCTCAGGCTTTGGGAAAGCCTGAATGAACCAGGGCCGCAACGACGGCTGCAACCGGGGGTGCATGCGCCGCAGCCGGGAGTGACGCCGGGCGACGGATATCCGTGACGCTTCTCGGCGCGCAAAAGCGTCGGTATGACGCGTGGTGCTTGGGAGAGTCAGCGGGAGAGTGTCAGGCCGCCGCCGCCTGATTCAGGCGCAGAACCAGCCCCTCTTTGCCCGCATCGACGGTGATGGCCTGCCCTTCGGTGATGGCGCCGCTCAGAAGTTTTTCGGCCAGAGGATTTTGCAAGGTGCGCTGGATCACGCGTTTCAGCGGCCGCGCCCCATAGACCGGATCATAACCGGTTTCGGCCAGCCAGTCGCGGGCGGCAGGTGTGAGCGTCAAAGTCAGGTTTTTATCGGCCAGCAATTTTTGCAGCCGCTTGATCTGTACCTCGACAATCGCACCCATATCCGCGCGACTGAGGCGGCGGAAGAGCAGAATTTCATCAAGCCGGTTGAGGAATTCGGGACGGAAGTGACGGCGAACATTGTCCATCACTTCATCGCGTTGTTGCGGCGTGACATCCGTGCCGCCTTCGGCCAATACCGCCGCGCCGAGATTTGACGTCAGGATGATCAGCGTGTTGCGGAAGTCCACCACGCGACCCTGACCATCGGTCAGGCGACCGTCGTCGAGGACTTGCAGCAGAATATTGAACACGTCCGGATGCGCCTTTTCGACTTCGTCGAACAGCACAACCTGATACGGGCGGCGACGCACGGCTTCGGTCAAGCTGCCACCTTCATCATAGCCGACATAGCCGGGAGGGGCGCCGATCAGGCGGGCGACGGCATGCTTTTCCATATATTCCGACATATCGACGCGCAACAGCGCGGCATCGTCGTCGAACATGAAGGCCGCCAGCGTGCGCGCCAGTTCGGTCTTGCCGACGCCGGTGGGTCCCAGGAACAGGAACGATCCCGTGGGTCGGTTCGGGTCTTGCAGCCCGGCGCGGGCGCGGCGCACGGCATTGGCGACGGCGGTCAAAGCCTCATCCTGGCCGATCACGCGTTGATGCAGATGTTCCTCAAGCTTGAGCAGCTTGTCGCGCTCGCCTGCCAGCATTTTATCGACCGGGATACCGGTCCATCGGCTGACGATGGCGGCGATGTCGCTTTCCTTCACGACTTCGTCGAGCATGCGGTTGTCGGCTTGCTGTTCCGCTTCTTTCAGTTTGCGCGCCAATTCGGGGATGATGCTGTAGGCCAATTCCCCGGCGCGGGTGAAATCGCCCTTGCGCTGTACTTGCTCAAGTTCGCCGCGCGCGTGATCAAGTTGTTCCTTGAATTTCTGGGCGCTGTTGAGCTGGTTTTTCTCCGCCTGCCAGCGGGTCGTGAGGGTAGCCGAATCCTGCTCTAATCCGGCGAGTTCGGCGGCGAGTTTGGTCAAACGCTCGTGCGACGCGGCGTCGGTTTCTTTTTTCAACGCGGCCTGTTCGATCTTTAACTGAATGATGCGACGGTCAAGCTCGTCGATTTCCTCCGGCTTGCTGTCAACCTCCATACGGAGGCGCGCTGCGGCTTCGTCGATCAGGTCGATGGCTTTGTCGGGCAGAAAACGGTCGGTGATGTAGCGGTTGGAGAGCGTTGCGGCGGCGACGATGGCGCTGTCGGTGATGCGGACGCCGTGATGCAGCTCATACTTTTCTTTCAACCCGCGCAGGATCGAGACGGTGTCTTCGACGTTCGGTTGGCTGACGAGAACCGGCTGGAAGCGCCGTGCCAGCGCCGCGTCTTTTTCAATATATTTGCGGTATTCATCGAGGGTGGTCGCGCCGACGCAATGCAGTTCGCCGCGCGCCAGTGCCGGTTTAAGCATGTTGGAGGCGTCCATCGCGCCCTCGGTCTTGCCCGCGCCGACCAGGACATGCAGTTCATCGATGAAAACAATAATCTCGCCGGCCGCGGCGGCGATTTCGGACAAGACGGCCTTCAACCGTTCTTCAAACTCGCCGCGATATTTCGCGCCCGCGATCAATGACCCGAGGTCAAGCGCCATCAGACGGCGGTCTTTGAGGCTTTCGGGCACGTCGCCCTTGATGATGCGCTGTGCCAAGCCTTCGGCGATGGCAGTCTTGCCGACGCCGGGTTCGCCGATCAGCACTGGATTGTTCTTGGTGCGGCGCGCCAGCACCTGAATCGTGCGGCGGATTTCTTCATCGCGGCCAATGACGGGGTCGAGCTTGCCGTCGCGGGCGGCCTGCGTCAAATCGCGGGCGTATTTTTTCAGTGCGTCATAGCCGCTTTCGGCGCCGGCGCTGTCGGCTGTGCGTCCGCCGCGAACATCATTGATGGCTTTGTTGAGTTTCTCCGCTGTAACTTCCGCCTTGGCCAATGCCGCATGGGCGGCGTTGTTGGGGGTGATGGCGAGAGCAAGCAGCAGGCGTTCAACCGAAACGAAACTGTCGCCAGATTTCTTGGCGGCGTCATCGGCCTGCGCGAACACGCGTGCCAGTTCGGGAGTCATGTACATTTGTTCGTTGCCGCTGGCCTGAACCTTGGGAAGTTTGGCCAGCGCGTTGCGTACTTCCTGCTGCGCGATCTGGGCATTGCCGCCTGCTGCCTTGATCAGGTTGGCGGCCATGCCTTCGCGGTCTTCCAGCAGGGCGGCCAGAACATGCTCGGGCAGGAAGCGTTGATGCTGTTCGCGCAGCGCCAGCATCTGGGCGCTTTGGATCATGCCTTTCAGGCGGTCGGTGTAACGGCTGACATCCATGAGAGAATCTCCTGTTCAACCAACATATGGGGATGATGGCACGCGTTGCAAGGTGGGGCGGTGAATTTTAGGGCGGGGTTCCCCCAAGGAATAAGATGGGGGCGGGGATTATTTAAAGACCAGGTGTTTGGAGGCGAGGAAATTGAACACAAGGCCGGCGATGGATGCGGGGATCAGGCCGAGCAGGGGGTATTGGATCGCAAGCGGCACAAAAGTGACGCAAGCGGTATAGGTGCCGAAATTAGCGATGAGGCCGGAAAGATTGGCGGTCAAGAATTTAAGCCACTGGCGGAATAAGGAATCGGTTTGGGGCATGGCCTGGAACGTAAAGCGGCGATTGAGCGCCCAGGTGACGGTGGCGGCGGCGATATAAGACGGAACGCGGCCGGTATAGCGGTCGAGACCAATGCCGTTCAGCATCAGCCAAAGGACGCCTGCGTCAACGATCAGACCGGCGACGCCGACGCAGGCGAAGCTGATGAACTGGCGCAGCCAGGGGTGGCGAGAGAAAATGCGAGTCAGCAGAATCATTGGGGCATGATAGTGCAGCCGTCGCATCAGACAAAGGTGGTTTGTGATTCAGGGGGTGGTTTCTATAACCAGGGGCGGCAAGGCTGCCAGACGGACGGAGCCGTCCGGCATAAGACGCTGTGTGCGCCAATCGGCGGCGTCATCATCCGCAACGAAAAAATCGCCGATGCTTTGCGGGCGCTGTTTCAATTGTTGTGGCGATTGTTGTCGGAAACGCCATGGTTTACGAGTCGATTCCCATCGCCGCATTGTCAACGGCGGGGATGTTGAGGTAGCGCATGCGTTTCATTTCGCGGCGGCCGCGGGTGACGGTGTCGAGGATCATGCCGCAGGCCAGCGCCAGAAAGCTGAGAATAAACAGCCCCATCGACAGCACCGCCGTCGGCAGGCGCGGCACCAGGCCGGTATGGATAAATTCAAGCACAATCGGCGTAATCAGGGCGCCCGACAGCAGTGCCAGCAATAGCGCCACCAGCGCAAAGAATTGCATCGGCCGTTCTTCCTTGATCAGGACGACGATAGCGAAGAGAATCTTGAAACCGTCCTTGTAGGTGCTGAGCTTGCTGACGGAACCGGGCGGGCGATCTTTATAGGGAGTTTTGATCTCCGCCGTCGGCATCCGCAGTTCCAGGGCATGGACGGTCAGTTCGGTTTCGGTTTCAAAGCCCGTGGTCAGTGCTGGGAAAGATTTAACGAAGCGGCGTGAAAAGACGCGATAGCCCGACAACATGTCCTTGATCCGGTCGCCGAAGATTTTTGCCACCATACTGGACAGCAGGACATTGCCCAGCCGATGGCCGGGGCGATAGGCGGCCTTGATGTCGGTGACGCGCGCGCCATTGACCATATCGAGCGGCCCGTCGAGCAGCGCATGGATCATTTTCGGCGCTGAGGCGGCGTCATAGGTGGCGTCGCCGTCGCACAAGACATAGACGTCGGCGTCGATATCCGCGAACATGCGGCGCACGACATTGCCTTTGCCTTGCAGCGGTTCGTGCCGGACAATCGCGCCGGCGGTGCGTGCCGCGGCTACAGTCTTGTCGCGCGAGTTGTTGTCATAGACATAGATCAGCGCTTGCGGCAGCGCCTGACGGAAGTCGGCGATGACTTGCGGAATCGCGCGCTCTTCGTTGTAGCAAGGGATCAGCACGGCGATCCGCAGATGCGGCGGGAAGGTGGTGGGCGGCGTGAGGGTCAGGTCATTCATTGTCGGGTGCCTTCAAGGGTATGCGTTCAACCGGGCAATAGGCGAAGCTGTTGCCCATATTGTCGGGGTAAGCCTGGCATGATTGAGCCAGAAAGCGGAGATTATATGTCGCCAGCGCGATCTGGATATGGTCGCTGTGCGGAACTTGCCATGCCGGCAGCACCATCAGGTAAGCGCCTTGATGCTGGGCAATGCGGGTGCGGATGGCCGCATTGATTCCGGTATTGCCTTTGGTCGGGTCGGTGAAATTGCTTTGGAACCGGACCACCGCCATTTCCGGAGGCAAACCCGGAATAATATGGGAATAGGGTTCATAGCCGCCCATGAGCAGCAGCGTCTGTTCCGGCGCGGCGATGCTGGGCGTCAGCACTGTGACGAATTTCGCGCTCCATGGCGCATGACCCCAGTCACCCGGCTTCACCGTGACGGCCAGCACCAGCAACAGTCCGGCGGCGGCCAGAAATTTCGGATTGCGTCGCAAGGGCAGCAGGCCGAGGCTGAGCACAATCAGCAGCGGGGCAAGCATCTCCAGCACCACCAGATAGCGATAGATGCTGAACAAGGCGAGCCAGAAGATGTAGCCGAAAACGGCAAACCAGAGCAGGAAACGGGTTGGCAGCGCCGGCGCAATGGCCAGGCTTGCGTCGCGACGGCGTCCCACGACCCAGGCAATCACGCTGCATATCGGCAGGAGCAGATACAGCGCCGGGATGCGATAATCGCGCCAGAGAATCTCGCCCACCAGCTTTGGATTCTGCGCGAACTGCAACGGGAAGGTCAGAACATCCAGCCAAGTTCCGGGAATGAACTGCGTGTCGCGCGCGCTGGTCGGCGGCGCATAGGGCGAGCCGAAGATCTGGTTGAAATAGGGGAAGATCGGGTTCTGGTACTGTGTCCACAGGAACCACATCCAGTAGCCCTGCGTAACCACCAGGCCGAGCGCCATGCCGCAGCCGAAGGCTAAACCCAGGCGCAAACGCTGGCGCATCGTGCCACCCGTTAGCAGCAGTGCCGGGAACAGTGCGGCGCAGAAGGGCAGCAGCGTGAGTTTGAGGCCGAGCGCCAATCCTGCCGGGATGCCGTAAGCGAAAACGCGCGGCAGCAGGTTGCGGGTGGGATGTTTATACAGATAGGGAAGATTGGTTGCCAGCAGCAGCAACGACGTCAACAGACCGATGCTGACCACATTATCGTAGAATGTCGTGCCGATCTGCGCCAGACCGCCGCCGCCCGCCATACCGAGGATCGCCAGCGCCGCCGCCGCGCCCACCCGGTGGATGGGGTGCGGAAGGTTCAGCATGGCGTGGCAGAGCATGAAGAGCGGGATGAAATTCAGCCCCTGCACCAAACCCAGAACCGCGCCGGAGAAACGGGCCGGGCCGAGGAAGTTCAGCAGATATAGTGGCACATCGATAATCGGGTTATAAAAAAACGGCGTTTGCGACGGCAGCAAATCATAGCCATGCCGATCGTTGAGAAAGGCGTAGGCGTTGTACCAGTGATAATTGCGTAAGTCCCAATTCGCGTCCTGGCCGAACCACACGGCCAGTCCGGCGCAGGCCAGCGGCACGGCGATGATCAGTCCCTTGGCCAGACGCCAGCCCGGACGATAACGCTGAGGCATAAGCGCGAGCTGGATCATACCGGCTCCGGCCATGCGCGCGGCGTGCAAAATACGAGGATCTTGACGGCCATAGAGTGATGACGATCGGGGGTCATGAAAAGTGGTCTATGTGTTTATTGCATGGTGAGAACAACGGGATTGAGATGGGTGCGGATGGCCGCCTCCATTTTATTGTTCAAATCTTCCATCATGCCCAGCAGCAGGCGGCGATAGGCGTTTTCGCGCTCTCCGGGGCTGGCATCTTCGGGCAGTGTGGTGCTGTGCATGACGGTGGCGGTGGCGTTGCCGGTGAAGTTCCCGGCCGCACCTTCGATACGCAGATCGACGGTGGCCTTGCCGCTCCAGCGTTCGCCTTGCTGGCGGGTGAACCAGCTTTCCATACCGGACTGACGCGGCAGGGCTTCGCGCCGCAGGCTGGAATCATGGATCACCATCCGTGCCGTTCCTTGTTTGCCCCCGGCTTGCAACCGGTCGGCACCCCAGCGATAGAGCGCATCGCCGAGCTGCGGTTTGTGTTTCTGGAAAATAGTCGCCTCTGCCGGAGCGGCCAGCGGCGCGCTGTTCATGAATTCAAGCCGGGCGACGGCAAGATTGATTTTACCCCGTCCGGTATAATCGAGCGTCAAGGGCTGGATCGGGGCGGCGGTATCGCTGCTGCAGGCGGTGACGAAAACAAGCAGGGCAAGCGCCAGAAACTTCCGGGTCATAGTGATTCTCCAACAGCAAACCATATCAGGAACTTAGGATCATGACGAAACCTAGGGTCAGGACTCATAAAATTGACCGTCCGCGCCAGAGGAAAAACCGGTGCGGCGCCGCAAAGACCGTAGCCGGGTATGATGCCACCCGGCAAGGGCTTTAAGAAGGCCGCAAGAACCCCCGATCATTTTCCGTTCCAACTCTGGCAAAGCCTGCGCGGCCGCGCAAGGTCGATGCCTGGGGGCGTTTTTTCCTTAAAGCCACTTTCCTTGCAGATACTATGGTGTGTTTTGCGGTGATTTTGTGACTCGTTCGCGCCACAGGTGACAATAAAATCCAAGGGACGCGCGGCGCGCACTTGATTGGATATGCCCGGGCGGGCAGCTTGAGACACGCATGGGCGTCATCGGCATCCATGCGCCCAGGGGCATTTAACATCTAAGTGTCCGTTCCGAAACTTGTTGAATTGAATGAATCATTTGTGATTCATATATAGGCAGCCCGATAGGAGGGGCTGCTGATGTGGACACGAGAAAACCGCCCGCGCTACAACCGGGATAAGCTG
>JBASFQ010000034.1:0-34327 GCA_049653105.1 Alphaproteobacteria bacterium
CAGGACGCAGCAAAGCGCGCAAAGCCTGCGCCAGCGCCGACCTCATCATCATCCTGCACAGCTGCAACGCCGACACGCTGCATTACGCGCAGCAGATGACCACCGCCCTGCAAAACCGGCGCGGCAAGCTGTTGAGCTTCGTCGGCAATGAACTCAACATGCCCTGGGCGCCGCTCAGCGCCAAGATCGCATGGCTGAAATCCATCCGCGCCGATTTTGTCGCCACACAATTGCTGCAGGAAGCGGGCGACTATCTTTACGCCGAAACCGGCGCACACATCGCCGCCGTGCCGCACGCGCTCAACCCAGCATCCTTCCCACCCGGCGCGCCCAGCGCCCAACGCCCGACCGATATCGGCGGCCGCTCATTCCGTTATTCGGCCTTTCTCGGCGACGACGACCGCAACCGGATTTTCGCCTATTTCGCGCAAACAAAATTCGACCCGCCGCTTAATCTCGATTTAAGCCACGAACACCGCTTCGACCGCGACGGTTGGAGCAAATTCCTGCAAAGCTGCAAAGCCACCATCGCCACCGAAGCGGGCAGCTTTTACACCATGCCGACCGACGACCTCGTCATCGCGGTGCAGGATTATCTGCGCCAACAGCAAGGCGGCGGCTTGACCATCGGCGCCGGCTCGCGGCTGCATCTGCTGGCACAAAAACTCCCCTACGGCGTCAAGCAATTCATCTGGAAAATCCTCCGCGCGGGGCCGATCAAACATGAGGCGCAAACGGCGGAATGTATCGACCCCACAGAGGTTCACGCAAAATTCTTCCAGAACACGCCCCGCCCTCCTGTCTATACCAAGGCCATCTCCTCGCGCCATTTCGACGCCATCGGCGCCGGCACGGTGCAGATCATGTTTCCTGGCCGCTACAACGACATCCTCCGTCCGGGTGAACATTATCTCGAACTTCGTCCGGATTTCAGCAATATCAGGGATGTTCTGGCGCAATTGCGTGACCCGGCAGCTTGCGACCAGTTGGCTATGCGCACCCGCGCCTATGTGCTGGACAGTCATACCTACGCCCACCGCGTCGCCCAGATCGCCCGCCTGGTCGCATAACCCCGGCTTGTCCAGCCCCCGACCATTGAGACGGGGCCGATTCTGTGCTATGGGTTGCCGATATTTTTCGCCCGGGAGGCACGCATGCAACGCTATGGCGCCGAGTTCATTGGTACATTCTGGCTGGTTCTGGGCGGGTGCGGCAGCGCCGTTCTCGCGGCGGGCTTTCCCGATGTCGGCATCGGCCTGACCGGCGTTTCATTGGCTTTTGGTTTGACCGTGCTGACGATGGCCTATGCCATCGGCCCGATCTCCGGCTGTCACCTCAACCCGGCGGTTTCCATCGGTCTGTGGGCGGCCGGGCGCTTTCCCGCCGACCAGCTGGCGCGCTACATCGCCGCGCAGGTTCTTGGTGGGCTGGCGGCAGGCGGCATACTGTATGTCATCGCCACCGGCAAAGCTGGCTTCGATATTAATGCGGGCTTTGCCGCCAATGGCTATGGCGACCATTCCCCCGGCCAATACAGCTTCACCGCAGCGCTGGTGACCGAAGTGGTGATGACCATGATGTTCCTGCTGGTCATTCTGGGAGCGACCGCCAAATCCGCCCCGGCAGGATTCGCGCCCATTTCCATCGGCTTGTGCCTGACCTTGATCCATCTGATCAGCATCCCGGTCACCAATACCTCCGTTAACCCGGCGCGCAGTACCGGCGTCGCGCTTTATGCTCCGGAGTGGGCGCTGGAACAACTCTGGCTCTTCTGGGTCGCGCCCATTGCCGGCGCGCTGATCGGTGCCCAAATCTACAGGTACCTGGCCAAAGGCAGCGCCAGCGCCTGATTTTTAACACGCTTATGATCACAGCAGTTCAGACCTGCGTCTGAATTCTGGCGGAGGCATGTGCAAAAAAATTGCGCGAAGTAAGGTTTGATTCAATATTCCCCCCTATAAAAACTACAACTTATTACCCATTACAAAAAGGTTTTACATAATGCCCAAGCAGGTAATCATCTTCGACCTTGGTGGCGTCCTGGTCGACTGGAATCCGGACTATCTTTACCGACAATTAATCCCTGATGCGGAAGAGCGCGCGCATTTCCTCACGCATATCTGCTCCGCAGCCTGGAACGCAGAGCAGGATGCCGGACGTGGCTGGTACACGGCCATTGCCGAACTTGTGGCGCAATTTCCGGCACATGGGTCTCTGATCCGCGCCTATCGCGCGCGTTGGATCGAGATGATCAAGGGTCCGATCCAGGACAGCGTGGCCATCCTCGATACCCTGAAAGCCCGGGATTACCCGCTCTATGCGCTCACCAATTGGGCACGGGATACCTATAAACTCGCGCAAAATCATATACCCGTCGATCGTTTTGACGGCATCGTCGTCTCCGGCGAAGTCGGATTGAAAAAGCCCGACCCACGCATCTTCCACCTGCTGTTGGAGAAATATGGTTTGGACGCGCATGCCTGCTGCTTCATCGACGACACGCGCGCCAACATCGATGCCGCGTCTGCGCTGGGGTTCGATTGCATCCATTTCCATGATCCGGAACAGTTGCGCACCGAGCTGGAGCAACGCGCCCTGCTGGAACCGTCAACGCTTTATCGGCACAGCGTAGTCGCGTAAATCCTGCCGCAGCGTCGGATTATTCCACGCCACGGGGCCGGGGATCTTGCGCCGCAGCCGCAACTGCGCGTCCAGAAAAATTGTCTCTGGATAAACGGCGGTCATGAAAAGGTCATAGGCGATCTTTTTCTTGGGATCATGCGCAAACCGCAGATTGGCCGGCGCGCGATCGCCCCCGACCTCGCGCAGAAATTTTTTTGCCTTCTCCCGGTCGTCATCGACCGAAATTGCCAGAACCACCACATCATCGCCGAGTTCCCGCGCCGCCGCGATCAGCGCCGGGAATTCCGTACGGCACGGCGCGCACCACGACGCCCAGAAATGCAACGCCACGGTACGACCGGCCAGATCAAGCAGGCGATGCTCGCCGTCAGAAAAATCACGCCAGGAAAAATCCGACGCGGCAGGGTAATGAACAACCGTCGGCTCCGGCGGCGGTGATGGCGTACGCAACGCCCAACCGACGCTTCCCGCCGACAGCACCAACACCACGCTCAAGAGGACAATTCTCCGATTCACCGCGTCTCCTCGCACCGTCGGCGCATGATATATCCCGTCATCCCGCCAATCAGCACCAATTCTCCGACACAAAAGACTCCCAGTCCAAAAGCCGCAGCATCGGTAAACCCGTAACTGTGCAATCCGACACTCAGCAAATTCACCCCGAACCAGGCCAGCGCCACCACGATATTGACCAGCGCCAGCCCCGCCATCTGCGCCAACACGCCCAGCTGTCCCGCCAGGCGCCCATGCAGCAACCAGATCAACCATAACACTATCCACAAGGCGCCATTCTCTTTCGGATCCCAGCCCCAGAATCTGCCCCAGGACTGGTCGGCCCAGATCCCGCCCAGCATCGTTCCCGCCGTCGTCAGCAGCAGCGCAACCAGCATCACGCCCTGACTCCGCGTCACCAGCGGCCGCACCGCCGCAGACGGCGTCCCCAGCACGCGCCGGATCAGATAGAGATGCGCCATCATCCCCGCCAGCAAAGTCGCGCCATAACCCGAGGTGATGCACACCACATGCGTCGCCAGCCAGAAATTGGTGTCCAACACGGCGGTCAACACCCGCAGCGTATCGCCATCGGCGCCAAAAACACGACTGCACACCAACAGCAACACCGCGATGACGCTGCCGAGCAACGCGCCTTCTTCCAGACCCCGCCGCCCGGCAAGCACCAATCCGCCCGCCAGCGCCACAAAAGCGACGAACAGAGTCGACTCATACAAGGTGCTGACAGGTGGCCGCAGCAGAATGAACATCCGCGCCGCGATGAGCAGCCCCAGCACCACCAGCCCGCCAACCAATGCCCCATAACCCGCGCCGCGCCAGAATCTTCCGCCGCGTCCATATGCCAGCCCCAGCGCCACCACCCCGACCAGCACCAGCCCCAGCGCCACCTCACCCGGCGCATATTTATGCAACGCCTGCTCAACGGCAAAAACCCCCGGTCGCATGGGCGGCGCAACTTGCAAAGTCGCCAGCCGCAACTGCGCCGCCGCCGCCGCCCATCCCGCACGACCCTCTTGCCGCCACGCCGCCGCGGCTTCCTGCCAGGCGCGAAACAAAGACAAACCCGACGGCGCGCCATATCCCTGCAACAGCAACGCCCAGGGCGCGCGCCACTCCTCCTGCCCTTCCCATAAGGGGGGAATGACGCGGAACAAAGTATTATTGGCGCCGATGGATTCGATCAGCCGCAGCTGATATCCCAGCTTGGCTGCATCCTGTTCTTCCGGCGTATAGAGCTCCAACCGCTCCTGCTTGGCCGCCAGAATTGCCCCAAGGCGTTGCATCAGTGCCGGTTTAATCTTGAGCAAATCCAGATAAGTCACCGGCGCATCCGCCGCGATTCCCGCTTGTGCCCGCGCGTCCGAAGAAAGCTCCAGACTGACCGGAAGCAACAAGGCCAACGCCCCGGTCAGTTGCCGAAAATCATCAGCCGCGCGATACAGGCGCAGCGTCTCACGCTCCACCGCAGCCAGCCTCCGCGACTCCCGGCGCGCCCAGGCGGCGATCTGCGGTTGCTGCGCCAGCAACCCGACGGCCACTTCGTTGAAGCTATAGAATGGCTCCGGCCGCTCCGGCAGTTCCAGCAGATGCACAGCATCCCGGTCATACACGATAAAGATTTTTTCTTCGGCAGCGGCAGCAGGATGAAACACCACATCCGCCAGCCAGGCGACGGCATCGCGCCCCGGCAAAGCATCCGCACCATGCACGGCCTGCAACTGCCAGCGGGCGAAACTGTCCAGAGGCTTCACCCGTCCTTCATGCAGAACAGGCAGCAAGGCAAAATCACCCGCGTCCGCCATCGCACTTCCCGGCAGCAGCAAGATCAGAAAAAGCAGCAGCATGTGCCTCATGCAGCACCCGCCTTGCGTTGCTGCCGCCCGCGTTGCACCAGATGCATCCCCATACCGAGACAAAACAACGCCCCGGCCAGATAAGGAAACACCTGACCACGATCCCGCACAACCGTCAGTACGGATGACAAAGCGCCCGCGCGGTCAATAAACGACGCCTGATATAATGTATATCCGCGATAGCGCAGCGGTGTGTTCATGGAGATTTCCGTCCGCCAGCGCGCGCCGCCATCCTGCACCTCGACCGTCGCCGCATAAGCGCGGGCGACATCCGTGCCGGGATGATTGCTTTTGTTGAATTCCAGCAATGTCACCGCAAAAGGCAAAGCGCGTTCGGCGCGGCGCATGGCAATTTCATAGCGGTCGGAATCTACCGCGAATGAGGGCATCTGTTTCAACCCGTCATAGGTGATATAAATCCCGTCTCGTTCCGCCCCCGCGCCGCTGACAACAAAGGTCACGCCCGCGCGGTTATCCTCATCCTGCGTCATTAAAGGTGCTGGTGTCAGGATCATGCTGGCCGCCGCCCCCCGGAATTCCTCTCCAGGCAGTTTACCCGATGGCGGCGTCGCGCCGGTTTGCGCTTTGGGTCGTGCTTCCGGCGCGCAGTTACGGCAATAAGTCCGGGGCATGATCTTGAACGGCATGGCGGGATGATAGATCGATGCCGGAGTTACCAGATCATCCTCCGGCACGGTCAACAGCGTCACCCCGTTTTTCACCACCGCCAGCGCCCGGTCGTGATAATCGCTGACCACGGCGCCGGTCGCCCCGACGGCAAGCTCCAGATACCCTTCTTCCCGTCCCAGATTCGACACCAGCCCGCCACCCAGCAGCACCAACATGCTGGCATGCGTCAATAAGTTCCCGATCATGTCGCGCCGCCACGGTGATTTAAGCAGCAATTTCGCCATCAGGCTGACGGCAATCACCCCCAGAACCGTCACCGTTCCGGGCAAGGGAATCGGCCCCAGCCAGACAAGCGGCGCGCTGAAGAAAATTTTCTCCGCCCGGTACAGACCGATCTCGCGCTGCGCCACCGTCCCCGCGACCAGAAGCACCATGAGCCACGGCAACGCATAAAAAAACAGCGTGGGGCGGGCAAGAAATTGCAAAAGGGTGCGGCAAGCCATGATCATCGCGCCTGTTATGGCGCAGACGCCCCCTGGGAACAAGTCTGGCGCAAATCCCGTTAAGATGCTGGCGTCCACGGCGGCGGGTTCCCACCTTAACGGGTGAATTTGTCCACCAAATATCAACCAGAGCCATTGTCAGTCCCCGCCGACACGCCTATTTTGCCCCATGCTCAGCACCGACGCCCCTCAACCCTGCCCCGCCTGCGAAAAAACGCCGCAACTCTGCGTCTGCGCCGCCGTCGCGCCGATTGAGAACCGCGTCGAAGTACTCATCCTCCGCCATCCTCAGGAACAAGACCGCATCCTCGGCACGGCGCGGTTGACGGTGCTGCAACTCGAACGCGCCCGTCTCAAAACCGGCCTGTCCTGGCGTAATCTGAGCAATATTCTCGACCGCCCGGTCGATCCGAAACTGTGGGGTGTGCTCTATCTCGGCACGGCCAGACAAGCGGCACCTTTGCCACCGCAGCCGCTCACCGTCCTGACCGCCAAAAGCACGCCCACGCCGGAACAGGAATCCATCCTGGCCGCTCTTGAAGGGATCATTCTGCTCGACGGCTCCTGGGCGCAGGCCAAAGCCTTATGGTGGCGCAATGCCTGGCTGCTTAAATGCCGCCGCCTGGTGCTGCAACCACCGCGCCTGTCGCTCTATGGCACTCTCCGCAAGGAACCGCGCCGCGACAGCGTGGCCACCATCGAAGCGGCGGCCTATACGCTGGCCGCTCTCGACCACGACCCTGCGCTGGCCGAAAAAATCCTGCTCCCCTTCCGCCTGCTGCTGGAAAAGGCGCGCGCCGCGCGTAGAAACCCTTAGCAAGCCATTATGCTTGCCGCCACGCCCCTTCGGCATAAACCTTGGTGAACTCCGCGCCAAAAAACAAAATCTGCGCGGAATAATAAGTCCAGACCAGAATCATCACCAACGACCCCGCCGCACCATAACCGCTGGCAAGGCTGCTCTGGCTCAAATAAAACCCGATCACATTCTTGCCGATCATGAACAACACGGCGGTCAGCAAAGCGCCCGGCACAATCCCCGTCCAACCGATCTTGCGCGCGGGAATAGTTTTGAACATCAACGCGAATATCCCCGTCGTCAGCGCAAAACTGACCAGCGTATTCAGCCACACCAGCGCCTGCACCGCGGCCGGAATCATTTCTCCGACATAGGCGTCAATGATATGCAACGCCGCACTTGCCGCCAGCGTCACGAACAGCAACGCGCCACACAACATGACCATCAGGAACGCGAATAAATGCCCGAAAAGGAAATCCAGCCACGGCTCGCGCGGTTGTTCCACATGCCAGATGATGTTCAACGCCTCGCGCAGCATCCCGAACATGCCCGACGCCGCGAACAGCAACACCATCGAACCGAGTATCGTCGCCAGAACGCTTGCGTCCGGCTTCTGCGCCGCGCTGGACAGAATTTCCTGCACCATTTCTGCGGCCGGCGCGCCGATCAAGCCGCTGATCTGCGCCACGATCTGTCCCTCAACCGCAGCGCGTCCGAACAGATCCGCTCCGGCCGCCGTCAGCAACAGCAGCAACGGCGCCAAAGACAAGATACTGTAAAACGCCAGCGCCGCACCCAAACGCTGCGCGCCATCCGCACTCCACGTCGTAATAGTCAAACGCAATAATTCACAGGTAGACCGGATCATCAAACGCCACCTTTTCCGCAACACCCCGGAAACTCTTTGTATCGTCCCGCCGCGCAAAAAGCAAAGCCGCAGCATCTGGTCAATCCATTGCTTGCAACGTACGGCGGCGCTTGGTATCGACCTGCCTTGGCCGCAGCACAAGGCGCGGGCAAGACGTATAAACCAGAGAGTATTAACCCGTCGCCATGTTGTCTATACAGGAACTGAACTATCGCATCGGCGGCCGCACGCTGTTCAACAATGTTTCGGTCAACATTCCCGCCGGCCACCGCATCGGCCTGATTGGCCCGAACGGCGCAGGAAAATCGACCTTATTCAAAATTATCGCCGGCGAAGTCAGTCCCGACAGCGGCCATATATCCCTGATCAAAAACGCCACACTCGGCATGGTGCGGCAGGATTTGCCCGAAGACGGTTCCTCCCTGCTCGACATCGTCCTCGCCGCCGACACCGAACGCGCCGCGCTGCTGCTTGAAGCAGAGACCGCCACCGATCCGGAACGCATCGGCACGATCTACACGCGGCTCGACGACATCAACGCCTATGACGCTCCGGCGCGCGCGGCCTCGATCCTCGCCGGTCTGGGCTTTGACGAAGCGGCGCAAATGCTGCCGATCACCGCCTATTCCGGCGGCTGGCGCGCGCGCGTCGCGCTGGCGGCGGTGCTGTTCAAACAACCCAATGTCCTGCTGCTCGATGAACCCACCAACCACCTCGATTTCGAATCCCTGATCTGGCTGGAGAATTTCCTCACGCGCTACCGCGAGACCCTGATCATCATCAGCCACGACCGCGACATCCTCAACAAAACCGTTGACCACATTCTGCATCTCGAACACCAGAAACTGACCTCCTATACCGGAAATTATGACCAGTTCGAGCGCGAACGCGCCGAGAAGCTGATGAACCAGCAGGCGCTGCACGAGAAGCAGATGGCGCAAAAAGCCCATGCGATGAAATTCGTCGACCGTTTCCGCGCCACCGCCAGCAAGGCGCGGCAGGCGCAAAGCCGGTTGAAGGCGATCGAGAAAATGGACATCGTCGACGCCGTCATCGCGGCGCGCATCACCGCTTTCACCTTCCCGCAGCCCAAAGAAATGCGCTCGCCGCTGATCCGGCTGGAGAAAGTGGATGCGGGGTACAGCCCGAACAAACCGGTGCTGCGCAAGCTTGATCTGCAAATCGATCAGCAGGACCGCATCGCCCTGCTCGGCGCCAACGGCAACGGCAAATCCACTTTGGTCAAATTGCTCGCGGGACGCCTCGCGCCGCTGGCGGGTACAGTGCATAAATCCGCCAAACTTAAAGTCGGCTACTTCGCGCAGTTCCAGACCGATGAACTGGACGGCACACAAACGCCTTTCATGATCATGCAAAGCGCGATGCAAGAACCGTCCGAAGCGAAAGTCCGCGCCGGTCTGCACCAGTTCGGCTTCGACAAACGCAAGGCTGATACGCTGGTTGGTGACCTTTCCGGCGGAGAGAAAGCACGCCTGCTGTTCTGCCTGATGAGTCACGACGCGCCGAACATCATGCTGCTCGACGAACCGACCAACCATCTCGATATCGACGCGCGCGAAGCCTTGATGCAGGCGCTCAACAATTACAACGGCGCGGTCATTCTGGTCAGCCACGACCCGCATCTGGTGGAATGCGTCGCGGATCAGCTTTGGCTGGTGGCGGGCGGCTCCTGCCGCAGCTTCGACGACGACCTTGATGCCTACCGCACCTACGTCATCCGCCAACGCAAGCTGGAACGCGACAAATCCAAATCCGCCCGCTGAAGATTACTGCCCCACAATGGCCGCTGCCCGCTGTGCCTTCCTTGCCGCCCGCGCGATCTGCGCCTCGCGCCATACCGTGAACCAGCTGCTGGCGATCACGATCGCCGCCCCGGCCATGGTCATGCCGGTCGGCACATCATTGAACATGATATATCCCAACACCGCGCCCCAGATCATTTGTGTATATTGCAGCGGCGCAACCACCGACGACGGCGCGCGCTGGAATGCGGTCAGCAGCAACACACTGCCCGCCCCGCACAAAACCCCGGCGCCCACGGTCACCAGTCCGTCGGCGAACGCATAATCCTGCCATCCGGCGATCAGCGCCAGCGGCACGGTCACCGACATATTGCAGATCCCGGCATAAAAGGAAAAAGTCAGATTGGATTCATCTTGCCCATAGCGCCGCACCATCACCGTCGATACCGCATTGAACAGCGCGCAACCCAGTGCCGCGAAGTAGCCCAAATCCTCCATCTGCGTTGACGCCGCCGCCGTGCCGCCATACAGCATCACGGACACGCCGATGAAACCGCAGGCCACCGCCGACCAGCGCCGCCACCTGACATGCTCGCGCAGCCAGACAGCGGATAAAATCGTGATCAGAATCGGAATCGCGAAAATGATCCCGTAAAAATCCACCAGCGGAATATGCCGGATCGCATAAAACCCGCTGATGAAACCGACAATGCTCAAATAGCCGCGCAGCAGATGAAACCGCAGCTTCCGCGTCTGCAACCGCCGCGCCCCGCCGCTGGCCATCGCCATGCTCAGGATCGTTATCGTAAACACAACTCCCACCGTGGCCATCATCTGCATTTGTGGATAACCGTGGCGGCTGACATCCTTCATCGCGGTATCGAACAGCACCATCACCCCATACCCCAGCATGGCATAGCCCATGCCGGGCAGATGATGCGCATGTTGTAGATGTGCTGCTGACACTGAACTCACAATCTATTCCCGTAATAAATCATTGATACTTGTCTTGGCGCGCGTCGTGGCATCGACCCGTTTGACAATCACGGCGCAATAAAGCGCCGGCCCCGGCTGACCGTCCGGTAAAGATTTGCCGGGCAAACTTCCTGGCACAACGACGCTGTAGGCCGGCACCCGCCCCATAAAAATCTCGCCGGTCGCCCGGTCGATGATCTTGGTCGAAGCGCCCAGTTGCACCCCCATCCCCAGGACGGCGCCTTCCTCAACCACCATGCCTTCCGCCACGCCAGAACAAGCGCCGATAAAGCAGTGATCTTCGATAATCACCGGCGTTGCCTGCAACGGCTCCAGCACACCGCCGATCATGACATGCGCGGAAAGATGTACTTTCTGGCCAATCTGGGCGCAGGAGCCGACCGTAACCCAGCTGTCAACCATCGTTCCCGCACCGACATGCGCGCCGATATTGACAAAACTGGGCAACACCACGGCGTCCGGTGCGATATAGGCTCCGTGCCGCACAAAACTGCCTGGCAGCGCGCGAAAACCGGCAGCGCGGAATCGTGCTTCATCCCAGCCTGCACTTTTCAAGGGAACTTTGTCGAACCATTGCGCGCCGCAATCGCCGCCCGCCGCCATCATGCGGTTGTCGTTCAATCGGAACGACAACAAAATCGCCTGTTTGATCCATTGATTAACCGCCCACGTCCCGTCGCGCTTCTCCGCCACACGCAAGGCTCCGTCATCCAATGCCCCCAGCACCGCAGCCACGGCATCGCGCAGCACACCGGGTGTATCCTTGTTCAACGTCGTCCGTACGTCCCATGCGTCCGCAATCAGTTTTTCAGCCTTCTTCCAGTCCGCCATCACCGCCCCGGTCATGAATCCATCCGACTCACTTTCTATCCGACCCCCGCCATTTGCACCAGCCCCGGCAACGTTCTAAACTACGCGCCACGTTCACGAACCCGGAACCCCGTTATGTCATTCCTGCGCTCCTTTTTTGAATATATTGGCCAGACACTGGCGCCACTGCTGGAACGCATCCCCCCCGGCGGCAAGGCACGGATTCTTGTCCTGTTCCTGCTGACCCTGGTGCTCGGCTGGGGCGGCGCGATGTGGGTGACGCACACCATCGACGACAGCCCAGATTTCGCTGTCGCGCCCGCCAATAAGGGCGAAAGCGCCGCCGTGGCCATCGCCGCCGCCTTGATCGACCGCGAGGTGAACCAGCACCCCTGGGTAGCGAATGACCCGTTCTTCCTGCCCGGCTATTATCTCGACAACATGCCCAACTTTCAGCAAGGCATGATTTACGCACTCGGACGCTTTACCGTTCTGCTCGGCGATCAGCTGGGGCGCGCGCGCGGCAGCAGCCAGATCGACCCCGATCTCGACCAGGCGGCGGGATTGCTGAAATATCCGGGTGATGTCTGGATTTTCAACCCGCAGACATCGTTGCTCCCCACCGCCTCGTCGCAGGCGCAATACCGCGCCGCCCGCAAGGCGCTGCTGAACTACAATAGCCGCCTGGCGGCTGGACAGGCGGTGTTTGATCCGCGCGCCGATAATCTGGTCGCAGCGCTGGAGAGCATCGCGGGCGATCTTGGCTCGCAATCCGCCAGTATCGAACAATATCTCTCGGAACATCATTTCTGGCTCACCGCCTGGCAGGCGGATACGGTGTTCTACGCCACCAAAGGCCGCGTCTATGCCTATTATCTGCTGCTGCGCGAGCTGGAGAAAGATTACGCCCAGGTTATCAAGGAACGCGATTTGACCAATGTCTGGCACAATATGCTGCGCAGCCTGCACGAAGCCGCCACCCTGCAACCGACGATCATCATCTGCGGCGCGCCCGACAGCCAGTTTTTACCCAGCCATCTCGCGTCGCAAGGCTTCTACCTGCTCCGCGCCCGCACCAATTTGCGCGAGATTACCGGAATATTGTCGAAGTAATCCCTGGCGTCACATTCCCTGCCCACCGCCCCGTCCACCTTCACGCAGGCAGAGAGCGGCGAGAATCCAGTCCTTTTCGGACGGCCGTACGAAAAACAGCAGCATGATTTTCCATCCATCTTGATTTCCTCCCCGAATTAGGCTGAAAAGACCCATACCCTAACGCCACGGAGTTTCCCGGTTGTTCGAAGCCCTCGATGTCTTTTATCGCGGCATGGTTCTTGGCCTGATGATCTCGGCGCCGGTCGGGCCGATTGGCCTGCTCTGCGTGCGGCGCACGGCGCAAAAAGGCCTCGCCATCGGCTTTGCCACCGGCATGGGCGCGGCCTCGGCGGACGCCGTCTTCGGCGCGCTGGCCGCCTTCGGCGTTGCTGCCATTCTCGGCCTGATCGCGGGCTTCCAGACCGAAATCCGCATCATCGGCGGCATCCTGCTGGGCTTTATGGCTTGGAATGCCTGGCACAAACACCCCGCCCTCGGCAGTGCCCAGGATATCAGCGTCGGCAGTATCCTGCGCGCCTATATCAGCGGCCTGGGTCTCACTTGCACCAACCCGGTGACGATTCTCGCCGTACTGGCCGTCGTCGCTACCTTGGGCGGACGGCTGGATCGTTACGAAGCGAGCTTACTGACTGCCGGAATTTTCGCCGGGGCTTCGGGCTGGTGGATCGCGCTGGCAGGCGGCGTGGCGCTGTTCCGCAAACATTTCAATGAACGCACCATCCTGATCATCAATCGCGGCACGGCTGTGCTGTTACTCGGCATCGCCATTTACGCGACCGTCACCGGCGCGGAAAGCTTGCTGCATAAAACACAAAACGGCACGGAACCGGAACAATCTCCTGCGACCCTGACTCTGCCCCTGACTCCGTCGCCTTGAGACCGGCCTTTCCTGACAGGCAGATCGCGACTCATGGGCATAGGCAAAACTGTATAGAATAACGATATTCCGGCACACGCCTTAAGGCGTGACCCCGGAACCCTGTTTGGTTTTTCTGATCCTAATAGTTTTCATGCAGCATCAGGGTTGGTGCCTGGCATCCCTCGACCCACCAGCCGATTTGCGTTATGCTGTTCCCCGGTTCACATAACGGGAGGCGGAATATGTCTTATGTTATCAACGCCAACAACACCGCCGGGGTCATTTCCCTGCATCGCGACAGCGCCCCGGCCGCGGTCAAGAAAGCCCAGGAACTGATCAAGGAAGGCCTGGTGGAGGTGAAAATCACCGCCCCCGACGGCAGCGAATTCAGAAATGAGGATGAGTTCAGACGTCTTATGGGGTAACACACCCACCGCGCGGTCTTGAACCCGGGCGTTAGGAAGATACGAGGACATCTGAGCTCGCAGCGTTATATTCTGTGTTAGCGCCTTAGCTGGTCAGCTTTGCGAGGTATTATGAAGGCACGGGGATTTCTGATGTTGATCTTGACCTGAAATCCATCAGATTTAACCGTTGCACCAGCCGCGCCGTTGCTGTTTCTGTTAATAATAGCAGCCAGTCTTCGCGCTTTTCTCGGCGGCATCGAAGAAGAGATGATAATCGTTCCCTGCGATTTTCCCAAGCCAGTCCGTTGGGTAACTTCATCCCACGCAATATCCCTCATCTTCACCACATGTCTCCTTGGTTGTTTTCAATTGAACAAGAGATGGCGCTGTCCAGTTTTATTATAGTTTGATGAAAATAATAGTGTTTTCTGCACAAGAGTTTGGTTAATACGCTCGGGTGCGTATGGAAATGCGCTGGTGGGGCGTTTTCATGGAGATGGCGCGGGGCAGCAGACGATAGGCTTGCTTTCACGGGCTAAAACCGCCATAAGTTCTTGGCTTTCACGGACAAATCGGATTGGGCGCGCCGGTTACGGCGGTTCAATGGTTTGCCCGTTTTTTTTCATGAACCGGAATCGAGTCTGACCATGGAACTGCGGAATATCGCCATCATCGCCCACGTTGACCACGGCAAGACCACGCTGGTCGATGCCATGTTGCGCCAATCCGGCGTCTTCCGTGCCAATCAGCAAGTGGCCGAACGCGTGATGGACAGCAACGATCTGGAAAAAGAACGCGGCATCACCATTCTGGCCAAGTGCACTTCGGTCGAATGGCACGGCACGCGTATCAATATCGTCGATACGCCGGGGCACGCCGATTTCGGCGGCGAAGTCGAACGGATTCTCAGCATGGTGGACGGCGTCGTGGTGCTGGTGGATGCCGCCGAAGGGCCGCTGCCGCAAACAAAATTCGTTGTCGGCAAAGCGTTAAGACTCGGCTTGCGCCCCATCGTCGTCGTCAACAAAATCGACCGCAACGATGCCCGCCCGCATCAGGTGCATGACGAAATTTTTGACCTCTTCGCCGCATTGGACGCCAGTGAAGAACAACTCGACTTCCCGACCCTGTTTGCCGTCGGCCGCGAAGGCTGGGCGGTGGATAAAGCCGATCAAAAAGGCACCGACCTGAAACCTCTGTTTGACCTTATCATCCGCCACGTCCCGGCGCCGAAGGTTGATAACGGCGCCACGTTCCGCCTCCGCGCGACAATTCTCGAAGCCAATCCCTATCTGGGGCGCGTCCTGACCGGCCGCGTCGAAGGCGGCAGCGTCCGCCCGAATATGAGCATCAAGGCCCTGACCCGTGAAGGCGCGCTGATCGAACAGGGGCGCGTCACCAAGGTGCTGGCTTTCCGCGGCATTGAACGCGTGCCGGTCGACGAAGCACAGGCTGGCGACATTGTCGCCATCGCCGGTCTGACCAAGGCCACCGTCGCCGACACTTTGTGCGATCCCTCCGTGACGGAGCCGTTACAGGCGCAACCGATTGACCCCCCCACCATCGCCATGACTTTCTCGGTCAATGACAGTCCGCTGGCGGGTCAGGAAGGCGACAAGGTCACCAGCCGCATGATCCGCGAACGCCTGTTCCGCGAGGCCGAAGGCAATGTCGCGATCAGCGTCCGGGAATCCGAAGACAAGGACAGTTTCGAAGTCGCCGGACGCGGCGAATTGCAGCTTGGCATCCTGATCGAAACCATGCGCCGCGAAGGCTATGAATTGTCGATCAGCCGCCCGCGCGTGCTGTTCAAGACTGAGAGCGGCCAGCGCCTGGAACCCATTGAAGAAGTCGTGGTCGATGTCGATGAGCAATATTCCGGCACAGTCGTCAACAAAATGGCCGAACGCAAGGCCGAAATGACGGAAATGAAACCGGCCGGCGCCGGCAAAGTGCGGCTGGTTTTCCACGCCCCCTCGCGCGGCCTGATCGGCTATTTCAGCGAATTCCTCTCCGACACCCGCGGCACCGGGGTGATGAACCGCCTGTTCCACGACTACGCCCCCTATAAGGGCGCGGTGCAGGGTCGGCGCGTCGGCGTGCTGATCAGCAACGGCCAAGGCGAAGCCGTAACCTACGCGCTGTGGAAACTCGAAGATCGCGGCCCGATGCTCATCACCGGCGGCGTCAAGGTCTATGAAGGCATGATCATCGGCGAGCATAACAAAGGCAACGATCTTGATGTCAATGTCCTCGAAGGCAAGAAACTCACCAACATCCGCGCCGCCGGCAAGGACGAGGCCGTTCGTCTGACTACGCCGATGCAGATGACGCTGGAAAAAGCCATCGCCTATATCGAGGACGACGAGCTGGTGGAGGTAACGCCCAAAAGCATCCGCCTCCGCAAAAAGCACCTCGACCCCAACGCCCGCAAACGCGCCAGCAAAGCCGCCGCCGGGGAATAACCCCCGCGCTGTTTTCCATCGCACGGTACTGAATGGAGCGGAGCGGCTACGCTGCTGCCCGCCCCACCGCATCGGCCTCGACCTGCGCCCACACTTGCGCGAACAAATCCGTTTCATAGGCGCTGAGTTGCCGCAACAAATCCCCGTCCGCGCCACAGGCCGCATACATCTCGACCAGATGCAAATCTTCCTCGGCCAGCAGACTCTTCAGCGACAGCGGCGTCCCCGCCTGCACCAGCACATCCTGATACAGCGCATAAAGCCAGCAGGCGCGTAATTCGACGATCAGCGACACCCAGGGATAGGCGGCATCCGCCGCGACATGCCGCGCGATCCAAGCATCGAGCCGCCCGAAATACATCCGCGCCGAGGCAAAAGCCGTCGTATTGGCCGCATCATAACCCGCCAGACTATGCCCCGCGAACCGCTCCGCCTGCCGCTTGAAAAAATGCGCGTGCCGCGCTTCTTCGGCCAGATGCTTCAAAGTATCTTCGGGCAAATCGCGCTGCATCTGCGACAGCATGATCTTGCGGCTGCCGATATGTTCCAGCATCGACAGCATGTGTAAAAACCGCGCATGCGCGGCTGGTGCAGCAACCAACTGCGTCAGTGTCACGCGAACCGGCGCTTCAAAGCACTGGTTCCGCGCGCGCATCCCGGAGGTTGTCCAGGGTGTCATGGATTGCGTCATATATCCGTTCCAGATCTGCGCCGCCGATACAATAAGGCGGCATAACATAAACAGTATTACCAAGTGGGCGCAATAAAACGTTCCGCGCCAGAAAATGGCGGTACAATAACGCGCCGAGGGGCGAAGTATATCCTGCAGTACCGCGCACTTCAAAGGCCAGAATCGTGCCCAGAACCCGCATATTTAACACATCGTCGCGCGCACCCAACCGCACCGCCGCCGCCCGGTGGCGCGCCGCAATCGTGGCGATACGTTCCAGAACCGGCTCTTCCCGCCAGATTTCCAGCGCCGCCAGCGCCGCCGCGCAGGCCAAAGGATTGCCGGTGTAGGACGAGGAATGAAAAAACATCCGGCTGCGGTCGGTATGGTAAAAAGCCTGATAGATCGCCTCCGTCGCCAGCGTCACCCCCATCGGCAGGAACCCGCCGGTAATCCCCTTCGACAGACACATGAGATCCGGCTTAACCCCCGCCTGTTCACAGGCGAACAGCGTCCCGGTGCGTCCCCATCCGGTCATGACCTCGTCCGCAATCAACAGCACGTCATAACGGCGACACAGTTCCGCCAGGTCACGCAGCACCGCCGCCTTATACATCATCATGCCACCCGCACCCAGCACCAGCGGTTCCACGATCAAAGCAGCAAGGTCATGCGGCGTTTGTTCCAGCATCCGCGCCAAAGCATCCAGCGTCACCTGCTCCTGTCCGGCGGCGGGAAACGGTAAATGCGTGACCTCAAAAAGATAGGGTTCGTAAATCCGGTTAAAGACGCTGCGCGCGCCCGCCGCCATGGTACCGAACGTATCGCCATGATAGCCGTGATCCAGCGCCACGATCCGCCGCCGCTTCTGGCCGCGATGCGCCCAGAAGCCGATGGCCATTTTCAACGCCACTTCAACAGCAGTCGAACCGCTGTCGGAGAAAAACACCCGCGCCGCCGGGGCGCCCGCCAGTGCCAATAATTCCCGCGCCAGCATTTCTGCGGGCTGATGCGTGAACCCGGCAAAAACCACCTGCTCCAGCAGCGCGGCCTGCTGCTGCACGGCGGCAACGATCTTGGGGTGACAATGGCCGTGCGTATTCACCCACCATGAAGCAATGCCGTCGATAATCTGGCGTCCGTCTTCGGTATATAAATAAGCGCCCGCAGCGCGCGCCACCAGCAGCGCCGGATCGGCGACAGCATGCTGCGTAAAAGGATGCCAGACCGGCGAGTCATGCGTTGTCATGTAAAATCTTCCATCCGGAAATGTTCGGCAAAAGCCTGCCGCAACTGTGTCCCTGTCAATTCCGGCAGGTGCGGCAACCGCCCCAGAATGCGCACGCCGGAGAATTCGGCAATCGTCCGCATGCTGTCCGGCACGTCATCGCCGACAAAAATAATCCCATGCACCGCGATCTGCCGCGCGCGCAAAGCCGCCAGCGTCAGCAAGGAATGATTGATCGTGCCCAGCGCCGTCCGCGCACAGACAATGGCCGGCAGCTTCCAGAGCGCAAACAGGTCAATCATCAATTCGCGCCGCGTCAGCGGAACCAGAACACCGCCCGCACCCTCGATCACCAACGGATGCGCGACTTCCGGCACCTGCGCCAGCGCCGCTATATCAAGCGCCACACCTTCCAGTTCGGCGGCGCGATGCGGCGACAAAGCCGCCTGCAAGCGATAGTGCTCCGGCAGAAAATGTGCCTCCGGCAATCCGGTCAGACGTCGCACCTGCATTGTATCGGTATCATCCAGCATTCCCGCCTGCACCGGCTTCCAGTAACAGGCACGCAACGCCGCCGTCAGCATCGCTGCGACAACTGTTTTGCCGATGCCGGTATCCGTACCGGTGATCACGCCGCGCCACATTTTATGCTGCCTGCTGCGGCAAAAACGCGCCGAGTTCCGCCGCGCAGGCGCGGATTTCATCCGGCGTCCGTTCACAGGACAAAGACAGCCGCAGCCGTGCCGTCCCTTCCGGAACCGTGGGCGGCCGAATGGCACGCAGATCAAACCCGGCGTGCCGCATATGCGCCGCCAGCTCGACCGCCGCCACGTCCGCTCCGATAATGATGGGGATAATCTGCGACGGCGACGCTGGAACCGGCAACAAACGATTGGCCAGATCGCGTAGTTCCCACAATCTCTGCCGCCGCTCCGGCAGCGCCACCGCCAGTTGCAGCGCCTTTTGCACCAGCACCGCCTGCAACGGCATTGGCGCGGTCGAATAAATAAACCCGCGCGCCTGATTGACCAGACAGGAAATTAATTCCGGCGCCGCGCAAATCAACCCTCCCGCGACGCCCAGCGCTTTGCCGCAGGTGTGCAGGACGACGAGATGTTCCCCATGCATACCTGCCGTCAAACCCTTGCCGTCGGCGCCGAATACCCCGGTCGCATGCGCTTCGTCCACCACCAGCATCGCATCATATTCTTGCGCCAGCGCCGCCAGCTCCGGCAACGGCGCCAGATCACCGGCCATCGAATAAACCGATTCCACCGCGATCCAGATTTGTCCGGCGCGATCCCGCCACTCCCGCAATGCCGCGGCGAACGCATTCAAATCATTGTGCGCCACCCGCGCATGCCGCGCCGCCGAGGCCTGAATCCCATCACGGGCGCTGGCATGAATCATGGCATCGTATAAAATCACGTCATGCCGCTCCGGCAGCGTGGCGAACAGCGCCGTGTTCGCCTGAAATCCGGTGGCAAAAAACAGCGCGGCGGGCGCGCCAAAATATGCCGCCGCAAAATTTTCCAGTTCTTCATGCGCTTCATGATGCCCGCGCAGCAGCCGCGACCCGCCCGCGCCCAGTTCCAGACCTTTCTCCAACGCCGTCACCGCCGCCGCCCGCAAGGCCGGATGCCGCCGCAGCCCAAGATAGTCGTTGGAGGTAAAATCCACCCCGGCGGGCAAAAGACAGCTCCGCGCCCGCCCCGAAGCCGTCAATTCCCGCAACTGCGCCCGATAACGCTCCAGCATCAATCCACGCCTTTCAATTCACCACCATAATTCACCCACGATGCCCCAAACTTGGCGTCTTGGCAAAAATCCCCTAGATATACCGCCATGATCGCCGAACTCGACGCCCGCGCCCGGGAAATCTTAAAGTTGGTTGTTGACGCCTATGTCGCCACCGGCGCGCCCATAGGCTCGCGCACGCTGGCACAAAAACTGGGGCTAAATCTCTCGGCGGCGACGATCCGCAACGTCATGGCCGATCTCGAAGACCTTGGCCTGCTGCGCGCGCCGCATATCTCGGCGGGGCGCGTCCCGACCGAAGCCGGCCTGCGCCTGTTCGTGGACGGCATCCTTGAAGTCGGCGCCCTTGACGCCGCCGCACGGCAAAGTATCGAAAGCGAGTGTCAGGCCAAAGGCCAGAACCTGCCCGACATCCTCGACCGCGCCACGCATAAACTTGCCGGCCTGTCGGCCTGCGCCGGCCTGGTGCTGGCGCCGAAAACTGACCGCACTCTACGCCAGATCGACTTCGTCAGCCTCAGCCCCGGTCGGACGCTGGTGATTCTGGTGACCGAAGACGGTCTGGTGGAGAACCGCGTCATCGAAACCCCTTCTGATTTGCCGCCCGGCGCCCTGATGATGGCCGCGAATTACCTGAACGCCCATCTCGACGGGCGCACACTCGAAGAAGCCCGCGCCGAAGTGCAGCATGAGATTGCCAGCCATCAAACCGCGCTCGATGCGCTGACCACGAAACTGGTGACCTCCGGCCTTGCCATCTGGGCGGGCGACGCGGGCGGCCAGTTGATCCTGCGCGGCCAGGCGCACCTGCTGCAAGATATTCAGGCCCTGGAAGAAATCGAGCGCGTCCGCAAACTCTTTGAAGCTCTGGAAACCCGTACCGGTATGATGCGCCTGCTGGAAGCGACCGGCGCAGCGCAGGGTGTAAAAATTTTTATCGGCGCCGAGAATGCTATCTTCGCCGCCACGGGCTACAGCCTCGTCCTCGCTCCCTATATGAACAGCCGCGAGCAGCTGATCGGCGCGGTCGGCGTCATCGGCCCTACCCGCCTGAACTATGCGCGCATCATTCCGATGGTCGATTATACCGCCAAAATGATCGGCGAAGTTATTGGTTAACACCCCGGCCGGAGCGTTTTTTGTTCCGTGCTGACAAAAACCGCGCCATAATTGGCCTTGCCCATGATTGGACTTACCCATAATTGAACTTATATTCTGCGCAAAATATATGACGTGACAATATTTCTGACCGAGACCTTCAAGAGAGACGCATGACCAAGACACCCCAGCTCCCGGCAACGCCGCCCGCAACAGAAACCAATTCCTCTTCGTTCGCCGCTGCCTTAGCCGCCTTGACCAGGAAACATGATTATCCACTCTATATCCTGACCCGCCCCGCGATCAAAGCCCTCCTGCCTGGACTGGAAAAAATGGCGGCAGATACCGACCCATATATCAGCCAGATCGCCCACCGCATCATTGACAAACATCATGCCACCGTCAAGCAAGGCACGATTTCCAATATGTTCGCTGAAGTACGTTTGACGCCGAAGATCACCGGCTATCTGGAACCCTATCTGGAATCCTATCTGACCAAGCTGGATCAGAGGCTCAGCGCACGAAACGCCGCCCTAGAGGAGCAACCGCCGGATAGCACAATCCCGCACCGCGCACGGCATACTGGTCGGACGACAACGCCGCATACGCCACAGCTAACTTAGCGTCGTCATAATACCGGAAGGCATAGGACGCACTTTATACCCGAACGCCGGAGTCGTGTTTGACCTTGGGCATAGACAAAGGTCTTGGTCTGGCAACTTGCGGTGCAGCACGTGCTGGCGCGCGCAGAGAATCATTCCGCCCGGTCAGCACGATGGCCGCCGTCCGCCAAAGTATCTTCATGTTTGTTCGGACGCCCGCTGTTTTTATATAACGAAGATCAAACGCCAGCCTTTCTCGCAGTGCCGCTTCTGTATATTGGTTGACCGAAATTTCAGGTCGGGCATTTTGCATAACCTGCGCCAATCCGGTTAAACCTGGACGCACGACATAACGATCAGAGAATTCCGGGAGATCCGGTTTAAAAGACAGCGGCCGTGGCCCGATCAAACTCATATCGCCCTTGAGGATATTCCAGAATTGCGGCAACTCATCCAGCGCCGTCCGACGTAAAAAGGCGCCGACGCGCGTGACCCGTGCCGCATCCGGCAGCAACAACCCATCGGCGCCGCGCTGCGATATCATGGTGCGGATTTTGTAAATCGTGAACGGCTTGCCGTGCAGCCCATAACGCTTTTGCTTAAAAAATGCGGTTTCACGCCGATTGGTCATTTTGGCCGCCGCTGCAGCGAACAATATCGGCAGCGAAGACACGGCCAAAGCCGGCGCGGCAACAAGCACATCTATAATGCGTTGTCGATCAACCATGGCGACATCATGTGGTACTTTTTCATGAAATTAAAACAAAATCATGCGCTGCGGCGCAACAAAACGCCGGATTTTACCGCAAAAACAGCTTATAGGCTGGTCAGGCGCTGGCGGCCCGGTCGGTATCTTCCATGGCTTCGGTCAGCAGCAAAGGCCACGGTTCGGCCTTATCGGCGACGGGTTCCGCAAGCATAATTTCGTCAACCGCCGCCACGACGGCGTGAACCGGAATGACCTCCATCGCGCGGCCGCCGAAATCCTGCGCCCGCACGATCCGCGTCAAACTGACGCGCGGCGCAAGTTTCGTGGCTTCGGTCGGGCCGAACAGCGACACCAGCGGACAATCCACCGCCGCCAGCATATGACTCGTCCCGTTGTCATTGGTGACGGCACAGACCAGACGCTCCCCCACCGCCATGGTGGCGGCCAGAGTCATCTGCCCGTTCCACACCTGGTTCTGCAGCGGAAAGCGCGCGCTGGGTAACGCTTTTTGCAACTCCGGCAACCAGCTCTGTTCCTGCGGTCCCAGCAAAAAGACTGGCACGCGCCCGGCCTTGGCTTGCGCCGCCGCCAGCGCGATGAAATTTTCCAGCGGCCAGATTTTAACCGCATTGCCTGCGCCGGGAACCAGCCCAACATAGCGCGCGCCCGGCGGCATGATCGCAACCGCCTTCTGCCGCGCCTCGTCAGGCACGGCGATTCCTCCGGTCACAACGGGCGTAAATCCCGCCGCCAGCCGCACCAGCTCCGCCAGCCGATCCTGAATATGCACCGGCCGGCGCCAGAACTGGCGTGGACGACGATCAGAAAAAAGATAACGCGCCGCCGGAGACAAAAACAGATCGTGCGGCAGTTGCCGCGCCCGCAGCGTTTCGCGCCAACGCCCGCGCGTATCGAGGATGACATCGAAATGGGGCGCGGCGAAAAGCGGCTCCGGATTGTTCCGGTGCGGCAGCCATTCCGGCTGCTCGTAAATATGATCGAGATAGGGGTGCGCCGTCGCGCGCAGCACCCCGCTATAGGCCGTCGCGCCCTGCGCGGTGATCCAGGAAATCTCGGCGCCGGGAAACGCCGTACGCGCCGCGCGCAGAAACGGCAACTTCATTAACGCATCGCCCACCAGATCGAGACCGACGATCACGGCGAGCGTACGAACATCCTGGGGACGCGGTTGCGGCATAGTTAATGATTCGGTCATGCTTGTAATTTCGCTGATTATGCCTATCTTGTGCTGTAAGTGAAAGACTTTAACGATGCATCCCGATTTAACGATTATATCCTGAAAGTAGCGCCAATGACCGAATCTGCCGCCCAACCCGCCCCGGAACCCGAAACCGCCGCCGCCGCCGCGCCGCAGGAAAATGACCCTGCCGCCCGCATCACGGCGCTGGAAGAACAGGTTATCGCCCTGAAGGAACAGGGGCTGCGCTATCTGGCAGAGGCGGAAAACACCCGCCGCCGCGCCCAGAAAGAGCGCGAAGATACCGCCAAATACGCCATTACCGGCTTTGCTGCCGACCTGTTGGCTGTGGCTGATAATTTTGAACGCGCGCTGGCGGCAAAACTGCCCGATGGCCTGCCCGACGCCGTCAAAAGCCTGCTCACCGGCATCGATGCCACCGGGCGGCAACTCGCGGCCGCGCTGGAACGGGCGGGGATCAAGAAAATCGACGCCGATGGTCAGTTGTTCGACCCGCATTTCCACCGCGTGGTTCAGGAAATTGATGATGCCAGCAAACCTGCCGGCACGATCATGCAGGTGCTGCAACCCGGCTATATCATCCATGACCGGTTGCTGCGCGAAGCGATGGTGACGGTCAGCAAAGGCGGCCCCGCCCCCAACAAAGTCGATAAATCGGCGTAGAATAAATCTGAAAACGCGCACATACCCACGCATCAACCGTCACAAACTGACAAACAGCGAAGTTCGTCCGGCTCTTAAAAACTAGCGTCACTCCGGCGTAGGCCGGAGTCCATCACCCGCCGCCAGACCTAAACACAAGCTCGAGGCGATACTCCCTATTGCCACGCCAACACAAACTGACGAACGGTGAGATCCACCCAATCCTTAAAAATAAGCAGCCGTGTACCGCTTGTAGTATGTTCATTGGGATTCTGACTCTAGCTCGTAGGTACGTTTCTTAAAAAATTTGGAGCCACTGGGTGCCCATTCCCCGCCGGCCTCTGCGCCGCACGTTTTGCGGCATTGCTGTCCTGCATTGTATAAACTTGTATAACAGGACTCTTGTCTTGCGACCTTCTCAAGGACACCCAATCATCCATGGTCAGATGCGGCATATCCTCATGGAACGGCGTACCCTGCGTCGAGCGCGCCGCCATCGTAATCGTCAGTATGTCAGGGACCACCAACGGATTATCCTTAGTAAGCTTGCTCACCTCAGCAGGTTCAAGAGCAGGAACAAGATTCTGTAATCTTGGATTGCTCAACATATTTCTATAGTCCGACTCCCGCTCAATAACCTTCTCGACAACATCCATAACGCCCGCGCGGTCACAAATAATGCCGCGCGCATTCCGATAGACGACCGTAATACCGCTGCTCATACGCAATCTCTCCCTTTTTAAAACATCGACCCTGCCTTTTATCTAACCCAATTCTTATGAAACTAATCAGCAGAATCTGCGCCCCCTGCACGCACCCCTGGCACTCAATCCGTGCCATAATTCACGCCATAACTTAACGTCATTCCCGGGCGTCCCCTCAGACGCCCCCGAAATCCCCGCCTTTTTCCTGCTTTGGTGCCCAGCACCCCGGATTCCCGGTCAATTTCGGCATTTCGAAGTTTTTATCTTGAAGCCAAGTCGAAAAACTGTTTATTTCCAAGGCGTGGAGACGTGGCCGAGTGGCTGAAGGCGGCGGTTTGCTAAACCGTTATAGAGGGTAAACCTTTATCGAGGGTTCGAATCCCTCCGTCTCCGCCAGCCCTTAGTTCAAAGAGGTCTGGTAATTTCTAGTAAGTATAAGAAAATGAACGATAAATTGTGTTTGTTTCGTCCGATACCGTCCAAGACGATTTCTTGCAATCTACTCAAATAACGCGTAGATTTGTGAGTAGATTAGAGGGCGGGATTCGAAATGGCCTTAACGGCTTTAGCGATCAAACACCTTAAACCACAGGCGAATCTGTATCGCGTGGCCGATAGTGGCGGCTTGTGCCTTGAAATCTCCCCATCCGGTAGCAAACTATGGCGTTATCGCTATAACTTTAACGGCAAAGCCCAAATGCTGGCTTTGGGCAAATATCCGGAAGTGTCCTTACAGGAAGCCCGTCAGAAACGCGACGAAGCGCGGTGTTTGGTCAAGGCTGGGAAGCATCCGACACGAGAAAAGGACGCTGAAAAACTACGCCGTACGGTTATAGGTGAACATACCTTTGAGCGGGTTGCCCTTAGCTGGATGGAACTCAAGGGTAAGAACCTTAACGCCAAATACCACAAGCAATCTTTGGCACGGATGGAACAGCATATTTTTCCGATGATTGGTGCATTGCCGATTACGGAAATTACCATTCCCGATGTAGCGCGGGTGATTGAGAAAATTGGCAATCGCGGCACGGTTGAAACTGCGCATCGCATGAAACAGGTTATCAGCCAAGTGTTTCGTTATGCCGCTCAGAGGGGGCTTTGCCAGTTTAATCCAGCCTCTGATATGCGGGATATTCTGCCGCCCACGGAAGAAAAGCATTATCCCTGCATTCACCCCAGAGAATTACCCAAACTTTTGCAGGACATGGCGGCCTATAAGGGCGATTATTTGACTAATGCTGCTATGAAACTGCTGGCTCTGACTTTTGTCCGCACAGGCGAGTTAATTGGCGCGAAATGGGAAGAAATCGATTTCGGCAGGGAAGAATGGCACATCCCCAAGGAACGCATGAAAATGCGCCGCGCTCATATTGTGCCGTTATCACGGCAATCATTGGCTGTTCTTAAATCTTTACATGAGTCCACTGGCACAAAAGTTCACGTCTTTCATAGTCAAAGAGGCCAACTCAAGCATATTAGCAATGGGGCAGTCCTCATGGCTTTGCGCCGCATGGGCTATCAAGGCCGCATGACGGGGCATGGCTTCCGCGCTCTAGCATCAACAATCCTTAACGAGAAGGGCTACCCGCCGGATGTGATAGAGCGGCAGTTAGCGCATGAGGACGAAGACAAAATCAGGGCGGCCTATAATCGCGCTGAATATCTGCTGGAACGTAAGAAGATGATGCAGGATTATGCGGACTATCTGGACGGTGTTTTGGCTAACCCCGATACGGTCGTGCATGCAGATTTTACTAAGGTCAGAAATTAACCATCACATCGTGAGCGGTACTTATCGATCCTCCCTGCATTTTCCGGAGTCTGTATGCCTATAGTAGGGGGATGATTTTCTGAGTCGTTCCTGATTCAAGAATTCATTGACGATCAGAGGGGGCTTGCGGCCAAGATTTGAAGATTAGACACCCTGAGACGTCAGGAGACGAAGCCCCATATTTCGCGCTTATAACATTGCGGTTTTAACCAAAACAACGAATACGAATTACGCCGAGATTTGTTGAAAACTCCAATTCTCATGTTACGTTGAAGATATAGACACCGAATTTGTGTCGATCATCGGAACTGACCGCCATCACCGTTGGCCTTGAGTTAGTTCTTACATAAGTCCTTTTCAGCAACCCTGAGTCCTGCGCAAAATTTGTGTCAGGGCTTTTTTGTTTTTAATGCCCAACTAAGGAAAGTCCGTCAGTTCGTTTAAACGCCTCTGCCATTTTGGCTGGGGATTTTTTTATGCCTGTTTTTAACCTCTAACATTATCGGAGCAATACCATGACTGAGCATTTTTCAGAATCCACCCGTGCGTCCGCAGTTATCCAGTCGGCACGGATTTTACGACTGCCGGACGTCATATCCCGCGTCGGCTTACGCCGCGCCTCGATCTACCTACACATGACCAAAGGCTCGTTTCCAAAGCCGATCAGCCTTGGTGAGCGTGCCGTGGGTTGGTTGGAAAGCGATATCAACGGCTGGATTGCCGCCCGGATCGAAGTCACCCGCCGCGCCGGGAAATAGTCCTGCCCGCCAAGCAATTATTTTATCCCTTTTCATAAGGAGGCCATATGAGCCAAAACCCGCCACCCTCTAGCCGGTTACTCCGCAGCCAGTTCCGAGTTGTTGCCGATGCTGTTTGTCGTCCTGGTGCGACCAAAGACAGTGGTGCAACCAAAAAGGAAGCAAACAAAGATTTAGAGAAAAGCTCTGCGCAAGTTGACCCCGGTGTTGCACCACGGGGTCGAGCCTCGACTGCGTCGAAGCATGGGAAAAGGTTGCACCCGCTTGGAGTCAGGTTTTCCGAAGCTGAATTGGAAGTCGTCAAACGCAAGGCCAGGAATGCTGGTTGCACCGTCAATAGCTTTATCCGGGCTTCAGCCCTTGGCTCGGATTACAAAGTGCCAGTCCATCAGGAACTACGCCTGACCTTGCTGGCCTCTAACCGGGAACTCACAGCCCTAGGACGGAACCTCAATCAAATCGCCCGGCAGCTGAATAGTGGCGCATCGCCCCAAGCCATGCTGAGCCAGCAACCTCTCCGCAGTATCCAGACCGCCGTGCTGGAGACTTTGGCCATTGTCAGAGCCACCCTGGCCGGGAGGCCGTCATGATTATTAAAAGCCATATCCGGGGTGGCTACCGGAGTGCCGCTGCTTACCTCAAAGCCCAGGGCGGGAATGAGAGAATACGCACCGTTGAAATCAGCGACCCCGACGCCAAGACCTTGGACGAAGCCTTCAAAAATATGTGGGAGGTTGCCAGCAACTCAAAAGCCAGGAAGCCGCTGCACCATATCAGTATCAACCCCATGAAGGACGAACGATTGACCGACGAACAAGTGCTGAAAATCGTCGAACGCTGTGAGCAGAAATACGGCTACAAGCCCGGCGACCACCAGCGGGTGATTGTCGAACATGTCAAGGATGGGAGGCAGCACTTCCATGTCATGTGGAACCGGGTGAGCCTGACCACCGGTAAGGTGGTCAAATCGGGCGAGCATTGGAAGAAGTCGAAACAGGCGGCGCGGGAGATGGAAAAGGAGCTTGGCCTAAAACGGCCAACACTCCGGCGTATGTACAAAACCAAAACACCACACTTGAAAACTGGCAGATTGTCCACAGGCGTCTATCGGCCACAACAGCCGAACCGTCCGGTTCAGAAAATTGGCTTCAAACCGATAAGACCGCTGCGCCCAACGCCCGGTTATGCCGTTCCGCCCAAGCCAATGCCTCAACCAGTTGCCAGACCAGCCCCGCAGAAAAACGGCAAGCGAGATCAAAACATTCCCGATTCAGAAAAACTCCCATTCCGGCGGTCTGAGTGGGAGACGGCTGAACTCATCGCCTGGGCTTGGGAAAACAACCGCTATGACATCTTGGCGCAGTTCGGGTTTTTTGTGGATTTGGAGCCGTGAGAATACATCTGTGTGTGGCCTGAAATAAAAAAAACGGCGGGGCGTACCCCACCGTTTAATTTTGTGTTCTTTAACTTGTTACCGGCTTGACAGCAAATCCCCATTTGCGATGGCAACGCCATTATTCTACTGTCCATAATTCGGTTTCGTCAAGGGAGAGCTTTCATGCTGCGTTTTGGACTCGATGTTGGCACTAATTCCATCGGTTGGTGCGTGTTTGAAACCGAAAATGGCACGCCGGTTCGTTTGCAGGCGGCAAATTCCCGGATATTTTCCGACGGGCGCGATCCAAAAACTAAAGAGCCTCTGGCGGTAACTTGTCGTGGTGCGCGAGGTGCGCGGGTGCGGCGCGACAGAATGATTGGCCGCAAAAAATCTTTGCTCAAGAAATTGATTGAACTTGGATTGATGCCGCCAGACGAAGCGGAACGGCAGTCGTTAAAGCTACTGAACCCATACGAACTTCGCGCCAAGGCGGTTGTCGCCGCTTTAACGCCGCATGAACTTGGCCGCGTGCTGATGAATCTGGCGCAACGGCGCGGCTTCAAAAGCAACCGGAAGTCCGATAGCAAAGAGGACACCAAAAAAACACGGCCTGATCTTGATGCTTTGGCTAAAGCACTGACGGAAAGCGGTCTGACGCTTGGCCAGTATCTTTGGCGGGAACGGTTAGGGAAAGGCGAATCCACCCGCTCCCGCTCCGGCGCAGGGTTATATCCGCAACGCCAACAATATGAAGACGAATTCAAAATAATACGTTCGGCGCAAGAGCCGCATCACCCGCAAGTTTCGCACGGAGATTGGAACGAGATTTTTGACGAATTGTTTTTTCAGCGACCGTTGCGGGCACAGGAAGTAGGGTATTGCCAAGTCTATTTTGAGCGACACGAAAAACGTGCGCCGATAGCACTCCCAAGTTACCAGAAATTCCGTATCGCGCAGAACATTGCCAATTTGCAAATTATTTCTGTGGATCGGAGCAGCAAGCAACGGCTTGACCTGAGCCAACGCAAATTGCTTGCAGAAGCCCTGCAAGGGCAAAGAACGATGGCGTTCAGCAAAATTCGCAAGCTATTAAAGCTGCATGAGGGTGAGACATTCAATCTTGAGTCCGAGCGCAGGGAAAAACTTGAAGGCAACGAAACCGCCGCGTTGCTGTCCGACAAAAAATATTTCGGCAAAACATGGTTTGATTTATCCGATGCAGAGCAGGACGCCATAGCTTTATATCTTCTGGACGCCGATGCACCGGAGATTATTCAGAAAGCCGAGCAGCACTGGAAATTATCTGCCGAGCAAGCCAAGAGTTTAGCAGAGCTGACGCCGGAAAATTTCCCCAAAGGTTACGCCCGATTTGGCCATCGCGCTTTGCAGGAGTTGGTAGAAATTTTGACCAACCAAGGGATATCAACCACCGAAGCAATTATGGAATTACGCGGCAAACGCGGGGATAATTCCGTGCGTCGTGAGCATCTGCCTTATTATGGTGAGATCATGCCGGAGTCCATGATTCCGTCACCCAAACGCGGCGATGCCGACACCAAACAATATGGCAAGATCAACAACCCGACCGTGCATATTGGACTCAATCAGATTCGAAAATTGGTCAATGAGTTAATTGATACTTACGGCGCACCCGATGAAATTTTCCTGGAATTGGCGCGTGAACTTAAACTCAACGACAAGGCCAAGGCCGAACTGGAAAAGTTTCAGAATAAAAATCAAAAGCTGAACGACGAGGCCAAACTGCACATGCAGGAAAGCGGCATTACACCAAGCGATGAAGACATCAAGAAATACAAGCTTTGGAAAGAACTGGCCTATGACGTCAATGACCGTTGCTGCCCTTATTCCGGCCAGCCGATCAATATGACGGCACTTTGGAGCGATGCTATCGAAGTGGAACACATTCTTCCCGAAGGCAAAACCTTTGACAGTTCCATGAAAAACCTGACTGTGGCTTTTAAGGAAGCCAATCGGTTCAAGGGTAATCACGCGCCGGACGAGGCGTTTAATGTTCCGGGTTCGCCGTACCTGTATCAGGATATCATCGACCGGGTGCAGCGTTCGTCTATGTCGCCGCACAAGAAAAAGAAATTTGATCCCGGCGCGATGCAGAAATTTACGGACGACCCTAAAAATGGCTTCATTGCACGCCAAATGACCGATACGCAATATCTGGCGAAGGTCGCCCGTCAATATTTACTGGCGGTATGTGAACAGGTGCATGTGCTGCCTGGCCAGTTAACGGCACGGATTCGCCATGAATGGGGGCTTAACGCCATTCTCGCTCCCAAGGACGCTGCGCCGGAAGAACGCGTGCAGAAAAACCGTAACGACCATCGCCACCATGCCATCGACGCTATCGTCATCGCCTGCACTGACCGCGCCATGTTGCAGAAAGCCTCAAAGGCCAGTGGCCGCGACGGGAAAAATTGGGATGTGCATTTCGACCCGCCGTGGGAACGCGACCAGTTTCGCCGCGATGTCACAGATGTCATCGGCAAGGCCGTGGTATCGCATAAGGCGGATCGTGGGATTCAGGCCAAGCTGCACGAAGATACTTATTACGGCATCATCAAAGATGAACGAAAAAACGATTACGAACGCGAGAACAATTATAACGTGGTCAAACGGGGGGATTTCAGGGGGCATTTTGCCAAGGTTGCGCCGGACAAGGCCGCCAACAAAACCGCGCTCATTCGCGACCCCGTTATTCGTCAAGAGCTTGAAGTCGAACTGTCTGCCGCTACAAGCGGCGAGGATATCACGCGTATTGTCGATGCCTATGCCAAACGCACAGGCATCCGCCGCATCCGGTTGCTGAAGAAAGAAGCAACGGTGCAGGCGGTCACTCATCTTTCAACATCGGGACAGGAATTTGAGAAGGGAATTGTTCCAGGTTCCAATCACCATGTCGCGTTCTGGAAATTACCGGGCGGCGACATTAAAGCCCGTGGGTGCAGTTTCTTTGAATTAAATAGCGTTAAAGGCGATATGAATAAATTGAAGCCTCATCCGGCTGCGAAGCTTGTTTGTCGCATTCATAATGGCGATTTGATTGCGGCTCATGCGAATGAGCAACGTAAAATCTATAAAGTCGTCAACTTGTCTCCAGCGAACCAAACATTTTGGTGCGTTGAGCATAATGAAGGGGGAAATCTTTCACAGCGTTATAAAGAGAAGGATTTGAAATATTTCTTTCTTAGTTTCAGTAAAATGTCCGATCATAAGATTCGTAAGGTACACCTAAGCGTTACGGGAAAAATTCACGATCCTGGCTCAATATTCTGATGCAGCGCGTTGTTGAAATCGCTGATCGTGCCGTGCATTTGGCGTTGACGCGTGGCTTTATGGTCGTGAAAGAGGACGGCGAAGAAATTGCGCGTATCCCTTTGGACGACTTAGCCTGTGTGCTATTAACCGGGCGGCAATCTAGTCTTTCCACCGCCGTCCTGCACGCGATGATGGAACACAACATACCCGTGGTTATTATCGGCGCGAATTATCACCCTTCTGGTCTGTTGCTGCCAACGGTTGGGCACTTTGCCAGTAAGCAAAGGTTGGATTGGCAGATTGCGGCCACCGAACCATTCAAGAAACGCATCTGGCAGCAAATCGTTCAGGTCAAAATCCGACATCAGGCAACGGTGCTGCAACGCTATACTGGGGCAGATCATGGCCTCACCGCTATGGCGACGCAGATCGACTCCGGCGACCCGCAAAATCGGGAAGCGCAAGCGGCGCGGGTTTATTGGCAAAAGCTGTTCGGCGCGGATTTCCGGCGTCACGCCGACGATGCTGTGAACGCCGCGTTGAATTATGGTTATGCCGTCATCCGCGCTTGCGTGGCGCGACAATTGGTTGCCTGTGGGCTACTCCCGGCACTTGGTATCCATCACGACAATATTGAAAATCCGTTTTGCCTTGCTGATGATGTGGTCGAGCCGTTCCGGCCATGCGTGGATGATTTGGTGTTTAGGCTGCGCCGCGACGGCTTCTCCGAACTCACGCCGCAGATTAAAAAGGATTTAGCCGCAATTCTCACGATAGATGTGATGGTGGCGGGGCAAACCAGCATACTGGCGAATGCAATCTTAACCTGCTGTCAATCATTGGCGCGGGCTTTCGAGGTCAAAGAGCCACAAATTACCCTGCCGCGATTCGGCGAAATTTAACGCAATCGTGTCACAATGACCTGATGGCAACCTCGCTTTCAGGATACCGCTTCTTGTGGCTGCAAGTTCTCTTTGATCTGCCCGTCACCACTAAATCTGCGCGTAAACAAGCGTCGGAGTTCCGCAATTTTTTGCTCGATCAGGGCTTTGAAATGTCGCAATATTCCGTCTATCAACGTTTTTGCGCGAGCCGTGAATTTGCAGACAAACATACCCGTCAGATTGAAAAGAACCTCCCCGAATCGGGGCGCGTCCATGTGCTTACCTTTACCGATAAGCAGTACGGCGCAATGCTTACTTTTCGCGGCAAAAAGAAGAATCAACGGCAGAAAAATCCAGACCAGTTTGTGCTTTTTTAGGCAATTCCCGCCCAGTTTTTCCTTGCCAAACCAAAGAAAAACCCAGTGTTTCCACTGGGTTAGTCTGTAGGTAGTCTATTCGATGGGGATTTGCAGTCAAGCCGGAACAGTCGTCTTGCTGCGAGCAGACTTAGCCACAGTCTATTCGATGGGGATTTGCAGTCAAGCCGGAACGTGTTGTGCAGGAGATAAATATTTGCTGCAGTCTATTCGATGGGGATTTGCAGTCAAGCCGGAACTGCGCTGGTGATGTGCATATCAAAACTGATAGTCTATTCGATGGGGATTTGCAGTCAAGCCGGAACACGCAGCTTGTGCCGGATAGCCTCAAGGATAGTCTATTCGATGGGGATTTGCAGTCAAGCCGGAACCCAAAACGGCAATGGACGATCATGTGGCAGAGTCTATTCGATGGGGATTTGCAGTCAAGCCGGAACTGGGGACAGAGTTGATAGCCCAAGAGTTCCAGTCTATTCGATGGGGATTTGCAGTCAAGCCGGAACTATACCTTCCTTGCTGCGCTTAAACCTCACAGTCTATTCGATGGGGATTTGCAGTCAAGCCGGAACCCAGGAGGGAGCTGATCCGTTCGCGGTAGAGTCTATTCGATGGGGATTTGCAGTCAAGCCGGAACCCAAGCGAACCGCTGAAACGTTATAATCTTAGTCTATTCGATGGGGATTTGCAGTCAAGCCGGAACAGAAGTCGCGTTTGCAACAGCTGACCTATCAGTCTATTCGATGGGGATTTGCAGTCAAGCCGGAACTGACTTGTACGATGCACGCCAGCGCGCCGGAGTCTATTCGATGGGGATTTGCAGTCAAGCCGGAACATCAAATTGAAGTCTGTTATGCGCGTGTCTAGTCTATTCGATGGGGATTTGCAGTCAAGCCGGAACGATAGTTTGCGCGACATACCACTTCATTAAAGTCTATTCGATGGGGATTTGCAGTCAAGCCGGAACGCGGCGGTTAGGTCTTCTAATCATCGCGCCCCCAAGTGGTTTTGCGGGG
>JBASFQ010000035.1:0-22709 GCA_049653105.1 Alphaproteobacteria bacterium
GAGCCAACAAAGTTGTCATATCGACGGTGGCCAAGGTGCCAAGACTTGACGATGTCGCATACAACGCACGAACATTCTGTGCTACCGCCAGCAACTCATCCGTCGCCCGCTTGCTCCGCAGATTGGCGTAGACCGAAGTCGCCGCCACCCAGATACCGCCGACCACCAGACCGACGATGCCGAGCACAATCGCGGCTTCGATCAGGTTAAACCCTTTATTCTTCGCCGCGCGACGGCGACGCATCATCATGACAGACATAGAATTCCCCCTCAAAGGATGTGGATTGGTACAAGCATAAAACCATACAATTATTAACGCGGGGTAAAATGCCGGAAACTTAATAACCAATTGATCTGGTTAAATAAAATTAATCATGGGCGCCATATTCTCCTGAACCTCCGTCATTCTGGCGCAGTTAGAATAGCGTCATGCCGTTGAAAAACGGCAGCCATCACCCGTTATTGATCCCATGAATAGGCGTCTGGTGCTGGACTGTCATGAACGCCTCCCCGGTGTTCAAATACACCAGACAGACACCCGTCATGGGTGGCCGCGTCTCTACTCACCCGCGCGTAGATTATAGGTAAACTCCACCAGCGCCGTCGGATTCTCGGCGCATTGCCCCGCCGCCGTGCCGGAAATGGCGGTCACATTCGGTGGCAAAGCGGTCAGCGCCACGCCGTTGATCGCCGCGCGGGTCAAGCCGCGTGATAACTCCCCGGGTCCTGTCACCTTTGCCACCAAGCCAATACAGGCATCGGGCGGCAGATTCTGATATTGCAGCACATAGCGGAACGCATCATTCGTCCCGCATCCTGCGGCGCCCAGATCACGGCGCACCTGGAACGGCTGCCCCCACGGGCTGACCGCGCCCCCGCCAAGGATCATATCGCGCGGAATCGCCGATGGATTGGCCGCCAGCAGCGCCGGCGTCACATCGCCGATCACAGCGATGCAGGCCTGCCGCTGATAAAAACCGCGAATATTTTTATTCAGGACAATAACCTGTTCTGTCGCCAGAACCACCTTGGCTTTCGCGCTGCCGCTGCTGACCGCTGCCCATACGCCGCCGATCACCACGCCGGCCACCGCCAGCACGATGGCGAGTTCGACAAGCGAAAATCCTTGCTGTCTCCGTCTCATGGCGCCTGCAACCTGAATACAAAATAAAGATTATTGAGATTCGCCCCGTCACAATCCGCAGCCAAAGCTGCCGGAGTCTGCGGCGCATTATAGACCGTTCCCGGCACTGCGGCGTCGGCAATATCGACGCCCATAGCGGCAAGACCGATTTCATCCCACAATGCACCGAATTTGGTGGCCAGCACGACGCAGTCGCCCTGCGGCAGACCGCGCAGCGTCACCGCGAAATTATAACGCGGCTGCACCGCCGCCGGGCCAAACACATCGACGGCGGAGACACAGATTGCGCCGCCGCCGCAAACCGCCGCCGCATTCCCGGCGGTCCATGGATTAGCAAAGTAACAGGTCGCACAAGCCGTCGGCAAAACATCGGGACTGAGCTTGGTATCTCCGGGAAACACATCGGCGCGCGCCATCGTCTGGGTAAAGACAGTATAATTTTCATTCGGCATTTGCGCCAAAGCATTATAACGGTCGCGGATATTATCGACGATCTGCTGCACCTGCTCCACTCCGCGCCCGATGCGATAATTCTGATAAACGGTCGATGCCGCCACCCAGATGCCGCCACCAACCAGTCCCATGATGCCAAGCACAATCGCCAGCTCCAACAGGGAAAATCCGCGCCGGGAGTTATGAAAAGTCGCGCTCATGATCCTTGGTTTCATCATCGCAGCATAAACACCCATTCCAGCGTTGCCACATTCCCTCCGCCGGCAGCATTGCGACATGCCGCGACGGCCGCCGTCGGCGTCACCGGCAAGGCATTCGCGCCGCCCCAATCGGGGGTCGTATATGAACTGTCAATTGCACCGCCAGCATCACGGAAAATCACCGCCTTGAGCTTCAACCGCTCATCCGGGGTCGTATGCCGCGCCGCCAATTCGATGCACACATCGACCGGAAGATTCAGGAAGCTGACACCAAAGCTGGTCACTCCCGGTCCGACAGCCGCACTGTTGTCCAGCGCGTTATCCACGGGCTCAACCTGCACCGACCCGTTGGCCGCCGTCCGATCCCAGGCATGAAAGGCAAAATTCCCCGGCCCGCCCGTCATATCCGCCGGATAAGCGCCCTGGCATGACAGGCGTGAGTTGAAATTCGCCGCGCCACACCCGGTCACTGCCGTATTTTGGGTGAAGATCCCCTGGCGACTGTTATAGATGCCGCGTACATTATCGGCGATTTGATAAAGTTGGTCGCCGACGGCATTGATCCCGGCGCTGCGCTGCACCCGTGACGCGCCATACCAGATTGCACCGCTGACCAGCCCGACAATACCAAGCGCTATCGCAGCTTCAACAAGTGTGAACCCGCCGCGCCGCGCCATGCCTTGACTGCCTGTACGCCCCAACATGCTTCCCCCAATCCTGTCAAGTTAGCAGGAAATGATTAAGGGTTTGCGCCACCAAAATGGTGTCCCAGTTTGAATATAGCTTACCACATATATGGCGTCATACCGGCGCAAGCCGGTATCCATCACCTGAAAATGCAACAAGAACAAACAGCAGGAGATGGATTCCGGCTTGCGCCGGAATGACGCTTAGTTATTTTGGTTAAGCTATATTCAAACTGCGACACGCCCCGCCAACGCCAACGTCTATAGTTAAAAGCTTCCGCCACCCTTGGTCGAATCGGTAATCACGACGGTGATATGCAGAATCGACAACATGGCAAAGGCGATTACGGCGCCAACGATGGCCAGACCGAAATTGCGCGTCACCACGGCCTGCACCTTCAGCATGTCGATCTGCTCGCGAATCCATTCCTGCGTCACTTCCTCGATCACCGCGCCGATATCGCCGCGCTCGGACAGAATTTCCATATCCAGCGCCACCTGCGGATCGGGAAAGCCGTACTCGTTCATCCGCAACGCTTCGCCGAGATTCTTGCCTTGCAGCACTGCGGCGATGGCCGCACTGACGCGTTCGCGCATCCACGGATTGCCCTGTTCCTCCAGAATTTCCAGCGCCCGGCGCAACGGAACCTGCGCGCCCATCAGCGCGGAGAGCCCGAGCATAAAGCCCGTGCCCTGCCAGATTCGGAACCACGCCCAGGGCGGATAACGATCAAGCTTCGCCCGTATCTTGCCACACCAATAGGGCAAGGTCACCGTGATCAAAACAATCGTGGTAAAAACCACCAGCAACACGGCAATGCCGTAATTCATGATAAAATCCGATGCATCTGCCATCGGACCAATTGACTCCATCACTGCCTTCGGCGCATTGGTGCGCATATTGGCAATCAGGTTGACGCCGAACATCCACAACACGCCGGAGATCAGAACGATCATGAACAAAGGATAGGACACCGCCTGCGAAATGGCGTTACGCATTTCCTTGGCCGCCGCCCCCATCATCTGGATCGACATCAGAGATTTGGCGACTGTGCCCGATTCTTCTCCGGCGCGAATCATATACAGCTCGGCCGAGGGCACCCATCCGGCCATGGCCTCGGAGAGCGAATGCCCGGCACGATCCTTCTGCAACCATTCGCGCAAAGCCAAGGCCGCCGGACGATTGGGATACTTGCCCATTTCGCTGGCGTTGTACCACAGGCGTTCCAACGCGCGCGACAGCGCCTCGTTCATTGCCAGCATACCTTGCAGCTTGCGGAAGACGCGGAACCTGATCTTGCGATTGGTGCGGAATTTCCACATCGCATGTGATCGTGAGAGTTCGTTGAAATCCATCGTCATCCACCCGGCACAGACAGAACCTTCACGCCGCAGCATCGGGCAGCAAAGGTAAAAAAATGTTAAGGTTAAATTCTATCCGGAAATAGATGCCAACTTGTTAACGGCACGCCGTCGGCCACAGAAAAATTCCGTTTATTTCCATATGCCGAGTCGTTGCTCGACATCGGCTATTTCACGCTCGCGCGCCAGGGGACCAACTTCGACCTCGGCGTCATTGGGCGAGACTTCACCGCGCCGGATTTTTTCCAGCGCGTGCCAGGCCATGGTGATGCCGTTCAACCCCCAGGGCGACAGCCAGTATTCTTCCGCTTCAATAATTTTCCCGGCCTCCAGCAACCCCATCAGCTTGAGATCAGTCTCGGCAACCTCAGCACAAACCGTACGACCGCTGCGCCCCCGATAACATTTGGCGCAGCCCTCGGGATTGGCGACAAAAATCTGGCTCATATCCGGCTCCACCAGGCGGTCAAGCGCCGGCTGCCCCGGATCGGCACGGGCGCGACGCGCATCCATGATGGCCATGCCGGCACGCACCCGGCGCGCCAGATCAAGATAATCCGGCCCCAGTTCCTTCGGCGCCTGTTTGATCGGGATACGGCAATGCGTGCATAATCCCTTCAACAACCGTTGGCAGAACATGCCGCACAACAAATGCGGATCATAGATCAGATAAGGTTCAATCCCCAGATCGCGCAACCGCCGCGGCACGGCAATCGCCGAATAGACGTGCAGCGTCGTATAGACCTGCCGTCCCGACAGCGCGAGACGAAAGGCGAACTTCGCCGTCTGAATATCACGGATTTCGCCTAGCATAACGATATCGGGATCAAGACGCAGGGCGCTGCGCATCACTTCGGCAAAACTCTTGTCGCGCTGCTCTTCCTTGACCGAAGCCGACACGCCGATCTGGCTCGACCCCATGACACCGCCTTCGGGCGGATCCTCGATAAGATAACATTTGCGATCAAAATTCGTCTCGACCATGCGGCGATTGAGCATCACGCGCAAGGTCGTGGTCTTGCCCTGGTTCACCGGCCCGGAGAAAATCCGCATCCCGCCGGGCAAAGTACGCAGCGCACGGACGGTTTTTAATTGCTCCTGGGAAAAACCGATGGAATCAACATCGGCCATGGCAAAATTTTCGCCGAACAAATGCGCCGAATCATATTGCAAACGCATGTTGAGATAGCGCCCGCCATCGGCCAGCGGCACCCACTGGCAACGCAGCGACGGCACACCGATCGGCAGCTGGATCGACTCCTGCCCGCCGGTTCCGGCCAACATCGCCGCCTGCGGTTCCAGCCAGTTGGCGGTCGCGCCTGATTGCCCAATCGAATGCGAATAAACCGAGGACAGCATCTGTTCGCCCTCGCGCTGGGTCAAAGTCTCCCACAAGCGCAAAGCACCGTCGACACGAAATTCGATTTTGGTGCGCCCTCCGGCCGCTTCGATATGAATATCATTGGCGCCCATTTCAGCCGCCTGCTGGATCATATCGACGATCTTGCGCCGCACGGCGTTATCATCAAGGCGCACCAGCGCCGCCTGGCGCTCGGCATAAGCATAGGCCTGCTGCACCAGATTGGGCGTCACATAAATGGGGTCATCAACTTTGAAGCTCTGCCGCCGCGCATTCAGCGCAACCGACGTGACCAACGGCGAATTACGGTGCGTCGCGCTGACCAGCCACATCCCGTTATCGAACAGAGCGCAATAATTACGCGACTCGGGCGTCACTTTCAGCGGTCCGCCCTCAATCGTCAAAACCATGCCGGAAAATTTCAGGGCACCTCCCGACATCGCCATTGAGCGCTCGTCGGTGACTTTGATGTTCGGCAGCGGTGAAGAAGCTCCGTTTTTATCCGGAGGCGCATCGGCTCCCGTACTGACAGATTGGGGTTCTGTGGCACCGGCAGGTTTATCCGGCGGCATACCTGTCGATTTGGCAACAGGTTTCTTTCCGGCACTCCCCGCTGCCGAGGCCGGAGGGGGAGCAGGCTTGGACGCTCCCGCGCCGGCACCCGCTTTACTCAGGAGCTTTTTGGTGCGATCGGCAAGGTCAGAGAGCATCTGCTCACGGCGCCCTGCGCCCGTGATTTATGGGAGAGCCGCTATTAATCCGCAAGACGCGATCAGTCTTATCATTCGGACCGCGCAGCGAGACCGTTCCAGGCGTAATGGCGGTAACAGCCGTGCCATCGGGCAGTTTATCGCCAACACGAACCGTTGTTTTTTCGTCGTTCATATCGCGCAGTTGCGCCGTGTAGTTCCCGCCGACACCATTGATCCTTTGCACGGTATAATTTCCGGGAGCTGGTTGCGGCTTCACGACTACTGGAGTCACGACAGGCTGCGCCATATCAGGTGCCGCTGAACTCATCCGGGTTGGCATCCGCGTAACGCCACGCGGCAACAAAGCGCTGACTTCATCGGCCATGTTCTCGGCCGCGGTGCGCTTGGCGCGCGCCTTGTCGAGATCGCCCATTTTCTGTTCCAGTTCAAGCAACAGATCGAGCCGCGCCAAGGCCCCACGCGCCTGATTCATATCCTCAAGACTCAAATCAACCTTGGCGCCTTGCAATTTCTTGACAATCTCGGTGACCTGTCCAGGAATCTTCTTGTCGGCGTTTTCTGCGTCTTCCTCCGCGTCGAATTTTGCGTCCTTACCCGCGGCTGAAGGGTGCCCTTCACCCAAAACTACAGAAGAATTCGCGAAACTGGCCGCACCTCCGGACTTCTCGATGATGGGCGACGGCGGCATCGGTACAGACGCGGCCGCAGCGGTCATGGTCGCCGCAGATGACTCTGTCGCCAGGTCAGTCACGGTCGTCTGCGCCCGCGCCGGAGGAAAAGCGGCCATCAACAAGGCCCCCGCCACGCTTGCAGCCAGAACGCCGTAATATCTGCTATTTGCGATTTTCATAGATCACTCCTTCGACCATCCAACTTCCACCCTGATTGGTTAAGGTCTTGATAATTACCCCAGGAACATTAGAAAAATATTGAGGTAATTCTCCGGGAAGATCCGTTAAAGTCAGGTTAAAGCCGCGTTTGATCCAGGGCGCCGGGGGCGGCTGCCAATCTTCGGGAGGCACATTTTCCGGCCGCGGCGGTGGCGGATCATCCGGCAGGCGTGCAACCGTGCCGTTCCAGTTTTGCGCCAGATAGCGTTGCGTAATATCATTAGGATCAAGCAGATTTTCCTGCGTACGGTTTGGCAGCATGGGTAATGGAATGCTGCGCGACGCTGAATTACCCGTCGCATCAATAGCCGCCTCATTCATGGGTTTTGTGAATCCTGGTTCCCGGTTCCAGACCAGCCCCAGCCCTCCGCGCGTACAGTTCACCGTCGTCAAACGCCAGCCCAGCACAACCTGCGGACCCTGCGTCAGTGCCGTGCGGCAAGCTTCAACCAACGGCAGCGGCAAGGGTTCCTCTTCCCAATAGCGCCGCGGCGGCGGATAGGTAATGCCAACACGACCGGATCCTCCGGTTTTTAACGTCTCAATCCGCCGCTGCTCGGCCATCGCCTGCAGGCGCACCTGACGCTCCTGTTCTTCCTTCTCCTGCATATCCTGATACCACCAGGCGCCGGCCAGACCACCAACAACCAGAACGCCCAGCATGACAACCCCGATAACAAAACTGCGCGGCAGGGTCACCGGCTGCAGCGGGCAATCACCACGGTTCTGCAGGACAAAAGGCAGCGCAAGCGTTTCTGCCGACGGAATTGACCAGGCTTCAGGCGCATAAACGCGCTGCAACCCACCCAAGGTCACTTCTTGAATCAGCCGGTCACGCGCCGCAGCCTCGTCAATATAAATCTGGTCGCCATCCGGCGCGATCAAATCGTCGCGCACCACGACAACAACAATGCCTTCAAGCAGCTTGAAGGCGCCAGCCCATGAACCAGGTTGGCGGTTGGCCAAAGTCGCGGCCAGAGTCGCCATGCCGCGTTTATGTCCCGATTGTTCCTGGCCTAATCCAAACTGAGCGACCCGGCCGCCTTTAACACCGGAGCGCACCGCAAAAAACTCGGCTTGCTGACCTGGCTGTGTCGCCGCTTCTTTCGCCGCAGCCGCGACACGACCGCTCGGCGAAGGCTGCCAATACAGGCCGACGGCATATTTGCGTCGCCCGACGGTCGCAACGCCCGCACCCATGTTATGGTTGCTCCAGCGGCGGCACGTCAAGTTCCTGCGGCGTGATCGTCACCAGCAACAAGGTCTTTTTCTTGTTATTGCCGATGCCCCCGCCAAGCAGGAAGTTATAGGGATTGAGCGTCCCGGTCGCATTCTGGTTGGTCTGATCCTGGCTGTATCCGGACAGAACCAAAGTCGAGCCGCTCCGCAACAGCGATTGCTGCACGAAAACGCGACTCGCCGTCACCGGCAGCTGCACGCTGGTGGCACTCGCCCCCGTGCCGGATGCGAAGGTCGTGATGCTGACAAGGTCGGTCAGATTCAAGGAATACTGCAACAGCATGCGCCCATCGGCCAGCAAGCGCGGCGTCAACTGGAGCGAAAACCCTTCCCGCACCGTTCCGGGGGTCAAGGTCGTTGTGGTTGCGCCGCTGGTTCCCGTGGTGGTGGTCGCGGCCGAGGCCAGGAAGGCCACGTCACGCCCGACGCGCCGGGTGATCGGCACATTGTTCAAGGTCGTCATCGGGAATTGTGCCACCCGTACATTGTTCGTGACTTTCGACAAGGCCGTCAGCACACTTGATGCACTCAGGTTATCGTTGTTGATGATGCCGACAGTCATCTTGCTGAAATCCGTGGCCGTCCCGGTGCTGAAAGAGGGTGCAATCACGCCGGTGAAAGAAAAGGGCTTAATCGTCTTCAGCGCCGCCGCAAACTGATTGTTGAAATCATCCTCATTCTCGATATCGGCGGTATAGACCGAAACATTGATGGCAATCTGCCGCGTCAACCGGTTGTTCTGCTCGCCGATATAGCGCGCAATGCGCTTCATGATGTCAGAAGTAGTGGAAACGGTAATCGTCCCCATGGATGGCGCGATGACAGCCGCACCTGTCCCCGCCAGCATGGCATTGATGGTGTTGCCGATTTCCGCCCAGATATCCAGATCAGCCTGCAACTCAGCTTCTTGGGACAACGACGAAGTCCCGCCGCCGCCGCCACTGCTGCTGCCGCTGCTGCCGCCACCACCGCCACCACCGCTGTCGCCGCTCACCTTGTCGGAATATTTTCCCTTGCCGGGAAGCGCTTCGACCAAGAAAATCCTGGTCTCGTACTTGCTGAAAGTGATCGCGCTGCCGTCATAGCGCCAGTTGACGCCAAAATGCGATGCCACCTGATCCAACAGCCCGGACATCGGCCCTTCGTAATTGAGGTTGATATGATCGCCGTCATTGGTGTCGTTGGCAACCGTTGGTGGTTGCACAGCCCGCACATTCACTCCGGGCCGCGGTGCCGGCGCCGGCGTGGCAGTGGGCGGCAACGTGACATCCGAAGCAATCCGTATCGGCAGGTTGGTCTGCGCGGACAAAGCGCTGACAAATTCCATCAAACCCATCGGGCTGGCCGAAACCAGCGTAATGCCGCGCCGGGTTTCATATTTCTCGGGCAAGGGCAGGCCGCGCCGCATACGCTCGGCAACGCCGCCCGTCCAAATCTTCTCAGTCACCACCAAAGGATTGCTCTTCAGTGACGGAATCGGCTCTTTGGCGCGCTCGATGTTCTGTTCGACCTGTTGAACCTTGTGTTCAACTTCCTCGCGAACCGCCCCCGACGTGCACGCCGCCAGAACGCCGACCAACAACACAGACAGAACACCACGTATGGTCATCCTAAGCCCCATTCCAAAATCTAATAGCGAAGCAGTGGTCTAAGAATTAGTCACTGTTGGTATTACCGCGTGTCTCAATGACAAGCGTACGTTGCCCCACAGAGGGATTGTCATGCAAACGACCATAGGGCTGGGGCTTAGCTTCTACGAAACCGGTTAACAAACCACGAACGGCATCTTCAAAAGATCCTGAAAAGTTCAAGCTCGCCTGAATCGGATAATCATATTCAGTCGACCAGACCAGTTCCACATGCGCGCGGGCACACCATTTCTTGATCACGGCATGCAAATGATCCCCCGGCTCGGCGCGCCACATTTCAGCAGCGGTCGGTTGCAACTGCGGCATCATGGTCGCGTTCGGTGCGACCAGTTCGCCTTGAGGAATCGGTGGCAAGGCCGAGTCGGCCTCAGCCAGTAGCGGCGCGCCATCTGCTTTAATGGCGGATGGAATCACCAAAGGCTCTATGCCCTGCGCCTTGGCCGCCGCAACGGGTGGCGTCGTCTCAATTTTTTGTACACTCTGCTTATTATCCAAAACCGGCATCGGCGGCACAATCACCGGCGGCTCTTTTGCCGCAATTCCCGGTGCCGCGTCGTGCATTTTGGCCTGCGATATCTTGATAATTTGACCTTCTTCGCGGCCATACAATTTTGCCTTGGTCAGCATGTCGTCCAGCACGTGATACCACGCCTTGCCACCTTCCCAGCTGACGAGCATACCGCCATCAACACCGTCGAGAGCGAAGCCGTAACTGGGGGGCAGAATTTGCTTAAGGGCAACGGTTAACGGAATATCGCGACCAAAACCATCGACCATTTCAGAGGCGGATGGCGGCGCGGCAGGAGTCGGCGTTGTCACCGGCGTCGCAATACCGGGTGTTGAAGGAATTGACGGAGCTGGCGGCGGCGGAGCCTCCGGAACAACCGCCGGCAACTGCATCGGCGCCGGCATAGCAGCGCCATCAACCGGCCCTGAGGGCGGCACGACCGGTGTGGGCGCCTTTTCAATCGGGGCAATCCATTGAAAGCCGGCCACAGCCTCCGCAGAGATCCCTGCAGAACCAAGAACCGCACTGAATGCAACCAGAGATGTCGTACAAAAGCGCCGCAGGGTTTTTACTGATGATGCTGGGCGGATTCGGGAAAATAAGGCCATTTTCAACGCCTTCTCCACATGAGAAAATGATTCGCGATTCTAGAGAATCACGGAATACCTGCCATATAAAATAACAATCCTTACCAATTCCCTACAATCCAACGTGACACAAATGGTACATAAAAATATTGCCTATGCATGTGCTTAAATTGCATCACCAGCGTTGCCAAATCAAAACAATCGCCGTGATCTAGAAAATGTAAGGCTTTCACGACACCGGCGCAAGCAGAAATAATGCTTAATCACCTGAAAAACCTGCGCTTCATGCTTGGAAGACGCTTCACGGCACCATGATGACGTCCGGATAAAGTTAAAACCCGAACTCACGATGCGCGTGCCATAGCATATTCATGTAGCCGCGCCGTTTGCCCACAGCGCTAACCAAAATCACTCCAGCGACGATAACTCAAACGACCCAAAGCCGGCCGATCTCGCCCTAAAATCCAGGAGCGAATGGCACGCAGCGCAGCTTCAAAAGTCAGGCCAAAACGTTCGAATGTCCAGAATGCGAAAATCGCGATAATACTAAGCGCAAATGTCCAGAGCGCGATATGAACCATAAAAAGCATCAGAGCAATAAAAGCCCTGGCGTCAAAAATAAAGAAACGCGGCACACGTTGACTGTTTCGCCAATGATCTTCCATGGGATTCCAGACAGCCTTGCTCCAGAGGATATAACTTTTTCGAACCTATAACTTTTTTAGACTATAGAACCGAACTTACAGCATCGTTAATAAACAACCGGATTATTATATCGTAAAATCCGGCCTAAAGAAAGCGCGGCTGAAAAAAGTTTATTCGAAAGACTCCTGAACTTCACGTTCCTCACCAGAAAATCCCTTGGTCAGCATCAGATACCAACGCCGCTCGATCAACCCGGCTTTATATGCCGCCGTCGCGGATTGCTCCATCGTCTTGCCATAACGCACCAGCAAACGCTGGGCTTCGCTGGTCCATCTTTCAATTGCCATGTCCAGCATGATTTCGCGAACATTCTCGTCAAACACCATATATTCGCGCAATCCAACACGACCGCCGCCGACCCGGGGAACCAGAGCCTGAGTCACGATCATCCGCAAAGTTTCCATCAACGCAAAAGCGCGCTCTGATCGTTCCGACGGTTCAAAAACACTGACCATACGACGAATAGTCGCGGCAACACCGACCGTATGTGCCGTGGAGTAAACAGCATGACCGGTCTGCCCTGCTTCAATCGCGGCCGATACAGTCTCGCGGTCACGCGCTTCGCCGACCATGATAATATTCGGTTTCCGGCGCAACGCATTGCGTACCCCGGCGGCAAAATCGGGCAAATGCTTCGGGATTTCAGTCTGCGCGACCAAAGACCTTTCACCGAGAATCTGATCATAAACATATTCAATCGGCGCCTCATAACTCAGCATCTTGCCGCAGCCCTGTTCACGCTCGATCAACATGCGGTTGCCGGCAGCAAGCAAGGTTGACTTGCCACTGCCCGTCGGGCCGGTAATCAGGATCAGCCCCTGCCGCTGTGCCCAGTTATCGACGATTTTTTCTTCGATCCCCAGCTCGGCCATTGTCGGCGGCAAATTGGGTAGCGAACGCATGGTGATCTGCACGCTGTCACGGCCCCGGCTCAAAATCGCGGTAATGTTGACGCGGAAACGATAGCGCGTATTACGGTCGGGACGAACTTCATAGGACAAGTCCAGATCGCGCCCCGATGCAAGTTTCGCCAGAGCGTCCGGCCCATAGATTTTCGACAGAACATTGGCCATATCGGCCGAATCTATGGCGCGGCGCGTAATCGGAAACAAAACGCCATCGACTTCGATATAAACCGGGCGGTCAGTTTGAATGCTGACATCAGTCGTGCGCCGCAACACGCACCACAACAGCAGGCCATCGACATGATCCTCCTGAATGCGGAGGGGCTCATCCGCCCACATGCCGATTTCTTCAGCTTTACGTCTTGCGTCGGCTACCGAAGCGTCGACTGCCACTGTGCGCTCCGGGGGATAAGCGTGGATTGGCCGGTGATGGTCACGCCGCGATCACCGATCCGCATTTCCGCACCGCCGCCGGTGACGCCATGATCTTCATGCACCGCATAGGGCGCCGAAACCATGCCCTGCGCGAGCAATTCGCGGTAACGCACCATGCCGATAAAGTCATTGGTCATACGATCAAGATCAGCCTGGAATGTGTCATCAGCCTGGGTCACGCCTTCGCCCCAGCCTTCCTTGACAAATTTACGCCAGGTCACGCGCTCCAATTTATCTTTCGGCAACAGAACCTGTGGCGGCGGCTCGACCTTGCCCCAGTCACGTTCCATATACAAACGCCAGTCACGCGGCGCCGTCACGATGCGCGCCACGCGATTGATCCGCAAGATCCTGTCGGTCACCGCAGCACTCTGGCCGCCACCCGCCACCAGAACCGCGCGCTGGGCATCGGAAATAATCGGCGGCTCAATCAACAGGCCCGATGGCGCGCTGATCAACAGCTGTCTGAAATCAAAAATTTTGCTTAAAGATGCGTCTTGCTCGGCCAGACGCCGTTGAATTTCATAAGTACGGTGCGCCAGTCCCCCGCGCGCGCCATAGGACATTGCCGCTTCACGCAGCGCCTCTTTGCGGATTTCCAGTCCCTGACCTTCTCCGGCAGGCTTCACCAGATCGACACCGGCACTTTGCTCTTCTAATTGAGCCAGTTCCGGCGGCGCACCAGCAGCTTCCGGAACCTTGTCCGCCGCCTGCGCCGCTCCTGCCATCAGCAGGACGCCTGACAGAAGGATCATCAAATGCCGCTGCATCTTAAATCTTACCATCTGTTGGCGCGTAACGCAGCTGGATCGTGCTGCCTTTTACATCGACCGCCACGTCAGCGCGTGAACCGAGTTGCAAACCTATATCCCGCAGCACTTCAATCACAGGACGCTCATAAACATTAAGTGACACAGCCAAAGGCAGCGGCGGCGCAATACCGGCGACGCGATAATTATACCCGGCCTTGGAGGCCAGAGTCTGCACCACCTGCTCAACCGACCCGTTCCAGGTCAGGGTGATGGGCTGCGCCAGAGCCGGTGGCGCGTTAGAGAAATCTTCCATCGGCGGCAGAGGGCTGCGATACTGTTCGACATTGGAAATATTGCTTAGTGCCTTGGAGGCTTTTTCAGCGGCTTCAGCGATACGTAAGGAGACCGGATCATTCTCGGCCACCAAAGGCGTCACACGATGTGTGCCATCGCTACAGGCGGCCAAAGTTGCAAGCAGAACAAACAGGGAAGCCGGACGTAACATTTTGAAGCTCATGGGCAATAGTCCTCGTTTCAACTGGCTTGTGTATCAACCAACCGGTATAAGCGCCCCTGCTATAAAAGCACAAGAGCGATAGAAAACCAAGCCACAATTATGGTTTACTCAGGAAAGCTCACTCAATTCTGGAACCTCATAAAAAACAGCGCATAGCCAAGCAAAGCCGCAGACAGCCCCAGAATAAGCAGCCCCGTCAGCAAAACCCCCTTAATAAATACAAAATAGCATGCGATCACAAAGAAAGCAGCAGCAGCAGCGCCATAAATCTTTGAAGCATTGGGAATGCGGCCATCAGGTCGCGCTCCACGACGTGATGCAGCCAGGCGCGACGGTCGGGGTGCCAGCTTCTGGCTCTCGGAACGCGTGGCAAGACCGCGCCCGCTTTCGTCATTCTCGGGGCGCCTTCCGGTAAACTTGTCTATGAAATTAACCATGAAGCCTCATGCATAATTGCCACAGCTTTACAAAAACACGTCCGGCTTCCACCACGCGCGTGGCGGGTCACCTTATGGAATCAGATCGGCCAAAACAGCATCAATTTTTTCTGGCTCACCTTGCACAACTTTAACTTTCTTGTCCTTGCCGCGATAAACCAGATAGGGCGTCGCGTTGATCTTCCAGCTTTGTGCCATCGCCATCGTCGCACGCACGTGGGCCAGCTCCGTCGCTGTCGGTGTCCCTTCGACAACCGTGTAATCATCCTCCTCGATTTTATTCCAGACTTTGAGAGGCTCCTTAACATTCAGGAATTTTGCCGCCATGCGTTCGCGTTCACTGTTCTCGGGGCCGATGGGAATCAGCTTGATGCGCAAGGCTCCCGACATCACCGACGGCTTCAGCAACTTCCAGGTTTTCCGGCAATGCTCGCACAAAGGATCGACCAGCATCAGCAACAAAGGCTTGTCAGCCTCGCCGACAATCACCCCGGCCGTCACCAGAAAGTCATGGTGCAAACGCTCTCCGGGAGATAATGGCGCAGCTTTGGGCATCGCGCTCTTGCTCTCAGGTTCAGCCACCTCCTTCGACAGCCCCGAAGTCGCCTCAAATTCTTTTTGCTTTTCAGCCGCCGCCATAAGAAGGCCCGCGAGCTGGGAATTCTGGTTGGATGCCTCGGAAATCTGCTGCGACGAAACATTGGCACCGTCAGGCGAATACACGCCGCCGACCAGAACGGATTGCATATCCGCCGTCAGATACAAAGTCTGAACCTGTTCAGCCTTGTAGAGAAAAAACCCCATCAAGCCGGAACGTTCGCCCAGATAGTAAAGCTCCCCGCCGCCGTCCAAAAGCATCCTGACAATCGGCAAGCGTTTGACATCGTCCAAGCTCACTTGCGGCTGCAACGGCCCCCTGGGATCGGCCTGGATTCTCTGTCCGGGAGACATGGTGGGAGAACCGGTAGACGCTCCGGCTCCCGTCCTGGGCGTCCCTTGCGCCAAAACCGGCGCGCTGGTCATGGTCAGGATCAGGGCTAAGATATATTTCAGCATGGGGTCACTCTTCCGCGATGATTCTGAGATGCAGATTCTGATTGTCCGTACGTTCAGCGGTGCGAATCGGCACAGGCCGTGACGCTGGAGCCGGCGCAGACACCGACGCAGATTTTGCCGCGCCGTGAACGACCAGCCCTTTGCGCTCCATCACCGCCAGAACCTTCCTGGCATAGCTGTCGCCGCGCCAAGGGGTTCCTGAATGATAACGCGCAATACCGCCATAGAGTCCCGCAGCTTCATCGATCTTCTGCCGCAGAATCCACGCCGCAACATAAACGTTGACGCAGCCATTGTCACGCACCCAGTTATGCGCCGTGGGAACATCAACCCGCCATAAGCGCGCCAGTTGCGGCAGCCACAAGGTGTTCACCTGCATCGGGCCAAGATCATAGGATCCGTTGGTATTCAAAACTTGCTGACCGACGCGGCCGCCTTCAACATGCATGATGCCGATCATGGCAGCGGCGGGCACATGATAGGTCTGCGCCGCCAGAATCAGGCAGGAGGCAATAACCTTCGCCGAGATGACCGTGGCCACCACTAGTTCCACCCCTCTTCTTCAAGCCGCGCCGCCGCGGGAACCTCAAGATAAGCCCCCAAAGTTGCCAGCAGCGCCATGCGTTGATTGAATTCCTGCCACACCTGCGTCATCGGCACCACATTGCCGTGCTTGGCAAAATAGGCGGCGCGATCATCGGGATTCATATAAAGCAGCCGGTCAGCCTCGGCATAATGGCTGTCGGCATAAATCTGCCCTGAAGACTTCAACACCACCCAGCATAACAAGCGCCACTGCTCGGGCGTGCTACCGACCTGAGCCAGCGACCGCGTAATCTGGTCAGCTGTCCGCATCAAGCGTTCCGCAATTTCCGCCAGCAACCCGTGTTCAGCGCGACCAAAGGAATATTGCGCCACAGCACCAACGACCGGAACCAGTGCCTCCAGCATCTTCGCGCGAAAGGTCGCAATCTGGTTGGCAACCGGCTCCATACCGCCGGTGACGAGATTCTTGAATTTTTCGGGCAAGGCGTTGATCACTTCGAGAATCGGCGCCGCCGCCGCCGTGTCCAGAGGCTGCCCCGAAGCCCGGTAATTCGCCGCAACCAGTTGACAGGCTGCGCTCACCGCACCCCAGCGCAAGGTCGCCTCCGCCCCCGTGCCGTCAATCTTGTCGGCAATCTGCCGCGCCAGACTGGCGGCGCTGTCAATCAACAGGGGAAAAGCTTCAAGGTTGGCTTTACGCGCCCCCCCCGCCGGATCCTGCTGTCCGGATTCAAGCAAGGCCGTCAGCAACGGCCCTCCGACATAACGCAGCGCAATCGCCAGGGTCTGCATCCGCTGGTCAGCAGTCATATCATCAGATAGTCCAGAACCGTCAGCCATACTCAAATCCGTCAATAACGGGTTGTTGCTGAGTCATCACGATCAACAAAGCGTGTATCTAGGGCATCGTGGGATACAAACCACCCCGGAACTTGCCACACGCCAGATTCCCAAGACGGGTCAGCATTCATCAAAATAGTTAACACTTCTTATACCGCAAAAAACACCTGCAAACGATAAAGTATTCTTTATTGTGGCGCTTTGACCGCAGCGACACCAGAGTTTTTCTGATCCAATTTCCGAATCAACTGCCCCAGCGGTAACGGCGCGGCAGCGGACGCCCCCGGACGCATATTAACTCGGCGCACTCCGGCAGCATCATGCTCAGCCCGCGTCGGCGTCGCTACCGGCGGCAAAAAGCCTTCTCCAACCGCCTTAAGACCTTTATCAACCATAGAGAAAAGATGGGCATAACGCCAATCGATGTTCTGCTTATTTTCAATAATGCTCTGGCACATCATCCTGTTATTATGAATTTCCGCCGGTCTGCCGCTGCCTACATCTAAACTGTACTGTGTCTCTCTGTTGGTGCAAAAGGAAAAATACTGAGCCTGTTGATACAAGGCCGGGCTGATAAAAACCTGTCCGGGAACAGGATTGATGGGGGTACCCTGTACCAGATCATAGCCGGTAAAGGCCTGCCAAACTCGCGAATCCGCGACCGCCTGCTGCAGTTGCTTGACAACCTTAAAATCATCGTTCCGTTTCTGGATCATGGCCGGAGTGGACATCGCCGGATCAGCGGTATCATAAACATTCGGCGCCGTGCGGCGCGCAAGTTCTTTGTAACACGCATAAGATAAAGTCTGAAGCAAGCCTATGCTGCTGAGATTCCTGGTAATGCGCCGCATATTATCGGGTGTCGAAGCCTGTTCGCTATTGAAACTTGTGCTCTGAAGCCGCGACTGCTCAAGATGTTGGCAATAGCGCAGCGCCGCGACGTAATTTTTCTGCTTGTCCGTCAACCGGTTCCAGACCACCTGCGCCGGGATCGGATTCGCCGGATCGTCCGGATTGTCAAGAATCGACATATCGGTAACCGGCTTGCCGTCCGGATAAGTGCCGCGTACCGCGTAGCTCGGAGGCACCAGCACCAGATGATCCAGCACCCGTCCCGACTGAAGATAAGCGTCGGTAAAAACCGGATCCTCGAAACAGCCCATCTGGTCGAATGCCGTGGTGCCGGCAGGGCCAGGCGGCCTCCGCAGCATGCCGTTCTTGCAATAACGCTGCAAAGCGCTCAGCCGCATCCGTTGCGTGTCATAAAGCTGATTCAGCGCCAGCGCTGAACTGCCGCGCTGCAGCGTCTCGGGCAACACCCGGGCATGCGGCGCCGTAATAATAGCGTTCGAGGCCGTCAAGTTCAGCATGCATGTCCCATCGAATTCGTTCAACCGTGTCGCGACGGTCATTTCCTTGATGGTCAAATCCATATCGACGGTCGTCTGATGCTTGAGATGCGCCATCCATAGTTCGCGCGTCATCATCGAGGACTTTTCCCACTGTGCCTGAATTGAGGCTGCCATACCCGCCACAGCATCCACGATCGCCAGGTTTCCCGCCTGGATCAAACCCACAATCACCGCCGTCAATTGAGCCATCAATATGTTGGCATCGATGATCGTGCAAGGCAGGGTGCTAACCTCACATCCCTCGGGGCATCCCGGGAGACAGCAGATTGCATGAGCAGGCTGGGGACGCGCGACCAGCAGCGCCAGCACCAAGACCCCAAACATGGCAAAGCGCCGCCCTTGACGCCCCCATGAACCGGGAACAAATCCTCCCCCACGCGACGATAAAAATATCCGTGTCAGAGCGCGCATCATGGCAAAGCCCCGCTTGCGCTGGTGGTGGCCGGAGCCGGGGCGCGACGCTCTGCCGCCTGTTTCTCCTGCTTGATCAATTGCCCCATCGGTACAAAAGACGGCGCCTTACCGGCACGCAAATTAACCCGACGCACCCCATCACTATCATTCTCAGACCTCATCGGAGTTGGCACCGGCACCATGAATCCGGCTCCAATCGCTTTCATCCCTTCATCCGCCTGAGTAAAAAGCTCGGCATAACGCGCTTCGAGCGTTTTGTACCGCTGCATGATATGTTCACATTTCAACTTATTTTGATAAGCATTCGCCGCCGTGCCACTTTCCATATCAAAAAGGTCGCTCGTCGTACGGTCGGCACAATAGGCATGATACTTGGCGTATTGATACAAGGCCGGGCTGATAAAGACTTGGTTAGGAACGGGATTGACGGGACGGCCTGTGGCCAGATCATAACCAATATGCGCCCGATAAACCGTCGGATCGATCCCCGCCCGATCCAATTGCCTGGCAACCTTTTCGTCATCATCCCGCTTCAAGAGCATTGCCGTCGCCCCCATCGCGGGGTCGGAGGCATCATAAATATTCGGTGCCGTACGCCGTGCCACTTCCGAATAACAAACGCTCGCCAGAGACTGCAACAAACCGGTGGAGCTAAGGTTCTTGGTAATGCGCCGCATATTTTCTGGTGTCGAAGCCTCATCTCTGGTGAATTTCGTGACTTGAAGCCGCGATTGTTCAAGATGCTGGCAATAGCGCAGCGCCGCAACGTAATTTTTCTGCTTGTCCGTCAACCGGTTCCAGACCACCTGCGCCGAAACCGGATTCAGCGGATCGTCCGGATTGTCAAGAATCGACATGTCGGTAATCGGCTTGCCATCCGGATAGGTGCCACGTATCGCCCCGGGCGGCGGCACCAGGGCCAGATGATCCAGCACCCGCCCCGACTGAAGATAAGCGTCGGTAAAGACCGGATCTTCGAAACAGCCCATCTGGTCGAATGCCGTGGTGCCGGCAGGGCCAGGCGGCCGCCGCAGCATGCCGTTCTTGCAATAACGCTGCAAAGCGCTCGACCGCATCCGTTGCGTGTCATAAAGCTGATTCAGCGCCAATGATGAACTGGCACGATCCATGGCTTTGGCCATGTCGCGCTGATGCCCGGCCGTCGCATCGGCAAGCATCTTGCTTGTCTCCAGACGGCATTGTTCACGCTGGGTATTGACGGCCTCACTGATGATCAATTCCTTGCTTGTTATATCGTATTTTATCAAGGTGCGCTGCTTGACGGCGGCAAGATATATTTCCTGTATCTGCTTCATTTGTGCACTGATCATGGCAGAAATACCGGAGCTAAAACCAGCCAGAGCATCAACGACAGGAGGCGCAATCAAAAGATATTGAGCCTCAACAAAAGCGATGAGCGCAGCAAAGGCAAAAGCATCATCGGTCACGGCACAAAGGATGGTCCCAGGATCACAAGTCGGAGGACAAACCCAGACACAACATCCCGCCGCTGCCGGCGCGGGGCGCAGCGCCAGCATCCCTGCGAAGATGATGCCCAGCAGAATCTTGCGTGCTTTGTGTGGCCGTCGCTTCGGCATGCCGGTGAGGCCATCGCCATGACACAGAAACTTCATCCATGCGCCCGGAAATCTCATGGCGTGGCCTCGCTGCCGACACGCACACCTTGTGCAGGGCGCGACGGATCGGTCATACGCAGGAGCGTCCCCAAAGGCACGGCACGGTCACCAAGAATGCTTTGCAGCGTGGTATTCACGCGCAAGAATTCTTCCGGAACAGCATCATTATCGTTGTTGTAACGCGTCTTGACGGGTGTAGCCACCAGCTTGCTTTCCGAACCGGGGTCAGCCATGCCGCGCCCCCCCTGAGCAAAGGCCATGCGGTGGGCAATTTCATTGAATTCCCAGTTCATCGCCACTTCAAGGCAGTCCAATGCCAGTGCCGTATGTTCCGCAGCCGTGCCGGACTTGTGGTTAAACCCTTCGGCAACCTGTATATTATTGCAGTAATCATAGGCGTAACGCTCGATCAGATAGGGGCTGATGAAACGTGCCGCTCTGGCCGATCCGGGAATGATCGTGCCGGTAACCGGATTGGTCGAATAGGCCAGAATATCCTCGGGATTTTTACCGGCAATATCGAGCAGGAAATTCCCTACTTTTTCCCGCTGCACCCGTATCTCCGCCATCGCCGCGACCCCGGCATTCTCTGGCGCATCAGGATCCGGAGCTGTACGTCGAGTCAGTTCCAGCCGACACAGATCCGCCGCGACGTTCTTCTGGCCGTTTGTATTCATACGTGCACGAATGGTCAGCATATTATCCGGATTCGACGCCTCGGAAGTGGTCATGCCCAGCGGCGTGATCCACCCCATCGCCAGGTTTTCACAAAACAGCTTGGCTCCGACGAACAGTTTTTGCTTATCGGTCAATCGCGCCCAGGTTTGCGCCGGCGTCCCCGCGAGCGGATGCGGCGCTCCCCCATCGACCGGATCATAGATGGCGGGATTGTTCAGAACTTCCATCTGTGCCTGGTTCGGCGGCACCAGAACGGGATTTTCCAGAATCGTCGAGGGCCGCAGAAAGGCATGCGCCTGTGTCCGATCTTCAATGCACCGGTTCCCGTCGAACCAGGCCTGACCAAAATCGCTGTCGGTGAAATTGGCCGCCGGTGTGCCGCGCCGCAGTTGCCCGCTCTTGCACAAACGGTACAACCAGCCAACCGCCTTGCGCTCCGGCGAAACCGTGCTGCTCATGGCAATGCTGTTGATGCCATTCTCCATCGAATGGCGAACCCCCTTGCTGTACCATTCCAAGGCCACAGAGGCGCTGCGCGCGGTGTAGAGCTGACACGACGTGTCGCCGGGATCGATGCCGTATTTGATGGTATTTACCTTGTGTTCAATATCGGTATCCACCACCTGATCATGTCTGGAAACAGCTTGCGTCAATTCTTTGTGGCCGTGCCGGTTCAGGTTGAAAACACCCGACAAATAAGCGGCCACCCCGGCAATCCCATCGACAAAAGGCCACTGAATGACCTGCGCCGCCGCCGGTGTCGGGCGCAGCAGCGCCAGCGTCAGCACGGCCAGCGCCAGGCATCTCATGGCCACAGGACAGGCTTTCCGCATCATGGCGTCACCTCGCCACTTGCCGTGGCCGCGACTTTTTCGTCCGCATTAAAGGCCGCCTGCCGCATATTCCGATCGCGCTGACCGCCGCCGCCATCAAACCGCGCCTTGGACGGTGCCGCCTCTGTTTTCAAGGCATTGAAATTCACCTCGCTGATCTTCTGTGCAATCTGAGCAAAGGTCGTGCGCGTCTCCACCTCGCGCAAATCCCAACCCTGCTGAATCTTGAGACACTCCAAATGCCCCGCGGCAACGCGTGCAGCGCTGCCGGAACGATAATTGGTATCGGCGGCGGTCTTCACATCACTGCAATAATCGGCAGCAAAACGCTCCTTCTGATAGGGACTGACTATAGTCAAATCAAATCCGAGACGGTTGAGCTGTGTGCCCGGAATATTGAGTCCCGTGACAGGATCCGTGCTGAACCAAAGATTTTCTCCAGGATTCCTGCCGATACGTTTCTGGGCAATCGCATAAGTGATGTTTCTTCCGCTGATAAAAAGTTCACCATTCTGCGCGCCATTAAGAAAACCCCAGTTGTCGGGATTGTCATAATTGTACGCCGTGCGTCGCGCCAGCTCGGCATCGCAGATATCCTTGGCGCGCGACAGAATCCCAACATCACTGAGATTGGCGAACATCGCCGCTTGATTGCCCGGCATCAACATCTGATCCCGCGTCAATCCCGCCGGAATCAATCGGCTCATCGTCAGGTTTTCACAAAACAGCCGCGCGCTCACAAACAGTTTTT
>JBASFQ010000036.1:0-47546 GCA_049653105.1 Alphaproteobacteria bacterium
TTACTATTATTTGGCGTCATACCGGCGCAAGCCGGTATCCAACACCCGAAAGCGCAATGAGAACAAGCAACAGGAGATGGATTCCGGCTTGCGCCGGAATGACGCTTATCTTTTTTGGTTAACCACATTCAAAGTGAGACGCGACCTGGGAATTATAATTACGGTGTTGTTGCGGCTGCTGCGGGTTATGATGTCGATCAAGCATTGTTTTCCGCGGGAGTTCTCAACCTTCTTGGTGGGGGAGATCATTCAGGAGAAATGAGCAATAATCCTCGCAATGTATTGTGGATCAGAAGGGGTTATTCTGATTATAAGAAGGGTCTTGTCTCCAAGGCTGCATACTAAGTTAAACGGAAAGCCCATGATGCAGAAGACCAGAAAAATATACTGGATGTTACGTTTTCTGTCGCAAGCCTTAGCGGTGCTTCTGCTGATCGTGAGCGCAGCATATTTTTTAGCGCGCACACAACTCTGTCGCAATGATCTGGTGGATGTTACGGCAATACCGGCATCGCAGTGGGAATTGCGCAGCGAGACATATGGCTGCAGCGTTCTAACGGGCGCTATGACTGTTGTGGCCGAAAACAAAGCATCGCATGAACGTATCGAATTGGTAGAAATGGGCACGATCGATGATGTGGGGGTGACTGTCGATCAAGGCTCCATCACACTGATATTGCCCGCTGGTGCGACTTTCACGCAACGTGCGAAGGAGTTTGATCGATACAGAATTATTGTGGAATTAGGCAAATAAATGAGTAAAGTTAACATCGGCGCGGCACATTTCAGAAGATCAAAGATATTGAAACTTCTGAATCAAGGTAACCATAATGGCGCTTCAGAGCAATTTGCCGCTTGGGGAAATATCACCAGCCCCGTGACCGGCAGGTTGATTCCTAGCCCTGGTTTGGCTAACCGCAGGAATCTTGAACGCGAGCTTTTTCTCAACGGGACGTATCAGTAGAAAATGTCGTTGTTGCACGCTGACCTTAGGCTTTCTGGTCTGCATGACTTTTGCCGATAAAAGCTGGGCGCAGTGCGATCCACAGGATTTGTCACAGACAGGTATGAATATTTGTGCCGATGAAAGCTACCGTCAAGAGAATCGTAAACTGCAGGTCTTGTACAAGCGGCTTATGGCGCGCATAAGGCCGGACAGTCAGCAGAAATTACAAACGGCCAAGTTAGCCTGGATTGATTATCGCAATAAACAATGCGCTTTTGACAGTCTGGGAACAGAGGGTGGATCAGTTCACCCCATGATTGTGTCGGAATGCTATGAGGCGCTTACGCGCGAACAGAATGCGAGGCTGCAGCGGCAGCTTGATTGCATTGAGGGCGATCTCTCCTGCGGTTACCAATAATCTGCGATCCGGATCATAGAATGCGTTTTTGCAATATGACTTTCTGAAGATTTTTGGTGCGCTTGTTTTTAAGTGCAATGCTTGCAGCTGTGGTGCAGGCGTAACTATCTGACAAATCAGGATGATGGAAGCTGGTTGAACTGCTGCGCCCCGGTGCGGCAAGAGGTGCTTATGCATGTCCAGAAAAAAGGGTTGGTGATGGTGGAGCGGGCGCGGGGCTGGCAGCTTGACCGGCGGGTGTCGGCCGGGTTGGTGATTGCGCTGCTGGCGCAGGCGGGGTCGATTGTGTGGTGGGCCTCCGGCAAGGAACAACAAGACAGGTTTCAGGATGCGCGGCTGGCGCAGGGTGAAATGCTGCTCAGCCGGGTTGAGGCGGCGCAGCAGCTGGTCGCCGAGCGGCTGGCACGGTTGGAGACGCGGCTGGAAAGTCAGACTGAGCTGTTGCGAAAAATCGATAACAGGATGGAGCGTAAATAATGGCTGATGCGGGTGATCTGACGCGGCACGTGTTCGGGCCGCGCCCGATCAACGCCGCCGGCAAGAAGCTGATCAAGGATTTCGAAGGGTTGCGGCTGGAGGCCTATCTTTGTCCCGCAAAAATATGGACGATTGGTTATGGTCACGTCCGTACTGCGCGCCCCGGCATGGTGATCAAAGTGGAAGAAGCCGGGTGGCTGCTGGACGACGATGTGAAGCTGACCGGGCGCGAGGTCGAGCGTCTGGTCACCGTGCCGTTGAACGGCAATCAATTTTCTGCCTTGTGCTGTTTTGCCTTTAATGTCGGGACGCTCAATCTCGGACGTTCGACCTTACTGCGGCTGTTGAATCGTGGCTGGTATGAACAGGTTCCGGCGCAGTTGATGCGCTGGAATCGCGCGGGCGGCGAGGCGCTGGGCGGGCTGACGCGGCGGCGCGCTGCAGAAGCGAAATTATGGAACTGTGCCGAGAGCGGAGGGGGTTTATGATTACGGATATCATTGCAGCCGTCGTAACGATTCTCGACAAAATCATTCCCGATCCGCAGCAACGCGAGGTGGCGAAACTCAATCTGCTGCGGGTCGAAAATCAACAGGCTCTGGAAGAACTCAAGACCAGCATGAGCGCGATTCTGGCCGAAGCGCAAAGCTCCGATCCCTGGACCAGCCGGGCGCGGCCGTCATTTTTGTATGTCGTTTATATCATGTTGTTGTCCGCCATTCCGATGGGCATTGTCCATGCGCTCAGTCCTGAGACAGCGGCGCATATGACGCAAGGCTATCAGGCTTGGCTGAAGGCAATTCCAGAGCCTATCGTCCAGCTTTTTGGCGTTGTCATGATGGGTTATATCGGCGGGCGGAGCTGGGAAAAAGTCAAAGGCGTGGCCAAATGAGCCGCCCTGCATGCACATTATGAGGGAGCATTACTGCGGAAATAAGGGTTTGTTAGCGGCTGTGATTTATGGTGCAACGATGGATGGATTCTTTCCCCCCGCCGTATCTTTGCCCTTGTCGGCGCCGCATCCCTTGGCGCTGTGGATGCGTTTTCATGTCCAAATTCTGAACAATTCCTTAAGCCTTAATAAGGCTTTTTTAGCCAATTCAGGGCATTCTGAGCTCATGGATCAGCATACTAAAATCGACGCGCCGCCTGCCGCGACCATCGAAGATTTGCAACGCAGCATCAGTGAGTTGCGGACATTCGTGGCACGGCGTTTTGACGAGGTGTCGTTCGAGGTCAATGCCACCGGCCAGATCATGGGCATGACCGAAGATGCCATGACGTCGCGCTTTACCGAGGTCATGTCGGCGTTGGGGTCGGTGTCATTCCAGGGCAACGGCAACACGCCGCATAATGTTGGCGTCGAGCTGGAGTCGGTTTTGAAAACGACGGAAGAGGCGGCCAACAAAATTCTGGATGCGGTGGCGGTGATTGGCAGTTTGACGCAAGCCCCGATCAACTGGGCGAATGAAGAAGAACGCAAGCAGCATCTCGGCAAGATCACCGCGCAGACGGATATGATCATGGCGGCCTGTGCGTTCCAGGATCTGACCGGGCAGCGAATTTCTCAGACTCTTGAAAGTATCCGCAAGGCGGAATCCGATCTGGCCGACACGCTGGAGAAAATGGGGCTTAAGGTCGATGTCTCGGCGGAGAAGATGGCGGAGACCTTGACCAGCGATACGAACCGGGCACAATCGCAAAGCGAGATTGATGCGCTGTTCGGGTGATCAAATCCTGTGATTTAACCTTGTGATCAAGCTCCGTGATCAGGTCGTATGATCCCGAAAAGGATGTGCGGGATAAGTTCCCAGAATTTTGACTTCATCGGCGAAAAAAGCGAGTTCTTCCAGCGCGTTTTGCATCGCTGTGCTGTCGGGGTGTCCTTCCAGATCGACATAGAATTGTGCCGCCGTGAAATTACCGTCGACGAGATAACTCTCCAGCTTGGTGATGTTGACGCCGTTGGTGGCAAAGCCGCCCAACGCCTTATACAAGGCCGCCGGGACGCTGCGGACGCGGAAGATCAGCGATGTCATGCATCGTTGTGCCGCCGTGACCGCTTCGGGATCGCGCGCGAGGATCAGGAAGCGCGTCGTGTTGCCCTTTTGGTCGGCGATGTCCGTCGCCAGACTATCCAGCCCGTAAATTTTTCCCGCCAGTTCCGATGCAATCGCGCCCAGCGCGCGATTCTGCGTTGCCTTGATTTCCGCCGCCGCGCCGGCTGTATCGTTGTACGCGACCGGGGTCAGTTTATGTTTGCGGATAAAAATGTGACATTGCGTCAGAGCCTGCACATGGCTTTTGACGGTCTTGATGTCTTCCAGCCTGACACCGGGAAGCGCCAGTAAATGATGCGTGACCGGCTGGTAATGCTCGCCGACAATGTGCAGGCCTGCCTGTGGCAGGAGATGGTGGACATCGGCGACGCGTCCGGCGATGGCATTCTCGACCGGAATCATGGCGCGGTCAGCGCGGCTCTCCCGCACGGCGGCGAAGGCTTCCTCGAAACCAAGGCAGGGCAGGGTCACATCATCCGGAAAAACGGCCCGGCAGGCCAGATCGGAATAGGCTCCTTGCGAACCGCCAAAGGCGATAATCTTGCGCGTTGCTGCCGTCATAAAGCTCTGTCTTCCCCGGTTTCGGCCACTCTTAATTTCCGACCATGTTTAAACCACCTTCGGACGGGTTTTGGCAATGGGTGCCTGGCGGGCGGGTGGTAAGGGGTCTCGACAAGCGGAACGGAACAGCCTATTTTCGCGGCCATCGTCACCTGTTCCAACGGGATCCCATCATGCATGGTTTTGAATTCAACAAGATTCTCGGCGCGCTCATTCTTGCGGTATTGATCGCGTCTCTGGCCGGTTTCGTCGCGCGCGAGGCGATCGCTCCTGAAAATCCGGAGAAACCTGCTTATCCGGTCGATCAGTTGCAGGTTGCTCAGGCGGCATCTGCCGGTGGGGCTGCTGCGGCTGTTGTGGCCGCTGAACCGATTGAAAGCCTGCTCGCCGCCGCTGACCCCGCCGCCGGGCAGAAAACATCGCGGGTTTGCGCGGCCTGTCACAGTTTTGACAAAGGCGGCCCGGCAAAAGTTGGCCCGAATTTGTGGGGCATTGTCGGCAGTTTGCATGCCCGGGCGGAGGGATTCAGCTATTCCGACGCGCTGAAGGCGCGGCATGACAAAAAGTGGACTTATGAAGAATTGAACCAGTTCCTGTTCAATCCCAAAGCGCATATACCGGGGACGAAGATGGCCTTTGCCGGGATGAAAAATACTGCGGATCGTGCCAACCTGATCGCATGGCTGCGGAGCCTGGCCGATACGCCCGAAGCGCTGCCCGCCGGAAAATGATTGATGCCATTCCTGCTGAACTGCCCGCCGACCTGATTGCCCTGGCGCACCGGCTGGCTGCGGCCAGCGGCGCGGTCATTCGCCCCTATTTTCGTCAGGAATGCGGCATCGAGGATAAATCCGACGCCACGCCCGTAACGCTGGCCGACCGTGGCGCGGAACAGGCGATCCGGGAAATTCTGCGCGTTGAACGGCCTCAGGACGGGATCTGGGGCGAGGAGATGGGGCAGGAACGGCTTGAGGCCGAATGGGTCTGGGTGCTTGATCCGATTGATGGCACGAAGGCCTTTGTTACCGGCAAGCCGCTGTTTGCCACGTTGATCGGGCTGGTGCATCGCGGCGTGCCGGTGCTGGGCGTGATTGATCAGCCGGTGTTGCAAGAACGCTGGATCGGCGGCATTGGACTACCGACGACGCTGAACAATGCGCGGATTACGACGCGGCGCTGCGCCAATCTGGCTTCGGCCTGGCTCAATACGACGACGCCAGATATGTTCCGGGGCGGGGATATAGCGGTTTTCGATAAACTGCGCACCGTCGTGAAACAAACCAATTATGGCGGCGACGCTTATGCTTACGGGTTGCTGGCGGCGGGCTACATCGATTTGGTGCTGGAAGCGCAATTGAAGTTTCATGATATTGCCGCGCTCGTGCCGGTTATCACAGCGGCGGGAGGGGTGATGACCGACTGGAGCGGCGCTCCTTTACATATGCAGAGCGATGGGCGGGTGTTGGCGTCCGGGGATCGCGCGTTGCACGCACAGGCGTTGGCGGTCTTGCGTTGATTGATCGGCGCTGATCTGCATTGCCTTTTGCGGCATTCGCAGGTAAGCGGTGAAGCTCCATTTTTTGCCGTCATGCAGGCTTTATGTTTCGCGCTGCCTCTTTCTTTGGAATTCTTGGCCTTGCCGGCGCAATCGGATTGATCGCGTGGCAGGGCTATACGCCGGTGATGCAGGCCTTTACCGCCGCCGGATGGGGGATCGTCTGGACCAGCCTGTTCCATATCGTGCCCCTGGCGCTGGCGGTGGTGGGCTGGCTGCTCTTATGGCCGGGGCGGCGGCGGCCGGGATTCGGTTTTTTGTTTCTGGTCATGTGGATCCGTGCCGGGGTCAACAATATGTTACCGGTGGCGCGCATCGGTGGCGAAGTGGTGGCCGCGCGTTTGCTGATCAAGCATGGCTGGCGGCGGGGGCCGGCGATTGCGGGGATTGTGGTTGAAACCACCGTATCGGTGGTCACGGTTTTTATTCTTGTTGTCAGCGGCATCTTGCTGTTCACGCTGCATGATCCCAACGCTGACACGATGACCCGGCTGGTGGTCGGGGCTTTGGTGTCGTTGCCGCTGATTATCTTCCTGGGTGTGTTGCAGCGATTTGGCATTTTCCGGTTTCTGGCACGGCTGGCGCATATGGCCGTCGGCACCCGCTGGCAGAGTTTTATCCATGATACTGCGCGGCTCGACCGCGCCGTGCTGACGATGTATCGGCGCAGCGGGCGTGTTTTCTGGTGCGGTGTCTGGATGCTGGCGTCGTGGTTTCTGAATGCCGCAGAAATCTGGCTGGCGCTGTATTTTCTTGGCCATCCCTTGTCTGTTGTCGATTGCATCATTATCGAGGCGATGATTCAGCTGGTGAGCAGCGCAGCCTTTGTCGTGCCGGGAGCGCTGGGGGCGCAGGAGGGCGCTTTTCTGTTCTTCGGCGGCATTCTGGGGTTATCGCCGGAAACTGCGCTGGCGCTGGCCTTGATCCGCCGCTGCCGCGACGTGATTCTTTATGTTCCGGCGCTGATCGTCTGGCAGATCATGGAAGGAAAATGGTTGGCGGCGCGGACGGCGGAGCGAACAGTTTAGGAATTTTTCTGCGCCAGCGCGGCGTGCCAGGCGGGGAAGAGATCCGCGCGCAGAACTTCGCTCCAGTCGGCGATGTGGCTGGTGCCATAGATCCGCGCGGCCTTTTGCATGGCGGCGCGATCCTGGGTGGTGAAGTTACGCAAGGCGTCGATCCATGCGGCGCTGCCGCCGGTGATCGTTTTAAAGGCCGGAGATGGCGGGAACAATTTATCCACCCCGCTTTTGGCGGCGACCAGAACCGGCAAGCCAGAGACCAGAGATTCAATCATGGCCATGCTTTTGATCTCGACTTCCGAGACCATCGCCAGGACATCGGCGCTGGCATAAAGCGGCGCCAACACGGATTGCGGGATGAATCCGGTGACGGTGGCATGCTGTGGCAAGGTACGGCGAATATCGTCTGCGGCGGGGCCGACACCCGCCGCGACCAGATGCAGCGGCAGGCCGGAATCGATCAGATTTTTGAGCGCGTCCAGCAAAGTATAAATATTCTTGCCTTCGTCAAGCCGTCCGACGAACAGCACGATGCAACGGTCGGGCGGGATGGCATAGCGCGCCAGCATGTCGGGACGGTCGGCGCGGCCAGGGTTGAACATGGTCTTGTCAACGCCAAGCCGTACGGTTCGGGTGTGCGCCGCGCCCACGGCTTGCTCCGCCAGCGCCAGGTCGTACGGGCGGATCGCCAGAACTTCCGCGCATTGACGGAGATGGCGTGACAGCCGTCGCAACATCTGTTTCTCTTTGCGTTCCGGCAGCTGCCAGCGGTCGATCAGGATATTCTGTACCCAGCGCGGAAAGATGTCGCGGATGGCCTTGGCGGTAAAAATGCGGGCGTAGGAGGCCTGATCCGTATGGAAGGCATGGGTCATGGCGATTCTGCCCTGCCGATGCAGGCGCTCTGCCGTGCGGGTGAAGGCGAAAAAGGCGTCTGTCGTATGCACGACATCGCAGTTGGCCAGTTCGCGCGCCAGTCCGGGATGATAAGGGGCGAGATCCGTATGATCCGGAATATAAGGCAGGAATTTCAGCCGGGCGGTCGAAAAAACCGGTGGTAACTGCCGGATGCGGACATGGGGCGATAAAATTTCCGTGGACTCCGCGCCGGAAAAATAGACCGTGAGATCAAGCGGCAAGTCGGTACGCGCCGCCGCATGGGCAAGGTGTTCCCAGCCTTTGACGTGACCCCCGGATTGCGGCAAGCGCATCAGGTCGATTAAAGCGGCGACTTTTATTCTCGAATGGTTTGTCATAGACTGGCCTCGCGCCGTCGGTTCTAGCACGGTCGATCTGTCTTCTGGCAAGGGGTTACGTCATGGTGCTGCGCCGTCACATGTTTATGGCTTTGATCGCCGCAGGATTGAGCGCAGGCGGCACGCCGGGAATGGCGGCCGCCCCCGAATCGCTGGAGAATATCCTCGCAACCGTGCAGGAAGAATCAGCTGCGGTTCGCGCGCAACAGGACACCCCCGCCCCGGCCGGTGTGCCCGTGGCCGCAACGCCGGCGGTGCTTGACCGCGGTTCCGCTCCGGCGGCACCCGTGTCTGCCGCACCGACTTCTCCGGCTCCGGCTTCTGCCGCCCCAGCTTCTGCCGCTGTTCCTGTGGCGGCTCCGGCAAACTTGCCGCCTGTCGTGGCAGAACCTCCCCGGGTCTTTGCACCGCCTGCGGCACCCGCCACCACAACTTTCCAGTTTCTGCCCTTGCTGCCTTCTGCCAGCGATATGAGCGCGATCCCGGCTTTATGGCCTTTGCTCAGCAGTCAGGATCTTGGCGCATCGCACGATTCCATTACCCGCGCGGTTATCATTCTCCATAATACCGACCGCAATGCAGCGACGGCACTCGCCCGGTTGCAGAAGCTCGCAGGGGCGGTTGCCAGCGGACCGGAGGCCAGGACGATGATTCTGGCGCCGCTCTTTCCGACGGAGACCGAACGGCCGGTTTTTAAGGCTGCCTTGGGCGCGGCGGCGCGTGATCTCACCACCTGGCCGGCCGATGAATGGGCCTATGGCGGCAGTTCATTGGTGTCGGAGCCACGACGCCCGGTCAGCAGCATGCTGGCGCTGGATGTGTTGTTGCTGTATCTCGCCGACCAGAAGTCATTCCCCAGTCTGCGGACGGTGGTGATTGCCGGCGCAGGCAGCGGCGGCGATATGGTGCAGCGTTATGCGCTTTATGGCCGTGCGCCGGATATTCTGGCCGGACAGCAACTGACGCTGCGCTTTGTCGTCGCGGCGGCGCAGAGCTATGCCTATCTGACTGAAACCCGTCCCCGCGCCGATGGCGGGTTTGCGCCACCCTCTGAAGCGGCGCAGAAAGACTGCGCGACCTGGCATGATTATCCCTATGGGACGGATGTGCCGAATTCCTATACGCGACAGACCGCAACCGATACCGTCCGGCAGAATTTCCCGGCGCGGGATGTCGTTTTTCTTTACGGTGCGCAGGACACGCAGCCCGCGCAGGATCAGAACTGCGCCGCCAAATTGCAGGGCGCCAGCGTCAAAGCGCGGGCGGAGAATTATGAAAGCTATGTGCAGTCGATATTCCCCGACGCGCAAGGACTGCGTTTTGTAGCGCTTGCGGGCGTAGGCGGCGGCGATAAAATCTGGGGCTCAACCTGCGGCATCAGCGTTCTGTTTGCCGACGGCGACTGCGTCAAGAATTGAGGAAGTTACAGACGATGTCGGTCTGGTGCGTATCCATCAGTGCCGGAAAATGCCCGATGTCGGGAATGGTGACCAAAGCCGCGCGCGGGCCGCGCTGGGTCATCGCTGCGGCGGTCGTAGCGTCAAGCACATCCGACAACGCGCCGCGAAGCACCAGAGTCGGACATGTGATCCGGTCATAGACCGGCCAGAGATCGATGCCGGTTTTGGCGGCGGCGAAATTCTGAGCAATGCCTGGATCATAGCGCAGGCGGAAGCCGCCGCCGGGAAGCGGGCGGAGGCTGTGGCGGGCGAAAGCGGCGCGGTCGGCGGCGGTGCACGGGCCGACATGATGATAAATTTTGCCGAGATAGGCTTCCGCCGCCGCCAGATCAGGAAATTGCGGCGGAGTGCTGACATAAGCGGCGATACGGGCGATGGCGGCTGCAGACAGAAATGGGCCGACATCGTTGAGCACCAGACGGCGAATCGGCGTGCGCGGCTGTGCCGCCAGCAACATGCCGATCAGGCCGCCCATTGACGTGCCGATCCAGTCAACCTCCGTCACGTCAAGGCGCGCCAGCAGCGCGGTCATATCGGCCAGATATTGCGGATAGGCATAGAATGCCGGATCGCCGAGATCGTCGCTGGCGCCGCGCCCGGGGATATCGACGCATATGACGCGCAGATTCTCGGCCAGAGCGGCGGCCAGGTGATCAAAATCGTGCGCGTTCCGTACCAACCCATGGACGCAAACCACGCTGCGCGGCGCATCGGGACGTCCCCAGACCTGATAGGCGATGCGATGAAAGCCGTGCGGGCTAAGACCGAGAGCATATTTTTGTTCGGAGGGCGCTGTCATGCGGATACCATAGGAGGCGCGGGGTTGTGGGGCAATGCGAATATGTTATGCTGCACCTTCCCCGTATCTTTCGCGTTCGCGTATGCCCCAGCCACCCCCCCGTCAGCCACCTCATCGTCAGCCGCCGCCCGCCAGACCAGTGGCGAAGTCCAAGGCTAAATCCAAAGCGAAGCCGCGCCGGCGGTATTATGGCCGTTATCTCTTGCTGACCTTAGCGGGGTTGGTGGTTGCGGCGGGTGCCGGGGCGGTGATGTATTGGCGCGCGTCGCTGCCGGAGGTTAAGGGGCGCGTGGCTCTGCCGGGATTGAAAACGGCGGCGGATGTCTATCGCGACGCGCATGGTGTGCCGCATATTTTTGCCGGGTCGCGCAACGATGCCTTGCAGATTCTGGGCTACTTGCATGCGTCGGAGCGGTTTTTCCAGATGGAAATGAACCGTCGCGCCGGGCAGGGGCGGCTGGCCGAAGCGGTTGGCAAAGATATGCTGGCGACTGATAAATTCTTGCGCGCGCTGGACGTCTATCGGCTGGCGGAAAAAAGCTATGCGACATTCTCGCCCGCGGCGCGCGCGGCGCTGGAGGCCTATTGCGCCGGGGTCAATGCGTGGCTGGAGACGCATCGGCGGCGCTTGCCGCTCGAATTTACGCTGCTCGGCATCACGCCGGAAGTTTGGCGGCCTGCCGACAGTCTGGTCTGGGGCAAACTGATGGCGTTACAACTTAGCGCCAATCTGGAACGGGAAATGCAGCGCGGCGCTTTGCTGGCGGTGCAGCCCGCCGAAGTCATCGACAGGCTTTATCCGCCCTATCCACCCAACGCGCCGGTGACCATAGAACCGCGCTTGACGCGCGCCGGGTTGCCGCCGGTCATGATAACGCCCGTTAAGGAGATGGTCACCAAACCGCAGCGCCGCAGCGCGGTTGAGCCGGCGACCGGCGCGGCTTTGTCGCGTCTGGCTGCGGTCTGGCCGTTTCACGCGCCGGGGGCGTCGAACGAATGGGTTCTGGCCGGGACACGCACAGTCAGCGGATTGCCGCTGCTGGCCAATGATCCGCATCTGGGGCTTGAAACGCCGGTGTCGTGGTATCTGGCGCGGATCGTGACGCCGGAGCTTTATCTGACCGGTGCGACGATTCCGGGCTTGCCCGTGGTTTTGCTTGGGCATAATCGCTTCATCGCCTGGGGATTCACGACGACCAACAGCGACGTGCAAGATTTGTTCATTGAGACCATTGATCCGAAAGATCCCGGAAAATATTTGACGCCGCAGGGCAGTGAAAAATTCCTGGTGCGCACTGAGACTTTCAAGATCAAGGGTGCACCGGACGAGACCGTAACTTTTCGCGCCACGCGGCATGGGCCGGTTTTATCGGACGCCGATGCCGCAGCGGCGAAGCTGCTGAAAGATTCACAGCATGTGGTGGCTTTGGCCTTTACTGGGCTCAGCGATACAGACACGACGCCCGAGGCGCTGTGGCGGCTCAATGCGGCGCGGAACTGGAAGGAATTTCAGGACGCGTTGCAGCTGTTCCAGACGCCGGTGCAGAACATCGTTTATGCCGACTGGATGGGGCATATTGGCTTTACCGCGCCCGGGCTGGTTCCCGTGCGTCAGGATGGCGACGGGCGCTACCCCGTCAATGGCGCGGATGGCAAGCATGACTGGCGCGGGAACATCCCTTTTACTTACGTGCCGCGTTTGTTTGACCCCGATACCGGCGCGATTTTTAACGGCAATAATGCTGTGGCGCGTTCCGGCCTTTATTGGTGGGGGCGCGATTGGGAAACACCGTATCGCGCGCAGCGGATTCAGGATTTGATCGCGACGATTCCCCGGCGCGGCGTGGCGGGAATGCGCGCGATGCAGGCCGATAATGTGTCGTTGCCGGCGCAGGAACTGGTGCCTTATCTGTTGCAGGTTGCGCCGCAGACGGCGCAGGAGCGGCAGGCGTTGGATCTTCTGCGCGGGTGGGATTTTGCCATGCGTGCCGACCGGCCGGAGCCGCTGCTGTTCGAATGGACTTTGATGCGGATATATGACCGGGCAGCGCGGCCACCATTCGGGGCGTTGGGCCATGTGCCGGGACAATATAATGCGCAAGCTCTGGCGGAGATTCTCCACCGCCCCGCCGGATGGTGCGATGCATTATTGCCGGAGAAAAGCCCGGATTGCGCGCCGCAAATTGCGGCCGCGTTCCGGCAGACGTTGGCAGAGCTTGGCGAACGCTATGGGTCGGATGTGGCGCAATGGCGGTGGGGCGACGAGCATTTTGCGCCCCTGGAGAATAAAGTAATGCGCCATGTGCCGGGCTTTGAACGCTGGTTCGGACGTGCGGTGGCCAGCGACGGCGGCTTTTATACCGTCAATCGGGGTGGCAATTTCGAACAGATGGGCAAGCCCCACCCTTTGACGAAAACGCATGGCTCGGGATTGCGCGCGATTTACGATCTCGCGGATCTGGAAAGTTCGCGGTATATGATCGCCACCGGACAGTCGGGGCATCCCTTGTCGCCGCATTATGACGACCTTGTCGCGTTATGGAATAACGGTCAGGATATCGCCATCACTGGATCCAAGGAAGAACTGGCGGCGCAGGGGTACGGACACCTGGAGTTTGTGCGCGCGCCTTTGGCGCCATGAGACATCCCGGCAAGATAAGGCGCAGGGTCTAGGGATGTTTGACGGAATACCGTTCGGCCACCTGCCTGAGCGCAGGCAATCCTCTGGGGATTGACACATGGAACTGACAGGTCACATTCCTGACAAGGTCATAGTGTGGAAGGATGCCAAGATGTGCTTCAAAGGATGAAGGGTCGAGGCTCACGAACTTGGGTTTCTTTCTATGTTGCAAGCCCTTTTTTGTTATGTCGAATTCCCATTCGACACAATCATGCGATGCGATACCATTGTAGCTTAATTCTGCAAGACCATGTTGGGTCATGTTTCCCAGCAGTTGCTTGGCCTCATCGATTTGAGCTTGTGGGGTTCCCTTGTCGGGGTGCAAAAAGACGTCTCTGGTTATTGGGGGGTCATGTTTGTCCATCAATAACAGCGTCAGGGTCGCCGCCGCGACAATAGATTTTTTTGGGTGCTTCCTGAACAGATCAAAAAGGCGTCCGGGCGAGAGATAATATTTGGCGGATTTGAACGCCCAATTTATCCTGGATTGTCGGCTTTCCATTCTTCTTCCCCTGATCTTGCTGAGGGGCAGTTTATCATTCCGGAAATACTTTCAGAAGCGCCCTGATGCTGCCTCAGAAATATGGTTAAGATCCCGGCCTGAGGCTGATTATCTTAAGAAAAACGACGATATTGGCCGCGGAAATAGAGCAGAGGGGGGGGGTCTTCGGGGAGACAGAGTTCCGTTACGGCACCGATCAGGATATCGTGGTCACCACCCGGATGTACGGCATGGCGGTGACACACAATCTGGCTCAGGCAGTTTTTCAGCAACGGCGGGCCGGTGTCCGGAGTCTGCAAGGTTTGCACTTGTGTCCAGTTTTCTGCTTCAGGGCTGGAAAAATGCCGGGCGAGCGCTTCCTGATCCGTGGTCAGGATATTGATAGAAAATTTGTCGGCTTTCATGAAAGCCTTATAGGCGCGCGTGGTGCGACCCAGACAGAACAGAATCAGAGGTGGGTCAAGCGAGACCGACGTGAAGGAATTGATGGTGATGCCAACCGGCTTGCCACCCGCATCGCGACAAGTCGCGATGGTGACACCCGTGCCGAAACAGCCGAGCGCGGTGCGAAAGGCGGCGGGGTCAAATCCGGGTTTCGTTTGGTCATGCATGGCGCATGTCCTGCCAGAGCTGTGGGAGTGGCGCAACAAAATTGCAGGAAAAGAAGCCGCAAGCGGTTTTCCGGCCGGGGAATCCTGCTGCTGCGCCGGGGTTATGTCGTTGAATTAGCGATATTAAAGCCTCTTTAACCCTGTTTTGTCATGGTGGGATGTGGTTCGCCAGTGTCCGGCGGACTTTCCGGGTTTATCAGTCGGTTTCCCACCATGATGTTCCTTATCGGCGTTGCCGCGGTCTTTATCTGCACATTTGGCGGTTTCGTCATGATGGGCGGGGATCTGCACGTCATCACCCACGCCGCGCCGCTGGAACTCGTGGTGATCGGCGGGACGGCCATGGGCGCGACCATCATCGGCAATCGGACAATTACGCTGAAGCGGTTGGGCAAGGCGTGCAAGAAGCTGGTCGGCAAAGCCAAATATACCAAGGCCAGTTATATCGAATTGCTCAGCATGATGTATCAGACCTTCAAGCTGGCCAAGACCAAAGGCATGCTGGCGTTGGAAGCGCATGTGGAAAAGCCGGAAGAAAGCTCGCTGTTTGGTGCATTCCCGGGTTTTCAGCACGACCACCATGCAGTTGTGTTTTTCTGCGATTATCTGCGGCTTGTGACTTTGGGATCGGATAAGCCCTATGAGCTGGAAGCGCTGATGGATGAAGAGCTTGATGTGCATCATGCGGAGGATCATGAAATCTCGCATGTGATGCAAAGTCTCGCGGACTCGCTGCCCGCCGTAGGTATTGTCGCCGCCGTTCTGGGTGTTATCAATACGATGGGCTCAATTTCCGAACCGCCCGAAGTTCTGGGACGCATGATCGGCCACGCGCTGGTCGGAACGTTTCTTGGTGTGTGGATGGCGTATGGTTTCTGCGCGCCGATGGCGGGCTCCTTGAAGGGGCGGATGGAAGAAGAAAGCAAATACATGAAATGCCTGAAAATCGGACTGCTCGGGCATTTGCAGGGTTATGCGCCGTCGATTTCGATTGAATATGCCCGCAAGGCGATCAATTCCGAATTGCGTCCCAGTTTTGCCGAAGTTGAAGAGGCGACGGCGCAATTGCCGGCGCCGACCTAAGACGCGGACAGGAACGGCATGGCCAACAACGAACCCGTCATTATCATCCGCCGCAAGAAAAAGGGCGGCGGCGAGGGACATCATGGCGGCGCGTGGAAAGTCGCCTATGCCGACTTTGTGACGGCCATGATGGCGTTCTTTTTGCTGTTATGGTTGTTGAACGTCACCACCGACGAACAGCGCCACGGCATTGCCGACTATTTTACCCCCGCCAGCATTGCGCGTTCGGAATCCGGCGCGGGCGGCATGATGGGCGGACAGACGATCACCGCGCCTGGCGCGATGATTTCGGACAAGACGCCGCCTAGTTTTAATCAGACGACGGTGCCAAGCGTCGGTCAGGGAGAGGAAGGCGAAGAAGAGACCGCTGGCAAGAGCGAACCCAATGCCGCAGGGCAGGGCGCCAAGGCAAACGGTGGCAAGGAAAGCGGCGCGCCCGGCATGACCGGCAAAGAACAGGGGATGATGAGCGCGGTCGAGGCGCAGCAGCAGGCACAAGAAAATGCCAGCTTCAAGGATGCTGCCGAACAGTTGCGGCAGGCGATCCTGGCCAACACCGCGTTGCGTGATCTGGCGGGACAGATTCTGATTGATCAGACACCCGAGGGATTGCGGATCCAGATCGTTGACAAAGACAATTATTCGATGTTTCCGTCGGGAAGCTCGCTCATGTATGAAAAAAGCCGGATGCTGATGACTCTGGTCGGTAAGGTTATTGCCAGGCTGCCGAACGAGATTAGCGTCGCAGGGCATACCGACAGCACGCCATTTCCGGCCGGGTCGGGGCGGGATAATTGGACGTTGTCGTCCGAGCGCGCCAATGTCAGCCGCGCGACTTTGGTGCAGGCGGGGGTGACCCCGGAGCGGATGGCCCGCGTGATCGGCATGGCGGATCGTGATCCGCTGGATCAGGATATCAAGGCACCGAAGAACCGCCGCATTTCCATTACCTTGCTGCGGCGGAACGTCTCCGAAGCGGCGGCCGCCGCGCCGGAGCCCATGCCATTGGATGTGGCGCCGCAAGCCGTGCCCGCGCCTGTGCCGACGCCGGTGGCGCCGCGCCGCGAGGTTTTGCCGAGTGTCGGACCGGACGAGGAATAAGGTTTGGTCTATAAGGCTCGGGCGGTCTTGTGAACGGATGGGGCTGTTGTTTCGATGACTGTAGGCGCGGCGTCTACGCAAAGAAAACCCCGCTCCAGATCGTGTCCGGGCGGGGGTGTTATTATCAACCTACATCTTATATTGAGAAGGCTGTGCCGGGGAGATTTTTACCGCAACGCTGGCTGGCCCAGAGTGCGCGAGCGAGCACCAGGCGTCTTTACCATCAAGTTCCACGGTAAGACCGCTGGCGCCAGCTCTATCCATGTCAGGCTTGAGCTTGGCTTCAAGACGCGCGCGAATATCGCCATACTTTCTAACGCCCCTGTCAAGCGCAGCAAGGTCAATTTCTTGCAAAAATGGCTGGTTCATGGCTGTTTGCAGTCTCCACCCGATAGTCTGCGTTATACGTTCCGCGACGACATCAGTAACGAGGCTGTCCGCCTTTTTGGTGTTGCCCGTCATATAGGCTACTTCGGCCGCCATAAGTTTAAACGCGCGTGTTACTGCCGACATCGTAATTTTCCCTTCTGAACAAATGTATCTGATCGCAATAAATACAGTAAAAACATGAAACTAAATAATGATAATTCCTGGGGTGCAGCCAATAACGGCAGAGAATGCGTTATGGTTAATTAAGGTCGATCTTGTTATTTCATTGGGCATACGGACTTATTACGATATTATCAGCTTCTGTAGATTAAGGTGGTGTCATGTCGATGATCCCCTCCGGCCTAAGTCGGCTGGCGCAGTTTTATTTGTCGGGGCCGTTGCCCTGCCCCTATTTGCCGGGACAGGTGGAACGGAAATTGTTCACGCGCATCACCGGCGTGACGGATCGTGATGCGGCGTTGAATTCCGCGCTGACGCGCGCCGGGTTTCGTCGCAGTCATGACATCGTCTATCGTCCCGCTTGTCCCTCATGTCAGGCGTGTGTGCCGGTGCGTGTGCCGGTGGCGGAATTCACGCCGGGACGGTCGCAGCGGCGCATCATGCGGCGTAATGCCGATCTTTATGCCCAGATTGTCGCCGCGGAACCCGACGATGAGCAGTTCGAATTATTCCTGTCCTATCAACGCGCGCGCCATGCCGACAGCGATATGGCGCGGATGAGCTATGCCGATTATCGGGCGATGATCAAGGAAGGGCAGGCGGTGACGCACTTGTTGACGCTGCGGCGGCGGGTTGATGATGTGTTGTGCGCCGTCATGCTGACCGACCGGCTGAGCGACGGATTTTCGGCAATCTACAGTTTTTTTACGCCCGATAATCCGCAACGAAGCCTCGGCACGCAGACGATCATCAGCCTGATCGGCGCGGCACAGGCGGAGAATCTGTCCTATATCTATATGGGCTATTGGATCAAGGCCGCACGCAAGATGGCCTATAAGGTGCAGTTTCGCCCGGTACAGAAACTCGGCCCGCATGGCTGGGAGCAGGAAAAGCCGTAATTTGCGGCCGCTATGCTCCGCAGGAAGAAATAGGCAATCACGCGCCTTTCGCACCGGCTTGTTTTAGAACTGACGGGTTTTCGTCGGAGTGATGCGCTGCTGCGCGGTCACGGACGCGGCGCTTGGCGCGGCGTGGTGATGAAAGGGGCGATGGCCATGATCGCGCGTCGTGCAACATGTTGGATCGGGGTGATCGTCGTATGGCGTGCCCCAAGGGCAATGGCAGCACGAATGAAATCGCTCCGCGCGTTGGCGGGTAATGTGATCAGCGAGCTGCGCAACGTACGGGAGCTGTCGGTGTGCGACGGCATTCCGGTATGGTTGTGCATGATGGACTGTTTGATGCGCCGTGTGACGGCGGCATCGGCCAACGTCGTCCAATGACGGTTGATGCAGCGCGTCAGAGTCTGGTTGAGGCTATATTCGTTGCGGAGCAACGAGCGTCGGGCGTGAATCAATAATTCCATTGTTCCCGCCGCCACGGCACCCTTGGTTCCCGCCACCAACGCGCCTGCACTGATAGTGGAGATATGGCCGAGGGCGCTGCCGAAGATGTAGTAACGACCAAAACTGATTGTCAGTGCGTGCCGGACATGCTGCTGATGCAGCGCCGTTCTGACCGAGTTATAACGGGGCGAGTCGGCGTTGGCGGTTGGTTGAACCGACCTGAGCCTTGCCGGAAGTGTGAGAAGTTTTCCCATAGATCCCATTTATAAGGGAGATTCATGAAAGTAATGCGGGGATTTTTCGCGCCGGGTCAATGTGGTGTGCGCCACGGCAAGTCTTTGACAAATATTACGAATCTCGCTCATCGTCCAGGGGTTGGCGCGGCGGCGCGGCGCGCAGGCTGCGTTCCAGCTGTTGACGTGGCGTCGGTTTGACAGGGTTGTCTTCGAAGACATGGGTGATGGTGGGATAAGGGATACTGATACCGGCTTGCTCGAACGCGGTTTTGAGCTGGAGTTGATAGGCGTGGCGGATGTCCCATTGTTTGCCGGGCAGGGTCTTGATGCGGCAGCGCAGGGTTACGGCCGAATCGCCGAAGGCCAGAATTCCGGCGACGACTTCCGGTGGTGCCATGATATGCAGTCCCAGCACCGGGTCTTTCTGCAGATTGATGCCGGTCTGTTCCATGACGCGCAGTGCGTGCGGGACGTCGGTCTGATAGGCGACGCCGACTTCGGTAACCGCATAGGAAAAGCCGCGCGTCTTGTTGATCAGCCCGGTGACTTCGCTGTAGGGCAGGATATGCAAAGCCCCTGCCGTATCGCGCAGCCTGATGGTGCGGATCGACATGCTTTCGACCACGCCTTTATGAGCGCCGCAGGCGACGACATCGCCGACATGAACTGTATCTTCGATGATGATGAACAGGCCGGTGATGATGTCCTTGACCAGCGCCTGCGAACCAAAGCCAACCGCGACACCGATGATCCCCGCGCCGGCCAGCAGGGGCGCGATATTGACTCCGATCTGATCGAGAGAGATCAATACCACGATGACGGACAGCACCAGCGCGGCGCTGTGCCGGATCAGCGGCAGCAGGGTGCGCATCCGCGCCTGACGGTCGAAGGTCGCCGGGTCATAGCTGCGCTGGCGCCCGCCGCTGATGGCATAGATCAATTCATAACAGATGACGGCGGCGACGATGGCGATGGCAATTGAGATGGCGGCTCCCAATAACCGCTGACCAATGCCGCTGGCGAGCCAGACGTCGGCTTCGACATTCCAGCCCAGCAGCGCCAGATAGACGCCGCCGGCAATGACGATGAAGCGCAGCAAATTGAACAGAGCGGGTTGATGCAGCGGCAGACGCCCTCCGTCCGCGGCGAGCAGCGCGGCGCGGCGCGCACGGGTGTTGAGACCGTAGAGTATGGAATTGACGCCGATGAAGACGCCAAGCGTGATCAAAGTGCCGCGCAGTAAAGCGATGAAGCCGCCCTCACTGCTGAAACTGGTGACCGAATAGCCGATCACGAGGTACAGCATCATCAGGCGATGCCAGCTGTCGGCCAGGTTATAGCGCGCCCAATTGATGATGCCGCCGTCCTTGCTTTGGACACTGCCACGCAGCCAGGCGGCGACGGCAGCGCGTTGCGAGCGGATGAGTGCGATGGCCATAATCAGCGCCACCAGGCCGAGCAGATTGACGAAGGCGGCGCGCGGTTCAGCCGGGACGCTCAGCAGCCGCGCAGCCTCGGCGAAAAAATATCCATAGACGACCAGAAAAGTCAGGGCGCGAACCCACGCATAGAGCTGCGCTGCGCGTCGGTGGCCGCAAGGCAGGAGCCGCAGTTGATCAGCGCTTGGCGCCAGAACGAACTGCCCGAGCAGCATAATGATCCGCGCGCCGGCCAGTGCATAAACGATACTGAGAATGACCAGACGCTCCAGCGGTGGCGGCGCAAAACCGTTCAGCAGGTACAGAGCCAGACCAACAAAGGATAACACTGGCAGCAAGCCCAGACCGAGCTGGATGGCGTTCAGGAGATATTTGTGCAGCAGGTGACGCGGGTGCCGGGCGCGATAGTCGCGCCGTAGCGGCGTCAGCAGAAAGTGCATGACCAGAGCCGCCAGCATGCTGAACAGGGCGATGATCCCGAGTTGCTCACCGATCAGAGCCCAGCGTTCGATCAGGCGCGGCGTTGTGCTTTGCTGGGTAACCCATTTGCTGATCAGGGACAAATCGGCCATGCTGCCAACGTGTTTGTCCACACCGTGGCCGAGTTCCTTGCCCGCCCCCGCCATCCAATCCAGCAAGCGGGTGCCGAAACTGGATTCAGGGACGATCTCGCCCTCTTCGTTCACGACCGGTTTCAGGAATTTATCAAGGTCGATCAAGGGAGGCGGTGTATCGGGAACCGTCGTTGCGGGAGCTTCAACAGGAGTCGATGTCGCGTTCTTCTCTGCGGCGCTTAGCGCAGGCGTGGTGAGCAGGCAGAGTCCAAGGCACAGGACAAGCCCTAAGATCCGGAGCATTTCCGGCAACGAAGCACGCGACGCGATAGTTATCATGGACAACACAGGGGTAAAGATCATGCAGTTGCGGTGAAATTATGACGGCGGGATCATAAAAGCAATGTAACGTTCAGAGCTGCGTTTACCATGTTATTTGGTCATCAAGGATAATTTTGCTAGCCTGTGGGGGAAGAGGAAGCGATGGCCAAGAAACGGATAGCGCAAGTCTTTGACGTGATCGTGGTCGGCGGCGGGCCGGCAGGGTTGAGCCTGACGGCGATGCTGGCGCAGCGCGGCGTGGCGGTAGCTTGTCTTGACCGAGACTTGCCTTCTGCACAGTTAAAATCCCGCTTTGACGGGCGTACGACCGCTCTGGCCGCCGCAGCCAAGGCCAGTCTGAATGATGCCGGAGTCTGGGCGCATTTGGCCGCTGCCGCCTGTCCGATTAAAGATATTCGCGTCACCGACCAAGGCGCGCCGCGCTGGTTGCACTTCGATCATCGGGCGGTTGGGGAGCCTTTTGGCTGGATCGTCGAAAATCGTCTGCTGCGGCAGGCTTTGTATCGGCGGGTCGCGACCCTGCCGTGCGCCACTTTGTTGACCGGCGCAGAGGTGACGGCGCTGCAGGGTGATGCGTCCGGGGCGCGCGTTGCTTTCAAGCAAGATGGTCGCGCCAGAACCATCGCAGGTCGTCTGATTGCCGCCGCGGATGGTCGAAATTCTTTCTGCCGCCGCACCGCCGCCATTGACTGGCATGGACAGGAATATTGGCAGGCGGCGCTGGTGTGCACGATCAAGCATGCTTTGCCGCATCGGCACATCGCCGTGGAAGATTTTCTTCCCGGCGGGCCGTTGGCGTCACTGCCCATGACAAGGCAGCGTAGCTCAATTGTCTGGACGGAACCGCGTGCCGCTGCGCAGTTGTTGCAGCGGATGCCGGATGCTGAATTTTGCGCGCGACTGGAATCGCATCTGAAGCCGTTACTGGGAACAATAAAACTGGCGGGGCCGCGTTTTGTTTATCCGCTCGGCATCTATCACGCGGCGCGTTATACCGCGCCGCGGCTGGCGCTGGTCGGTGAAGCGGCGCATGTGATGCACCCCATCGCCGGACAGGGGTTTAATCTGAGCATGCGCGACAATCGTTGTCTGGCTGATCTCATTGCCGCCGCGCGCGGGCTGGGTCTGGATTGCGGTGGACGGGATCTCCTGGTGCGTTATGAAAAATTGCGTCGGCCTGACAACCTGGTGATGCTGGCGGCGACGGACGGTCTGGATCGAATATTCTCCAACAATGTGCCTGGACTGGCGTTGCTGCGGCAGAGCGGGCTGGCGGCGGTCAACGCCTTGCCGCCATTGAAAAAGTTTTTTATGCGCGCGGCCATGGGGCGCCTGGCGCTGGGACAGGGACGCGTGGCTTGATGGGATGAGGCTCCGATTCCCGGTTTCTTCATCGGAGTATGGTGAATGAATCTCTAACGCTGCGCGCTGTCTTTACGAAATTTTCACGTGATTTAAGAACTTATTCACGGCGGATTCATAATATAGGCCGATGTCAAAGGCTTACGCGCATGCGCGGCTCATCGGTGCGCCCGTCCTGAAAATGGTGGCGTGCGGGCTGACGCTCGGCATCCCGGCGATGCTGCTGGCAAACATGTATCTGGCCAATAATGCCGATAATATGTTTCATGACCGGCCTTTCATTACTCTGGCTTTGATGGTGCTGGCTTGCGGCGGCACGTTGCAATTGTGGTTTGAGATAAGTCAGCGCGTGCGTGCCGAACGCGTCATTGCCGACCAGTCGGAAGCCCTGCACCGGCAGGCGGTGATTGCCGCCAATGTCGATGCGTTGTTGCTGATGACGGATGCTGCCGGGAACATCGAGTGGTGCAATCCCGGTTTTACCCGCGTCACGGGCTATCATGGCGCCGACATCAAAGGCCGGAATGTCGCTGATGTCTTATGCGGCGCGCGGCGCGGCAGCGCCGCGTCACTTGACGTCGCGAATCTGGAAGGCATGGGATTCCGCAGCTCCTTGCGGCTTTATACGCGGGATGGCCACGAATATTGGGCGGATATCAGCGTTCAACCCTTGTTTAACACCACCGGGGAACTATCGGGGAATCTGGTGCTGATGCGCGACATTACGGCGCAGAAGCAGCAGGAATTACAACTCGAGCGCATTGCCTATTACGATCCCATGACCGGATTGCCGAACCGCGCTGCGCTGCTGGAGCGGTTGCGCGTGGCGATGGCTGCAGGCGGCGATCACCCGGCCTTGATTCTGATTGAATTTCCGCGTGCGGCCGCACTGCGCAGCTCGCTAGGTCATGCCTTGAGCGATGAATTGATGCTGGCAATTACCGCCCGCCTTCTGGAAGGCCTGGAGGGAAATCAAGTTCTGGTGCGGCTGTCGGTCGGGTCGCTGGCGGTGCTTGCTCCGGTCAAGCGTCCGGCTCTGGCCTTGTCGGTGGCCTATGCGTTGCAATCGGTTCTGGCCAAGCCTCACGTCGTGGGTGATCGCGAAATTCACATGGTGTCTTCAATCGGTGTGGCAGTCGCCGAGTTCGGCGATGGTGATCCGACAGCGGTCTTGCGCGACGCGGAAATCGCCGTGCAGGCGGTTTCAACCAAAAGCATGGACGAGGTGGTGCTGTTCGATATTGCCATGCGGCAGCAGCTGGAGTCGCGCCATCGTCTGGAAACAGATTTGCGCCGTGCGATTTATTTCGACACTGCGCAATTGGCGGTCGTGTTCCAGCCGATTGTTGATTTGCGCGACCTGAGCCTGACCGGATTCGAAACACTGGCACGCTGGAAACATCCGGAAAAGGGCTGGATACCACCCGATCAGTTTATCGGCATCGCCGAAGAGACCGGTATGATCGTGCCGTTGTGGAATTTCGTGTTCGCCGAGGCTTGCCGTCATTTAATGCAGTGGCAGCAGCTGCGACCGCCAGGAGCGGTGCCGCTGTTCGTCAGTGTCAATTTGTCGGCAGTGCAATTTTTCTATCCCGGCCTGATGCGTTCGGTCAGCGCGGTGATTGAGTTGTCGCGCGTTGACCCGTCATGGATCAAATTCGAGATTACCGAGAGCGGCCTGATGGAAAACGCCGAGGCCGCCTTGCAGCAGATGGAAAGTCTGAAATCACTCAACTGTTCGTTGGCGATTGACGATTTCGGAACCGGCTATTCGTCGTTGAGCTATTTGCAGAAGCTGCCGGTCGACGACATCAAGATCGACCGGTCTTTCATCATGAATATGCATAAAGGGGCAGGTAACCGCGAAATCGTGCGGATCATCACCGAATTGGGACGGATCCTTGGCAAACGTGTCATCGCCGAGGGTATCGAAACGGAACTTGATCTGCATGTCTTGCGGCAACTGCATTGCGATTGCGGGCAAGGCTATTATTTCCACAAGCCAATGTTACCCGAAGCGGCGGAAGCACTCGTACGCGAGCAGACACGCCTGGCTTTGACGCAAGGGTCGGTGCAGGCTTGATCAAGCGCCAAAAAAGATCATAAGTCCTGCATCCTGATGGCTGCGGCGTCCGCTTATAATCGCGTCCGCTTGCAGGCCGATGCACGGAATTTTTGGATCGAGCGCGGCGCGGAGATGCGCCTGTTCACCGCCATCCTCCTGGAAGAGTTCCTGCCTGCCCGAAGTGGAAAAATAGAGCGCGGCGCGTGGCGTCGGGCTGCGTTGCAGCATGGTTCGCAACATATGGCGCAGATCATGCGTCGCGCCGGCGTTGCTGCGCGCCGTGAACAGGATGCGGCGGCCGGTTTCAATCGGGCTGGTCAGAATGATGCTGCCATCTGGTTCCAATCCGGCAATCGCAATCGTGCGGTAGTCGTTCTGGTCATGGCCGCGTTCGGGCAGCCCGACGAAGATGCGGTCACGCCAGTCGGCCGGGGTTTGCAACATTGCGGCGCCGACTTCCTGACGGAGAATTTGTTGCGCCGGCTTGTCATCAACGGTGATGATATGAGTTCCGCGGGCGCGACTGACGCTGTGCGTCGGGCCGATCGGGAGGCAGCTCTGGGTCACGCCACTGATCATGGGGATGGTGGGGGCAAAACGGATGGTGCTGTTCGTGCCCCCGTTTCCGGGGACACCAAATCTTGCGCCGAGGGTAAAATCCTGCGCCGTCACGAATTTCTGGAGCGCGGCATCATCGGCAGAGCCGGAATGTTGCAACAGCACGATGCCGGAACCGCTGTCCCCGCCCTCCGTGACAATATCGGGGGGGGCATAGGGGAGGATCAGAGCCGCAGCTCCCAAGGCACCGGGGGTGATCCCCATGATGCCGTCGACGGCCATGTCGACCCAGAGCGTTACTTTGGTGACGCTGCGGAGCATCAACGTCAGGCTGGGCATAGCGTCATGCAGGGGCGGGGTGCCCCAGAGCAGGCCAAGCCCACCCCGGCATGGCTGCGGCAGTTGCTCGCGCAGCTTCTGACCGATCATCCGCCAGTCGGTTCCGCTGGCTTGCGCGGCATGAAATGTGGTGAACAAATCGTTACCTGTCCCTGATCCAGATACCGCACACATAACGCGTTCCGTTGCCCCAGTTGTGGCCGGAATAGTTGATATTTGTCAAAGCATTATATCGCCAGCCTGACCCTGTCCCCATTTTGTCCGGTTGTACTTGAAATATAAATGGTATAACCTATATTATAGTTCACAGACACCGGGTGGCGGTGTGCCGCTTATATAAGGAGCAAAGGCAATGCCTATGAACCAATTCGGAACGTCGTCTTTTACCGGTATCGGTGTCGACCGCGCCGGATTTGACGCAGGGCTGCGCGCGCATATGCTGCGCGTTTACAATTATATGGCGGGTGGTGTCGGTCTGACCGGGCTGGTCGCCTGGTTGGCGGCGAATACGCCCCTGGCAAATCTTGTTTTTGCGCCGGGTCTGCATCTGGTGTTCATGCTGGCGCCGTTGGGTTTCATTCTGGCGCTGAATTTCGGCGTTCACCGCATGCGGTCGAGCACGCTCCAGACTTTGTTCTGGGCTTTCTGCGCCTTTATGGGGGCGTCGATGGCGGTGATCTTTGTCGTCTATACCCAGGCCAGTATCGCGCGCGCTTTCTTCGTCACGGCGTCAACTTTCGCCGCGATGAGTCTGTGGGGCTATACGACCCGGCGCGATCTGAGCAGCATGGGTGCGTTCCTGATGATGGGGGTCATGGGCATCCTGATCGCCTCGCTTATTAATGTGGTGATGGCAATGGTCGGTGCGCCCTCGGCCATGCTGCATTGGATGACGTCGGTTGTCGGCGTGGTGGTGTTCACCGGCCTGACCGCATGGGATACGCAACGGATTAAGCAGACTTATGCCGAAGGTCATGGCGTCGAAGCGGATACCAAGCTGGCGGTCATGAGTGCCTTGAGCCTGTATCTCAACTTCATCAACGCGTTCCAGTTTTTGCTGAGCTTGATCGGCGACCGCCGTTAAGCACGACGCGTTATTTATGACAAACCCGCCGGAGCGATCCGGCGGGTTTTTTTATGCCCGGTAAAGATAAAGTTTGTTTCTGAATGGGGTAAGAAGCGGGATCTCTTCCTGGGCTTGCCAGTCGCCACGCAGCGCATAGCGGTTGGAAAGGATCATGGCATTCGGGGGCAGTTCCCGGCGCAGCTTCGTGCCGACCCGTTCCATCTTCTTGCCAACGAGATACATCACAACGGCGTCGGCCTTGCCACAATCGTAATCCCAGAAATCCCGGCGCTCATAAGTCAGGTTGGCGGGGCCGAACAGCTTTTGTATCAGTGTCGCGCGCAGCCAGGGCAGAAAAGAAATTTCAATGCCGATCACCTGCGCCTGTGGCATGGCACGGGCGATGGCGCGTGTGAGCTGGCCGTTGCCGGAACCGAGATCAATGATCGTGTAAGGGGACGGTGCAGCTTTGACGGCAGCGTCGCGTTGCAGACAGGCAATCATTTTGCGCCGCATGCGCGGGGCGCTGGCGATAGTTGGCACACCGGTTTTGTTGAAGGTGTATTCGTAGCCCGCCCAGAGTGCGACGAAGAAAAAGAACAGCAGGAACACGCCATCAAGCACAAGGGCTGCGGACTCGGGCAATGATGCAAAATCGAATCCGGCCTTGGGGGCTATTTTAGGGGCGATGATTTCAGACATGCGGCTTCCTCCTGGTGCCGTGACTGGATCAATGCTGCTGCTGGTGGAAAAAAAACATAATGCGCCGCGCGTGTAAATAGTAAATTATACAATGACGCGGTGTGTGGCGAGTTCCATCATCGGCAGATCATGGGGCAAATTGCCATAGGCCCAGATCTCGTCACATGGGCCGAGTGCGGCAATGAGTTCCGCGATGCGGCGTGCTTTCTCCTGCCGGACGCAATTGCCATCCATCATCGCGCCGGTGAGTCTTCCGTCGGACACGGCCATGCGGGTACACAGCAGGTGTGTGACGACTTCGGCGCGGAGGATATGCGGCAGATAGAGGTCAAGGCCTCCCGAGGCGACGGCAATGATATCGCCACGGTCGCTATGCCAGCGCAGGCGGGCGCGGATATTCGCGTTCCAGCGTAGTTCCTGATCGAGACGCGCACAGGCGGCCTCAATCTTGTCGACAGGAAAATTTTTCAGGCAGAGCCGCAGCCATAGCGTTTTGAATGCTGTGCGGCGGTCGGTGGCGGTTACTGAAGCCAGAGCTGCCCAGAGCGCTGCGGCGATGGTCACGGGCCATCCGGCACAGGCGGCGATGAAACGAGGCAAGCTGTCGCCCAGAACCAGCGTGCCGTCAAAATCGAAAATGGCGAGGCGCTGTGGCACGGGGCACAAACTTTAGAGGGGGCTGTGTTCAAGCGGCGCGGACGCCGATTTCGGCGTGGCATAGGGATCAAACCAGTCGATACCGGAAATTGCGCCGCACTGTGTGCAGGTGATTTCCCAGTGTTGGGTCTGGTGGCCGCAATGTCGGCAGCGCCAGGCAGCTTCGGGCGGCGCGGTGGCGGCGCGCTGCAAATGCTCAACGATGGATTTTTGGTCAAGGCCTTCCTGACCGGCCAGATCAGCCAGAAGCCGGTAAATCTGCCGTGTCGGGCCGATATCGGCGGCGCGCTGCAACGCACGGCGTGCTTCGCCCCACAATTCGGCGGCCATCGCCGCTTCAGCCACCAGGATCAGGCTGGCCGGATGGTGCGGCGCGCGCTGTGCCAGTTGTTCAATGCGTTTATAGCGTTTGAGGGGCGGCAACACATCGAATTGTTGGCGATAGAGCGCGCCGAGCTCCGAATGGGGTGACGTGTCCCAGAATTTTTCGACCCGCTTGATGACCAGTTTGCCGTAACCTGCTGCCTGCTGGGTCTCGACCAAGGCGATGCGCGCGGGCAACCAGTCTGGTTCAAGTTTCAACGCCTGCTCGGCGACTTGCAGGGCGCGGGGGAGCTGGCTTTGCGCGATGGCGGCGCGCGCTTCGGCGACCAGAAGCGACGCTTCCTGTCGCCGCGCCGTCGCGGGATCCAGCAGGCGTTGATTAGAGGCCTGCCGCAAGGCGGTGGCGGCCTTGGCCCATGATCCTTGCCGCGTCGCCAGTTCATAACGCGCGACCTGCAACCAGGGGGCCTTAGGTTTCTTTGCGGCGAATTCTTCGATCAGCATGGCGGCTTTGGCATGATCATTGTCGCGCAGGGCGGCGGCGATCAGGCCGCGATAGCCGAGGGGGGCGCTGTGCGGATCCTGCGTCAGCAACGTCAACAGTCGTCCCGCTGTGCCGTGATCGCCGGAAATTTGCGCCGCCTGCGCTTGCAGCCAATGCGTCAGCGGCCCATGCCCCAGAAGTTTGCGCGCCGTCAGCGCCATTTTGGCGGCTTCAGAGGCATCACCGCCGGCAATGGCGGCCATACCTTGGCTCAGGCGCTGCAACCCCATCTGCTGCTGATGCAGCTTGCGCCGCACACGAATGCCGCGTGGGCCATAGCGCACCAGCCGGATCAAGCGATAAACCAGCAAGCAGGCCGCCACCAGCAGAAAGACGGCAACGCACAGAAAGGCCGCCGTCGTTTTGATCTGGTAATCTTCCCAAGCGATGTTGACTTGACCCGGATGCTCGGCAAGCCAGACCGCTGCCATGACGATGGCCGCAAATTTGATGATGAACCAGATAAGGCGGATCACGGTTTGCCAGACTCCGGTTTCTGCGGTTCATTCTTGTGTGATTCCGGTTTGGCGTGCTCCGACGGTTGCGAGTCGTCCGGGCGCGGCGCGCTTTGGCCGAGCAGCACGCCGATTTGCGCCAGAGTCGCATCAAGTGCGATTCGGGCGTTGGCGTCGGTCAGCCATTCCTGCATATGCGTTTGCGCGACGGGAGGGAGCTTCGCGACCTGAGCGACGGCATCGGCGATATTGCCGCGCTGGAGTGCGGCGGCGGCGTCATGCAGAGCTTTGTCGGGGCCGCTCCCATCGCGGCCGACTTTACGGATGGAGACGACTTCTTGAATATTGGCGGCCAGTTTGTCCCACCAGGTCTGTGCCGCAGCGAGAGCGATGGCTTGCTCCGCCGGGCCAGACATGACGTTAAACCGTGCCTGCAGCATCGGCAGCGTGGCAACGCCCGCATGGGCGGCATTTTCCAGTTTGGCGGCCAGGTGCGGCAAGTTGGGAACGGCGCGGGCTGTGTCGGTGAGTTTTTGCAATTCATCGGCAAAAGGCGTGGCGGTTGCCGCCGCGTTCCTTAATTGAAAATAGGCGATGACCTGCGCGCGCGTGGTATCTTCCGCTTCCGCTGCCTTATGCGCCGTCGCGGTCATCCGCCGCACCTGATCATGCATGGCGGCGATGGCGGTGTTGGCGACCGCCAGGTCGTTTTTAAGTTGGGTCATGTCCTGCTGCACGGCGGTGGCACTGGTAATACCGCCTTTGATTTCGGTCAAAGTGGCACGCAGTTTATCGATTTCTTCCTGGAGGCCTTGTGTCTGTTCGGCGGTCATGCCCCCGGTGGCGACCGTGGCAGGTGGCGCGGTTTGCAGGGTCTGAAGATTCTGCCGCAGGACGGCCAACTCTTCGGTCAGCGCCGTTGTGCGCTGTTGTGTTGCCTGCCAGATTTCCGGGGTGATCGGTGACGGCAGTGGCGCAGGGCGGGCGGCGATATAGGCGCCGGTTCCTACGCTGCAAGTCAGAGCCAAGACTCCGAGCAGCCGCGCCAGAAGATCGGATGGCTTTCTTTCGGCGGGAGTAACGACCACGGGCAGCCTGGCCGTTGGTTCGGGGGTTGGTGGAGCGTTGGCTGGTTCTTCGGACACGGCAACCTCATCACGACAGGTTCCGGAGAACGCCGGAGCCAGAAATCATGTGCCCAATATATGAGAGCGGCGGATGTATGGCCAGAGCCTTTCTTATAGCCGAAGGTACGTGCATGATCAGAGGATGTTGGGCTCTGCAGGTGGTGGTTTTCTCCGCCCCTGAGGCACACGCCCCTTAATGTACGCTACGGGCGCGATTCGTGCGCCATTTTTTCGTTGCGGCCTGATCAGCTCATGCCGCCGAGAGCGTGGTTTGCAGCGCCTCGAGAAGCGCGGCTTCATGGGGAGCCTTGGCCGTGACGATGTTTTTCCAGGGCAATTGCGCGGCGGCGGTGGCGACATGCGGACTGAGACATAAAGCGGTGAGGTGCGCGCAGCTTGTGATCAGGTCGGCATCGCGCAACAGGGCGGCGAATGTCGCCACCGTTCGTGCCGAAAAAAAAGTGACGATCCGCAGCGATCCGTTCAGAGCGGCCGCACATGGCGCGGAGAGTTGTTCAACCGGATTGGCACGGTACACGGTCCAATTAATGACCAGATAGCCACCCTGGCGCAGACTGGTATCGGGCTCGGGTTTGAGGTCGGCGCCGCCGATATGCAGCAAATGTCCGGCTTCGGGGCTTTGCCGGGTCTTGATTTGTTGCGCCAGTTGTGCGCCGGAGCCGCCGCCGGCGGTGATGTTTTGCCAGCCATATTTTTCCGCGACATAGGCCGTGCGCGCCCCCACGCAATAACAGGGCCACAGGCGCCAGCCGCGCGGTAGATCGGCATAAGGTGTCAGGGCGACGCCGTTCGGGCTGGTGAATATCACGCCGCCCGTATTAAGCAGCGGCGGGGGTTGCTGATGTCCGGCGCTGATGGTCAGCAGCGGTTCGATCAGGGGCGTGTAACCATGTTGACGCAGAACACTGCTGAGATGCTGGGCGGCGCGTTCGGGCCGGGTAATTAAAACATCATAGGGTGCAATCATACACACAACAAATCTACGGGGAGATCCTGACGCATAGTACGACCCAGCGCGCCCGCTTGCGCCATTGCCGTTTCGCTGTTCCAGACTTGGTGATGCCGCTTCAGCATCGTGCCGTCAGGTTTAGCCGCCAGCGCCAGGAAGTCAATCTGGCCATCCGGCAACAGTGTGGCCATCGCGGCGACTGGTGTGCGGCACGAACCGTTGAGGTGCAACAGAAACGTGCGCTCGATCATGACGCAGGTTTCGGTGACCGGATCATTGATCCGGCGCAGCACATGATGCAGAGCGTGGTCGTCGCGGCGGATTTCAATGGCCAGCGCACCCTGTGCGACGGCCGGCAGCATTTCTTCGGGTGACAGGATTGCTGTCGCGGCATCGGCGATGCCGAGGCGCATAAGCCCCGCATAGGCCAGAAGCGTGGCGTCGACCTGGCCATCGGCGAGTTTGCGGAGCCGCGTATCGACATTGCCGCGAAACGGCTCCACCTTTATGTCGGGGCGTACGTGCAGCAGCTGCGCGGCACGGCGCAAGCTTGACGTGCCGATGCGTGCTCCGGACGGTAGGTCGCGCGGGTGCGCCGCCAGCGGTGAAATAAACGCATCGCGCGGATCGTCGCGGCGTGGAAAAGCGGCGAGGCATAGATCGTCGGGGATAAGGGTCTCCAGATCCTTGGCGCTATGGACGGCGCAATCAATGCGTCCGTCGCGCAACGCGACTTCAAGCTCCTTGGCAAAAAGCCCTTTATTACCGCCCAGCATGGCAATTGTTGTTTCTTTTTGTCCGGGGCGCCAGTCGCCTGAACTTTGCATCGGGATGATCGTGATAGCGTCGGGTGCGGCCAGTTCCGGCGCGGCAGCGATCAAGGCGGCGCAGACAAGATCCGTCTGTCGTCGCGCAAGTTTGCTGTTGCGGGTACCCAGGCGGAGGGGGAGACGTAAAGAACCAGAGGTCATCGAACAATGGGGGGTTAAGGCGTCAATTTTCAGGCTGCTCGCACCCGCCGCCGATTAGATATGGCGTACAGGAAAAAAATCTTTGGCAGTGATAGCAGAAAATAATGTTGCGGGTAGTGGATTATTCACATCGATTGTACCCATTACGGGCATGTTCATATTTTTTTCTGGCAATATTGATGTGTGCAGGCTGTTTATGGCCGCATTAAAGAAAAATTTACCGTAAAATCAATGATTTAGTTTCGCTATGACGTGCTATATTTTTGAAGTCGGGCTAGACGGAAACATCAAGATTGCCGCCGCGCTGATTTCTGCGGCTGCTCGCGATGGTTCCCCCGGTACCGGTGTTCTGGCGTTGTGTCGCGGAACCAGTGGCTGTGCCCTTGTTGCCATGCTCGTTGGGATCAATGGCACGGGGCGTAATTGTCGGGGTTGCAGGAGGTTGAACAACGGCGCGGATAACTTGCGGCGAAATGGCCGGAAGCGGTGTCGGAATGGCATTATTCTGTGTCGGTATTTGCAATAAAATACCCCAATTTGGTAACTATGGCGGTGCAGATAATATACGTCATATTCCCACGGGTGTCGTGAATAAAAAGTTAAGTAATTCATGGTTAGGTCGTGTTTGGTACTTAGGTTAATGCCTTCTTATCCAACAGGCCGAGTAATTGTAATTTTATGAGCCAGATGATGTCGCAACAGGCCGTGACGAGACTATTGGCATTAGCGCATGACCGCTCTGAGCAGGGGCGGGGCGCGCTGGTGACAGAGCTGGCGACTCTGTTTGATCAGGCGGAAATCAGCCTGAGCCAGCGTGAACAGACGCTGGTGAACGAAATTGTCGATGGGTTGATCAGCGGGGCGCAGGTTTCCTTGCGCCAGCTTCTGGCCGATAAACTGGCGCCCTCTGCAACTGCACCGCGCAAATTGTTGATGACCTTGGCGAATGACCGCATCGAAGTGGCGCGCCCGATCCTGACACAATCAGTCGTGTTGACGGATTCGGATCTGGTCACGTTGGTGGTGACGCAGGGTGTCGAGCATGCGCGCGCCGTGGCTTTGCGTGCGGAAATCGGCGAGGCTCTGGTGGATGCCCTGGTCGTGACGGGAGATTTGACGGTGATGCAAAGCATCGCCGAAAATATGGGAGCAAAAATTTCGCCGAAGGCGATGAATGCTTTGGCGGGTGCGGCGCGATTTGCCGAACAGCTGTGTCAACCGGTGTTGGGACGTCCGGAACTGAATCCTGAAACGGCCGCCAAGCTCTATTGGTGGGTTGCTCCCGAATTACGCCGCTTTGCCATCAAGCGCTTTGGCGTTGCCGTCGGACAAGCGGATCAGGCGTTGGAGCAGACTGTCGATGATTTGCTCAGCCGTTATGAAATGGAAAAGAACGAAGACCAGATTATGGCGCAGGTTGCCGACTGGCTCGTGGTGCGCGATCTGAATACGGCAAAAACTCTGGTGCAGGTCTTGCGGTTGGGGCATTTCCGCTTGTTCAATATTTTGCTTGGACGGCTGATCAATCTCGGGCTTGATCTGGTCGATATGATTGTCGTTGAGACAGGGGGGCGGTCTCTCGCGGTTGCCTGCCGCGCAATCGGCGTGGAGAAACCACAATTCGTGTCCTTGTTCTTACTGTCGCAAGGCGGGCGGGGCGGGGCGCAGATCGTGCATCCGCGCGAGTTGAACCAGGCGCTGTCGGCTTTTGACCGCCTGACACCGCCAGTGGCGCGGCAGCTGCTTGACAATTGGCGGCGCGATCCGAGCTATCTTTTGAACCGGGCTTTGGGCAAGGGCGCGGACGAACGGCACTAAGAGCCTTATATATAGTCCATGAACCAATCTTGATTGGCTGGCGCGGCCTTGTCTTGCCATGGTGAACATTGCTTTCACATGGATCACGCCGTACCATCGTTTGATATAAATTAGATTAAGGCACGCTCACTCAGGGACGCGTATTTTGGAACCGGCTTGCGGCGCAGGCGGCTCCTCATTGAGAGCGGTTTTCTAACCCTGACCTTAGTGCTTGCCGATCAGCGTGGCCAGCCAGCCATAATTATCATAGACGGTATCAAGCTGCGGGGCGGTGGCGATGCTGACCGGCGTGATGATTTCCTGACTCAGGATTAAATCGGCACAGACCGTATAAATATTGCTCTCTGGCGTCTGGCAGAGCGGATGATCCCGCCAATGCATTGCAAAGAATTTCTGCACGAAGACATTATCGACATTGAGTTCCAGCATCCGCTGCACGCGTCCCAGATTGATGCGCGCGCCAGACTGGAATGCCGCATAAACGAGTTCGCCGCTATAGATCGAGTCCGCGTCAAAGCGAAACAGGAGATCATCGGGTTTTCCATAATAGGCGCGCGCTGATTCCAGAATGTTTGCGGCGATGGCGGGGGTCATGCCGCGCATTCTTTTCACCACAACGCGGTCACCGGCACCGTGCTCCAACCATCCCGATAAGGGCATTTCCTGCACCTTATCAGAAACGTCAACGACGCGTGGGGCAGCATTGGCGGAATTCTTGATAATGCCGACATGGGTCAGGGGGCTGAGCGTCATAAAAGCGACGGACATGTCCGACAGCGATATGCGGGTCTGAAATACCAGGTCACCGTTTTGCAGCACGTCAAGCGCGCCGGCTTTGGGGGCGGTGGAGCGCAGCCAGACAAAGAGTGCCCCTGCGGCGACCAGCGCCGCCACGATCAGCAGAATGAAGATGCGTCGAAACATGGGCAAGCCACCGCAGAGAAGTTATTGGCCGGTCTGGATACGCTCTACCAGCTGTTTGACGGTAGGGACGAAGCCTTTGGCGTAAAAGGGGTCAGTTGCGAAACGATAGGCGTTGGTGCCGCCGAACATTAACTGGTTCTCGACATCGCCGTCATGACTGATATTTTGCAGGGTTTTTTGGATGCAGAAGCTGCGCGGGTCGGGTTTTTTTCCGGTCGTGCTCTCTTCATTGACGGCCCAGTTGGAGAAGTGGCAGGCATTGAGGCAGCCCATGCAATTGATCTGATCCTGTGTAATCTGCTGCGCCCGTTCCGGCGTGACGAAGACAAGCGTACTATCGGGGGTTCGCATCGCGCGGCTGAAACCCTGCGTCGCCCAGTTCTGCGCCAGCGTCAGATCGCCGTGAGTCAGATAGACAGGACGTCCGACGGCGCCGACCTGAAATTCCGCGACATGCTCGCCCAAAGGTTCCAGCGCGTACGCGATTTGTCGTTCCGAACGTTCGATCAATTCCTGCAGAAACGGATTGCGAACCGCCGACGAATAGAAACCGGTCGGAGAAAATTTGTTCAGAAAGACGTCGCCTTTCTTGAGTTTCAGCAGTTTTTGTTTCCAGGCATTGGAGATCGGGCTTTCCTGCGTCAACAGCGGGCGCGTGCCGAACTGGAACGCGATGGGCCCCAGCTCGGGATTGTCGAGCCAGTTTTCCCATTCCGACAGCCACCAGACGCCGCCGGCCATGATGATCGGCACGTCACCAAGCCCCTGTTCCCGCATATAGGTGCGTAATGCCAGCACGCGGGGATAAGGGTCTTCGGGGTGCAACGGGTTTTCGGAATTGGTGATGCCGTTATGGCCGCCGGCGCGCCACGGATCTTCATAGACCACCGCGCCGAGCAAATCGCGGAATTTGCGGAATGAACGCAGCCACAGGGCGCGGAAGGCGCGCGATGACGAGACGATGGGGTAATAGGAAACGCCGAATTTTCCCGCAATCTCGGCCAGTTTAAAGGGCATCCCCGCGCCGCAGGTGACGCCGTGGATCATCCCCTTCGTGCCTTCGAGAATGCCGTGCAGAATGCGTTCTGGCGCGGCCATCTCCCACAGGACGTTCATGTGGATGCGCCCGCGCCCGCCGGAGGTTTCATGCGCGATCTGTGCCTGGCTGATACCGCCCCTGATCGCGAAATTTACCAGTTCTTCGTGGCGTTCGCGCCGGGTGCGCCCCTTATATTCCTGAGAAATGGTGCTGCCGTCGGCATTGTGAAAATCGGCATTAACGCCGGAAAAAGTGCCGACGCCATCCGCCGCCGCCCAGGATCCCGAGCTTTCGCCGTTGGAGACAGAAATACCCTTGCCGCCTTCGACCAGGGGTAAAACTTCACGTCCAGAGATGCGTAACGGCTTGAGAGGCTGCACGAAAATCGACCCTTTAATCGTTAAGACGGGAATTATAAGCAGGATATGGCACGGCTGGCCAGTCCTTACCATGGGCGCAGTGATTTTTCTTGAAATATTTGCGGGTTTTCTCTGCTAGGGTAGGTCGGGGAGAGCAGGGATGAGATTCGATAATCTCGTACATTTGGCGGTTGATTTGCAACGCCGGTTTCTGTTTCCGGCGGATAGCGGCGCGCCGCAACGCGATATTGGCGGGCAGGATTTGCTGCGCGATATTGTGGCGTTTGATGCTGTTCTGGCCGGATTTGACCTGCCTGCAATCTGGGTGGTCAGCAACGCGCGATTCGACAAAAAATCTGGCCTGACTCTGGTTGAACCGCCGGATGCCGCAGCGCGGCAGATGTTGCGCGTGACTTATGACTTTCCGGCAATGCTGGCGGCGGAGTTGCGCGGCGCGATTGCATTCAAAACTGCGAATTCGGCCTTCTCCTGCCCGGCACTGGGCAAAAGGCTGCGGCGGATGCAGGTTACGACGCTGCTTGTCACCGGGCTGTATGCCGGGCAATGCATCCGTGAAACGGTGCTGGATGCTGTGGCTGCCGGGTTTTATTGCCGCATTGTTGCCGATCTGACCCGCGATAATATACCGGGCGACACGACAGCGCGACGCCGCAAGCGGCTGGTTGAATTATTCGCGCACCAGCCGCAGGTTGAAATTACCGATTCCGACGCGATTATCCACGCTCTGCGTGGCGATGATTCGGCGCAGAGCGCCGCGCCCGCCATCATCGCGCCCAAGCACGAGAACCGCATTCTTATGCATCATTTCCGGCAGGAATCGCATTATAGCGCGACGTTACGCGACGTGGCGGCGGTGGGTATGCCAATGTCGGCAATCCTTGAAGAACCTGATCTTGCCGGGGCGTTTCGCGCCATTCATGACGAAGTGACCTGATATTGGCACTGTCCCCTGGATATAAGGGCGCGGCGTTATTTGCCAAAAAAAAGGCGGGATGGTTACCCATCCCGCCCGTGTCTTGAAACGTCGTGCGTTTATGACGCTTGACGTTGGCCGATGTCTTCGCCGGTCTTTTGATCGACCGATTTCATCGACAGCTTGATTTTACCACGATCATCGACGCCCAGAACCTTGACGCGGACTTCATCGCCGACATTAAGGACGTCGGAGACTTTGTTGATGCGTTGCGGGGCGATTTCCGAGATATGGACGAGGCCGTCTTTGGCGCCGAGGAAGTTCACGAACGCGCCGAAATCGACGGTTTTGACCACCTTGCCGATATAGACCTGGCCGACTTCTGGTTCCGCGACGATGCCCTTGATCCAGTTGACGGCGGCTTCGCCGGCTTTGGCATCGACGGCGGCGACCCGCACTGTGCCGTCATCTTCAATGTCGACTTTTGCGCCGGTCACTTCGCAGATTTCGCGGATGACCTTGCCGCCCGAGCCGATGACTTCGCGGATTTTATCCTTGGGAATCGTCAGCGTGGTAATGCGCGGCGCGTTTTGATTGACGCCTTCGCGCGAGGTGGACATGGCCTTGGCCATTTCGCCGAGGATATGGATGCGACCGTCCTTGGCCTGTGCCAACGCGATCTTCATGATCTCCTCGGTGATCGAGGTGATCTTGATGTCCATTTGCAGCGCGGTGATGCCTTTGTCCGTGCCTGCGACCTTGAAATCCATGTCGCCCAGATGGTCCTCGTCACCGAGAATATCCGACAGCACGGCAAAGCCGCTGCTTTCCTTGATCAAACCCATGGCGATGCCCGCGATGGGACGCGCCATCGGCACGCCCGCATCCATCAGCGACAGCGAGCTGCCGCAGACTGTGGCCATCGAAGATGAACCATTGGATTCGGTGATTTCCGACACTACGCGCATCGTATAGGGGAACTGTTCCTTGCTGGGGAGCAGTGGATGCACCGCGCGCCAGGCCAGTTTGCCATGGCCGATTTCGCGCCGCCCAGGGCTGCCCATGCGTCCGGTTTCACCGACCGAATAGGGCGGGAAGTTGTAGTGCAGCATGAAATTCTGCCGATACTCACCTTCCAGCGCGTCGATGATCTGCTCGTCCTGGCTGGTTCCCAACGTAGTGACAACCATCGCCTGGGTTTCGCCGCGGGTGAACAGCGCTGAACCGTGCGTGCGCGGCAAGAAGCCGACTTCGCAGACGATGGGGCGGACGGTCTTGGTATCGCGACCGTCGATGCGCTTGCCGCTCGACAGGATCATGTGCCGGACATGGTCGTATTTCAGCTGTTCCAGACATTCATGAACTGCCTCCGGCGCATAGCGTTCGGCAGGAATGGCCGTGCTCGCCTTGTCCGTCAGCTTGTCCAGCTTTTCGTAGCGATTCTGTTTGACGGTTTCGTTATAGGCCGCGGTCAGATCCGCACCGATCAGAGTCTTGAGTTCCGTCAGCAGAGCCTTTTTGTCGTAAGCAGGCGGCGCCAGCTCGCGCGGTTCCTTGGCGGCCATTTCCGCCAGCTTGATGATCAGGTCGATCACCGGCTGGAAGTTCTTGTGACCGAACATGACCGCTTGCAGCATGATGTCTTCGGGCAATTCCTTGGCTTCGGATTCGACCATCAACACGCCTTCTTTGGTCCCGGCGACAAGGAGTTCAAGCTCCGATGACGCGATATCGGGGATGGCGGGGTTGAGGATGAACTGGCCATCCTTATAACCGACGCGCGCGCCGGCGATTGGGCCGAGGAACGGCACGCCAGACAGCGTCAGAGCGGCGGAGCAGCCGATCATGGCGACGATGTCGGGGCTGTTTTCCAGATCATGCGACAGCAGCGTCGCGATGACTTGGGTTTCGCAACGATAGCCTTCGGGGAAGAGCGGGCGGATCGGGCGGTCGATCAGGCGGCTGGTCAGCACTTCGGTTTCCGGTGGACGGCCTTCGCGCTTGAAGAACCCGCCGGGGATTTTACCGGCGGCGAAAGCCTTTTCCTGATAATTAACGGTCAGAGGAAAGAAATCCTGTCCCGGCTTGGCTTGTCTGGCGGCGACCACGGTGCAAAGCACGGTCGTGCCGCCCAGTGTGGCCATCACGGCGGCGTCGGCTTGACGCGCGATTTTGCCAGTTTCGAGCACGAGCTTTTGCCCGCCCCAGGTCATTTCTTGACGATAAACTTTAAACATATCCGTCTGTTCCTTTCATTGTTTTAGACGTCCCGGACAACCCAATGTCATCCGGCCATTCTCGCATTTTTTGCTGCAGAGAAAATTGTGCGCCGCTTTTTAAAAAAAATGCGGCGGAATTGTAAAAGCATACCGAATGCGAGACGAACCCGTGGTTCGCCGCATGTCGGTAGGCCATGATTTGTGGAGGCGCTTGATGTGTGTGGAGCGCAATCACGCTGACGTATCTTACTTTCTGATGCCCAGCTTCGCGATCAGTTCCGCATAGTTCTTGGCGTTCATGCGCTTGTAGTAATCAAGCAGGCGGCGACGTTTGCCGACCAGAACGAGCAAGCCGCGGCGGGAATGATGATCCTTGGCGTGGGATTTGAAATGTTCGGTCAGATTATTGATCCGTTCGGTCAGGATCGCGATCTGCACTTCGGCCGAGCCGGTGTCGTTGGCGGCGCGGGCATGTTCTTTGATGAGCGTTTGTTTGCGCTCGGCGGTAATCGACATCGTCATCTCCATCTTTAAAGGTTGAAACCGCGTATCGGCTGCCAATGGCCGTCCCGTCGCGCGATCAGCGCCACCGGTTGGCCGTGATGGGTCGCAAGCATGGTCGGGAATTGCGTTCCATCTTCGTCGGGTCTGGCCGCTATGGCCTGACCGTGGCGCAGCCGATGCGCCTCCTGGTCGTCGATCGCGTGAGCCGGGATGTCGTCCAGCGCCGCCGCGATCGGTCGCAGTGCCGTTAAGGCCTCGCCCTTATGCGCCAAAGCGGCGAGATTTTCCAGAGAAATCGCTTGTTGCAGGGTAAAAGGCCCGCTTTGTTCCCGGCGCAGCGCCGTCAGATGTCCGACCGTGCCGAGCGCCAAGGCCAGATCGCGGGCAAGGGCGCGGATATAAGTGCCTTTGCCGCAGCGGATCCGCAAGCTGGCATGGTCGGGATTGTCGATAGAAAGTAATTGAAAATCAAATATTTGCACGTCGCGCGGGGTCATTTCCGGGGCAGTTCCGGCGCGGGCGAGGTCATAGGCGCGGACACCGTCGATCTTGAGCGCCGAATAAATCGGCGGAGTTTGGCGGATTGTGCCGATAAAGCGGGGCAGGGCGGCCAGAATCGCGTTCCGGTCGGGGCGGATGGGGCTGGTGGCGGTGATCTGTCCTTCGGCATCTTCGGTATCGCGGGACTCGCCCCAACCTATGGTGCAGCTGTAGGTTTTGTGGCCGTCCATGACAAAAGGGATCAATTTGGTGGCTTCGCCGAAAGCCAACGGCAAGACGCCGGTGGCCATCGGGTCGAGCGTGCCGCCATGGCCGGCTTTTTGCGCGTCCAGAAGATGCCGGACTTTACCAAGTGCCTGTGTCGAGGTCAGGCCGGGCGGCTTGTCGAGAATGATCCAGCCGTGGCGGGCTGTGCCTTTGTTTTTGCGGCTCATAGCCAGCCTTTGGAGATTGTTAGCATTAAGGTAACCAATTTTGATTAGGGGTTTAGACGGTCTTGAATTCTGTGATCCCGTCCTTGAATCATTGCCGGACAATTATCATGAAAATATCTTCGCGTCTGCTTTGTCTGTTGCTGGCGGGATGCTGCCTTGTGGCGGGGACGGCGCGCGCCGAGCTGAAGGACATATATGCCAGCAATAATTCCGGCGAAATCGAAATTGGTTTCAAACGGCAGAAGTATGGCGAAAGTGTCAATGATGCGACGTTCAATTATGAAAAAGGCGCGCTGTTCGATTTCGGGTTCGCGTTGAACTATATGCCGCATGCGTCGCGGTCGTCGTGGTTTCTGAAAAATCTTTATATGCGGCTGCAAGGGGATTTTGCTTTCGGCGATACCGATTATGTCGGAGGGTTGTGCTATGCTAACAATGTATGCGTACCGCACACGACGACGACAGAAAATAATATCCTCAATTTTTCGGGGCGTATCGGGCACGGGTTTCCGATTGGCCAGCAAGTGATGCTGATCCCTTATGGTGATCTGGGGTTCCGGATGTGGCGGCGCAAGATTACCGGCGTTGGCGGCTATACCGAAGATTATCAGCATGGGTTCTTCATGGCTGGGATGCTGGCGCAATATTCCCCCACCGAAAAATGGGTTTTGGCGCTGGGGGCTGAAGGCGGCCGGACGTTCGCGGCGGAAATGACCGGGCTGGGGCGTGTTTTCAAGCTGGGGGCGCGGCCGATATGGCAGATGGAAGGCCGCATCGGGTATCGCATGACCAAACATCTCGAATTGACGGCGAAGGGCGAATTCTCCGGTTTCGGTTACGGTGTCAGTCCGGTGGTCAGCAACTATTACGAACCTGACAGCTATACGCATAATTTACGTACGACGGTGGGGCTGGCTTATCAGTTCGCGCCGTAAATTTTTATTTGTCGTCTGTTTCTGTTGCCGTCAAATCTTTGGCGACCGCAGGGTCTTGCAGCAGCGTGGTGATTTTATTCGCGTAATCGAAGCTGGTATCCGCCGCGAAGTCGAGCTTGGGGACGAAGCGTAATTTGACTTCCTTCGCAATCACATGCCGAAAGAATCCGACGGCAGCGTTCAGCGCCTGCACTGTTTCCGACATTTTAATGCCGCCGAGCGGCATGATAAAGGCCGTCGCATTGTGCAAATCCGGGCTGACGCGCACCTCGGTGACGCTGAGCGCCGCCGGGCTCAAGCCTTCGGGCCAGTGAAAATCGCCGCGCTGAAATACGGCGGCCAGAGCGTGGCGGATCTCTTCGCCGACGCGTAATTGTCGTTGTGAACGCATGAAAACCTGTCATTTTCTCGGGGGCATTATCCCTTGTTGCCGCATTTGGTGCAAGCGGCATGTGGGGTGGATTAATGCCGCAGCGCCGGGTGCGCTTGCCACGGGCTGGCATGGATTTGGGCGCGAACGAAGGTGCGGGGGCGGGGTGGCGTATTGGCGTCCCAGATTGTGACGCTGTTTTCCCAGGCGCGCTCCAGCTGGTTCAGCGCCATCGCGCTCTGCATTGCGGTGCGTACCCATGGGCGGAGATGTGCCGTACTGCGCGTCGGGGCAGTGAAGGATGCTGTGAATTCCTGTAAATCGCGCAAAGCGAGATAGCGCATGAAGCGCCGTTCGGCGGCAATGCCGGGCAGGACGGGCAGGGCGTTCAGATGTTGAGCCTTCTGATACCAATTGTGCGCCGAGAACGGTACGTCCGGTGTGCTGAATTGTTGATCCAGCCGATAGGCCAGGCGTTGCGCCTGCCGCGCCAGATCCTGCACCGGGCGGCGGTTATAATTATGCGCCAGATAATCGATATAAGCGGCCTTGGCGTGGTCGGGGAGGTAGGAATTCTGCATCGTCCGGCTCAGCCAGACGGTGGCGAACAGCGCCATTGATTCCGCAACATGATTGAGGCGGGCTATATCCCGATGAAAGAAATCTTGCTGCTGCTCCGAACCCGACGCATGCGCCATAAGACTATTATGGCAAGCAATGGTAAAAGTTTTGATACCGAGTTTCTCACGCCATGATGGCGCGTTTGTGTATAATGCTGAGATGGTTTTAGCAACAGGTGGACGCGATGATTGATGATAACGCGTTGATTTCTAAGGCATTGGCTGTTCTTAATCCCCCAGGCTTTCGCCAACAGTGATGGCCGGCAGCGTCGGATGTGCGCTGGTGACGGATCAAGGCAATGTCTATGTAGGGGGCTGCATTGATACATCGTGCGGTCTTGGATTTTGTGCTGAATGTAATGCTATCGGCACGATGGTTACAGACGGCGAGAGCCGAATAATCACGATTGTTGCGGTCGATAGAAACCAGCAGATTATGGCGCCATGTGGGAAATGCCGTGAATTTATATATCAGGTGAATCCCGACAATCTCGCGACGCGCATTATGGCGCGTGACGACAAAATTATGCAGCTGAAGGAATTGCTCCCCGAACCTTGGCTGGCACAACAATAATACTGAGCGTTCTTGCAGCCCTTACAATTGCCGCGCGATGCTTTCCAGCTCGAAACACTCGATGATGTCGTTGGCTTCGATATTGTCGTAATTCTCGAAGGCCATACCGCATTCGTAGCCCTGGGCGACTTCCTTGACTTCGTCTTTCATGCGCTTCAGGGTTTTCAGCGTGCCTTCGTGGATCACGACGTTGTCGCGCAGCAGACGCACCTTGGCGCCGCGTTTGACCACGCCGTCGGTGATTTTGCAGCCCGCGATTTTGCCGACTTTTGTGATGTTGAAAACTTGCAGGATTTGCGCGTTGCCGAGGAATTTTTCGCGCAAGGTCGGCGCAAGCATGCCGGTCAGCGCCTGTTTCACATCGTCGATCACATTATAGATGATTGAGTAATAGCGGATTTCGACCCCGTCGCGGCGCGACATTTCCCGTGCTTGCGGATTGGCGCGGACATTGAACCCGATGATGAGCGCCTTTGATGCATTGGCCAGCGTGACGTCGGATTCGGTGACCGGACCGACGGCGGCGTCGAGGACGCGTACTTTGACTTCGGTCTGATCGAGCACCAGTTTTTCCAACGCGCCCTTGATCGCTTCGACCGAACCGTGCACGTCGCCCTTGATCAGAACGGCAAGTTCTTTTGCTTGTCCGGCCTTGATGTTTTCCAGCATCTGTTCCAGCGTGCCACGGCCGCTGGTGGCGGCGATGTGGGCACGTTTCTTGCGCTGGCGGAATTCGCTGATTTCACGGGCTTTGGTTTCATTCTCGACGACGGTGAAATCATCGCCCGCTTGCGGCGTTGCGGTCAGGCCGAGAACTTCGACCGGCTTGGCGGGTTCTGCTTCCACGACATTCTGGCCGCGATCATTGATGAGCGCGCGCACGCGTCCCCATTCAGCGCCAGCCACAAAGATGTCGCCGACGCGCAGCGTGCCGCGTTGCACCAGGACAGTAGCGACGGAACCGCGACCGCGTTCCATTTTGGCTTCAATGACCACGCCCGCCGCACTGCGCGCCGGGTTGGCCTTCAGCTCAAGGATTTCAGCCTGCAACAGAATGGTATCGAGCAGTCTGTCGAGCCCCTTGCGCGTTTTGGCGGAAATTTCGACCGACAGCACGTCGCCGCCCATCTCTTCGACCTGCACATCATGTTGCAGCAATTCCTGCCGCACCCGACCGGGATTGGCGGCGGGGAGATCGCATTTGTTGATGGCGACGATCATCGGCACGGCCGCCGCTTTTGCGTGGCGGATGGCTTCGACGGTCTGCGGCATGATGCCGTCATCGGCGGCAACCACCAAAATCACGACGTCGGTGACGTTCGCGCCACGCGCGCGCATTTCTGTGAACGCGGCGTGACCCGGCGTATCGATGAAGGTCATGCGGTCAAAGCCGTGCTGCGGCTCGGGCAGCACAATTTGATACGCGCCGATATGCTGGGTGATGCCCCCGGCTTCGCCGGCGACGACATTAGTTTGGCGCAGCGCATCAAGCAGCGAGGTCTTGCCGTGATCAACGTGACCCATAATGGTGACGACGGGGGGACGTGGCAGCAACTGGGCGGTTTCATCACCCTGATCCTGCAAGACCTGCTCGACGTCGGATTCGGCGACGCGCTTGACGCGATGGCCAAGTTCGGCGGCGACCAGCTCGGCAGTGTCGGCGTCAATCGTCTGGGTAATTGTCGCCATGACGCCAAGCTTCATCAGAATCTTGATCACATCGACCGCGCGCTCGGACATACGGTTGGCGAGTTCCTGCACCGTGATGGTTTCCGGAATCGTCACGTCGCGCGAGACTTTTTGCTGATCCTGCTGCTGCGTGTTCTGGCGCTTTTCGCGCTGGATACGGCGGCGCATTGAGGCGACGCTGTAGGTGCGCTCGTCATTGCCCGACAAAACTTTCTGGAGCGTCAAATGGCCATCGCGGCGGCGGTCGCCGGTACGGGCGCGCGGCGCCGGTTCCTGACCTGCGCGTCGGCGTTTGCGGTTGCGGTCATCTTCCTCCTCCGTCGCCTGACGGGGGGGCGCTGCTGCGCCGGGGACGGCAGCGCGCGGTGTGACGGCTGTGGTGTCGCCGATGCGCGTGGCGCGCATGCGACCGTCATCGCTGCGGCGACCTTCAAGCAGTTCGCGGCGGCGCTGTTCGTCTTCGACCTTTTTGGAACTGGCGGCGACCTTTTCTTGTTCCTGAATCAGGCGCAGTTCTTCCAGTTCGCGGTGACGCAGAGTGTCGCCGGTTACGGGCGCTTCCGGCGCGGGTTCGGGTGTGCGGTTGACCTGTGTCGCAACCAAAGGAGGGGCGTTGGGCCGCCGGACTTCGTTGCCTTCCAGAACCGCGCCGCGCAGGGCGCGCACGCGCGCATCCCGTTCTTCTTGCGTCAGTTGCCGGGGAGCGGAACCGCTGCGTCCGGATGAGTCCTTATCGGTAAGTGGGCGCGGACCCGCTTCGCCTTCGCGTTTGCGTTTGACCTCGACGGCGACGGTTTTCGAGCGGCCGTGGCTGAAGCTCTGTCGCACCGACCCGGCAGAGGCCGCGCCTGGTTCGACCGACTTTTTCAGCTCGAGCTTCGGCTTGATGCCGCCCAGCGAGAGAACTTTTTTGCCTTCAGATTCCGTCATCGTTCCTGTCCTTGAATTTCGGGGTCAATCTGCGCCAAGCCGGGCTCTGGCGCAATGTTTTCCTGCGTTGAAAAGGTGGAAAATCGCGTCGCCGCCGTCACAATGCGCTGAGTCAGGGCATGGGGGCGCAATCCGGCATAGACCAGTTGGTCATAACCAAGGGCACGGCCAAGCTCTGGGCTGGACAGAAAACGATAGATGTTTTCGGCTGCAATCCGGGGCTGTAATTTACTGGCGCCGTCCTGACCGGCGTCGGCGGCAATGAAGAGCAGGGCAATTTCTCCTGATTTTACCGCCGGTTCGACCTGGGTGAAGCCCGTGACACAGATGCCGCTGCGCTGCGCCAACCCGAGCAATTGCAGCACGCGTTCATGCAGCAGGCTGTTGATGCGCGCTACCAGATCAGGGGAGCAGGAGGCTGGGGCGCGCGCCGCTTTCGCGAACAGGTTCTTGCGCACAGCGGTGGCGACCAGCCCGGCCGCGCAGCCAACCCATAATCCCCGTCCCGGAAGTTTGGCATCGAGATCGGGCCAGACTTGACCGTCCGGTCCGATGACGCAGCGAATCAATTCCTCGCGGGGACGGATGACGCCGGTGACAATGCAGCGCCGCTCCGGTTCGTCCGGAGACGATACGGCGGCCTTGCCGGAACATTCCGGTTTAACATGCGGGGCCTGCGGCACGGCGATCATGACGGGCGCACCTCATGGCTTACGCATGCGGGGCATCAGGGAACCAATGAGCGCGCGCCGCCATAATCAACTCGTTGGCGCGTGTCTCGGTCATCGCGTCGTTGCCCAGGATTTCGCGCAGCTCATCGCTCGCGAGATCGCCGACATCGTCGCGCGTCTTGATACCCTTTTCTCCCAGCTTGACGGCGAATTCCGGCGTCATGTTGGGCAGCAGCATGACCGCATCTTCGATGCCGAGTTCGCGGCGTTTCGCTTCCAGCGCGGCGGCGCGTTCTGCCAGCCAGGTGCGGGCGCGTTGCTGCAATTCCTGCGCGACTTCGGCGTCGAAACCTTCGATTTCGGCGATTTCGTCGGTCTGGGTTTCCGCAACCTGCTCGACCTTGGTAAAGCCTTCGGCCACCAGCAGATGGGCGATAACGTCGTCAACCGACAGCGCTTCGATGAACAGCGATGTGCGCGCTTTGACTTCTTCCTGGCGGCGTTCGGATTCTTCCTTCTCGGTCAGAATGTCAATGTCCCAGCCGGTCAGCATCGATGCGAGGCGCACATTCTGACCACGGCGGCCGATGGCCAGCGACAATTGTTCATCGGGAACGACGACATCCATACGGTTATTGTCTTCGTCAAGCACGACCTTGCTGACCTCGGCGGGTGCGAGCGCGTTGACGACAAAGGTCGCCGGGTCATGCGACCAGGGGATGATGTCGATTTTTTCGCCCTGCAATTCACCGACGACAGCCTGAACGCGGCTGCCGCGCATGCCGACGCAGGCGCCGACCGGGTCGATGCTGCTGTCGTTCGACACCACGGCGATTTTGGCGCGGCTGCCCGGATCGCGGGCGACGGCCTTGATTTCGATGATGCCGT
>JBASFQ010000037.1:0-8805 GCA_049653105.1 Alphaproteobacteria bacterium
GAGTTTCCGGTGCATAGGACGAGAACGCGCTGCGGCATCAGCCGCAACTCCCGCCGGGTGTGCAGCAAGGCGTGGTTTCGGACGGCATTTTTTCCGGGGGAATGCCGCACGCATCCTGCGCCAGACAGGCTGTTTTTCTGGCCGTGAGGATGAAGTCCTTGCCGTTAAACTCAAGGCCGAATTTACCGATTGTGCCTTGCTGATATTCAACTTCGATATTCAGGCTGGCAGCGTCGCCCAGAATTTTTCCGGAAATCTCCAGGATGCGTGCAAATTTCTGTGGCGCGAGGCGATGGTCATAATCGCCCGCTTCCCAAAGCTGAAAATTCACGACATTTTCGGTGCGTTCCACGCCGCCGCAATCGATAAAATGTTTTGTGACCCGCCCGACTTCCGTAACGTGGAAGTGCGGCGGCACATACGACCCATCGGGCAGTTTGAAATTCACGGCAGACAATTGCGGCAAAACTTGTTTGATATCCGAGAGTTTCATGATTGTCCTGCTTTCGGACGCGCGTTGATTTCGGGAAAATAACAGTCTGACGCCGTATCTGGCGTCACGCCCCCACGTCCGGCTTTGCCGTCCGGCAGGGAGGTAAAGTCGCATAACGTGGCGGTCATAAAGTGACGGTATATCTGAATTTCATTGGAGCGGGCGAAGGGATTCGAACCCTCGGCCCTAACCTTGGCAAGGTTATGCTCTACCCCTGAGCTACGCCCGCGTTCCAAGGGCGGCACAATGCCTTTTGCCATCCGGCAGGTCAAGGCGAAAAAACATTAATTGACAGAATAAGTTAACTCTGTTTTCTGGTTGCCCTGAGCGGGCTTGAAAAAGGCCGAGGCGCTCCCAATCTGTTTCAGGACTGGATAACCGCTTTCGAGCAAGCCATGCAAAACGTTGCCGCCAAGAGTTCCACGCCTGTACCCGCCACCGATATGATCAAGGAAACCGGCTACGAAACTTTCGTAGCCGACGTCATCGATGCATCGATGCAAACGCCGGTCATCGTTGATTTTTGGGCTCCGTGGTGCGAACCGTGCAAACAATTGACCCCGGCGTTGGAAAGATGCGTGCTGGCATTGCAAGGAGCCGTGCGTCTGGTGAAGGTTAATATTGAAACCTGCCCACAAATTGCCGCGCAGTTCCGGGTGCAATCCGTCCCGGCGGTGTTTGCGTTTTTTCAAGGACGTCCGGTCGATGGTTTTATGGGAACTTTGCCGGAGCCACAGGTCAAGCAATGGGTCGAACGCCTTGTAAAGGCCACCAGCGCCGCCACGGGGAGCAGCAACCCGCTGGCGCAAATCGAGACAGCGTTGCAGGAGGCGGAAGCTGCGCTGGTCGCCGGGGACTGGGAAACGGCGCAGGATATTTTTGGTGATGTTGTCGGCCTCGTTCCTGATAATGCTGTGGCCTATGCGGGTGTGGTGCGCTGCATGATTGCGGGCGGGCATGTCGATCAGGCAAAACAGCTTTTGGCAGATGCACCGGCGGCGATTGCTAAGGACAAGGCTTTGGCGCAGGCTCATACCGCGCTGGAGTTAGCGGAACAAGCGGCACAGGCCGGGTCGACGACAGAGCTGGCGGCCAAAGTCGCCGCAGCACCCGACGATCATCAGGCACGGTACGATCTGGCGCTGGCGTTGCTGGCCTCGGGACAACGCGCTGAAGCGGTCGATCATTTGCTGGAAATCGTCCGGCGGCAGCGGAGCTGGAACGAAGAAGCGGCGCGGCAACAGCTGGTGAAGATGTTTGCAGCTTTCGGTGCGACGGATCCGCTGACGATTGATGCGCGTAAACGCCTGTCGCGCATTCTTTTTGCATAACGGCGCAGGCATGACCGAACCGCAGACGATGAACCCGCAAACCGTCATTCCAGGCACGGAAACGCCGTTGCCGGAAAATCTGCCCTTGTTCGTGCTGCCCAGTATTCTGGTGCTGCCGCGTGGCCGTTTGCCGCTCAACATTTTCGAGCCGCGTTACCGCGCGATGGTCGATGATGCGCTGGGGCAGGGGCGTATGATCGGCGTGGTTCAGCAGCGCACGCCGCAGGATGAAGGCTCCAGTCCACAGCTTTATCAGGTGGGATGCGCCGGTAAGATCATGACCTTTTCTGAAACGGAAAAAGGCAATTACCTGATCTCGCTGCAAGGCATCTGCCGTTTTGCGATTGCCGAAGAATTGCCGATGCAACGGGGGTATCGTCGGGTGCGTCCGGACTGGTCGCTGTATCACGACGATCTGACCGAAACACCGCACGGCGTCATTGAACGGGGGCGGCTGTTTTCTTCACTGCGGAACTACTTTAAAATGCACAGCATTATGGCCAACTGGGATGTCATTCAGGATACGGCCGACGAACAGTTGCTGATTTCTCTGGCCATGACCTGTCCTTTCGCGCCCTGGGAGCATCAAGCCCTGCTCGAAGCGCGCAGTCTGGCCGACCGGGCGCGGTTGCTGCTTTCCTTGATTGAGATGGCCGCGCTGGATCAGGGAGAACAGGCGCACATACGCCATTGATGTAAAGGAAAGCCGGATGTCGGAACGCAGCGTTGATCCTTATTTACTGGAAATACTGGTTTGCCCTCTGACCAAAGAGCCGCTGCGTTATGATGCGGCGCGGCAGGAATTGATCAGCGAAAAAGCCGGGTTGGCTTATCCGGTGCGCGATGGCATTCCGATCATGCTTGCCGAGGAAGCGCGCCGTCTTGATGATTGAGGAAAAATTCAGCACGCGGGCGCAGGGCACAGAGCATTGGCCGGTAGCGCTGACCCTGAATCGTGCCGCGCGCGTCTTGACCGTCGCTTTTGATGATGGCCGGGAATTTTCCCTGCCCGCGACGCTGCTGCGCGTTGAAAGTCCGTCGGCTGAGGTTCAGGGGCACGGGCCGGGGCAGAAACGGCACGTCACCGGCAAAGAACAGGTCGGCATCACGGCATTGGAACCGGTCGGGCATTATGCGGTGCGGATTACGTTCGACGACGGCCACGACACCGGCATCTATACCTGGACTTATCTCTACCAACTTGGCGCGTCAGCAGCGGATGATCAACGCGCCTGTGATACGCGGAAGTCATAAATATCTTCCTCGTCCTCGTCATTGTCTTCGGCATTGCCGTTTGAAGGCTTCCCGTCATTTTCCGGCATGATCGGGCTGATCACGGTCGCTGTGGTGTCCTGGGTTTTCTTGCCGTTTTCGTGGGATTGATCCTTGTGCGCGGCGATATGCTCGACCAGCTGCATGATGATGCTGGTGACCAGGCCGAACAAAGTCGCGGCCGACCCGGTGGTCACGATAGACTCCGGCGTTATCAGGGGATTGCGATAGCTTTCCTTGATCTGCGTCAGGAACTGCACCAGTCGTGCATCCGGACGCACCTTAACGTCGTCATCTTCGGCCAAGGCGGTCAGCTTGCGCAAGCAGGTGGAGAAATTGCGATCCGCCTTGTTCAAGGGCGCTTCGGAGAACAGGCTGTAATAAGACGTCGTGACGATTTCGAGCGCGCGGAGCGTGTGCATCGCGGCGGCCGTGCCGAGATCAAAGCCCAAAGCGCGACCGGCGGCGTCCAGTTCGCGGCGCGCGGCGTCGGACAGGAATTCCTGCATATCATCGGGAATGGCGCGATGGGCGTTTTCGACCATATCGACAGGGCTGTAAATGCCGCGCTGCGTGGCGGGATAAACGACAATGCGGCTTAACTCGGCCGTCAGCGCGCTTTCAAATTTCTCCAGCGCCAGATTAATCAGCGCCAGTTCTTGAAAATCGACCTTTTCTTCACCGCTGGGAAAACGAATCTGGCGGCTGGACTGGTCAATGAAATATTTGTCGAATACGGTACTGATCTGGCTCAGCAGCCTGACCGCTTCGGGCTTGGCGATCCGCAGTTCAATCGGATCGCCCTTGATCAGGGCATCAAGCGATTTCTGCGCGTCGGTCAGCGGGCCAAACAGATCGGTAACGCGGCTATGCACGCGGGAGTTAAAGATCCCATAGAGCTTGGCACCGAGTTCATAAAACCGATATTGCATCAGCTGCTGCATCACACACCTCAAATATCTATTCCCGGCCAGACCGGATCAGTCCGGAAGAAAAATCACATTCGCAGATAATAGCTTCACCCTAAGGCCGAATTTTGTCATAGGGGGCTGGCGATATATATATGTCCTCGGCGCACAGCTTGCAATCCGCTAATGATTTCGAAAGCGGAAATTATTGCGCCTGATCTGCCGGGTTAACTATTATAGGTAACGATTTAAAGTCCTTTGATCTGCTTGCTGTGTGCCAGCGCGCGCGCGCTTACTGCCAGGACGCGCAGGAAACCTTCCGAATCCTTATGGTCAAAGCTGCCTTCCTGCTCCATTGACCCATCATTGTTGAACAAGGAGTGTGGCGTATCCTTGGCCTCGACAAAGGTCATCCCCCCCTTGTAAAGCGCCACCGTTACCGTGCCGGTCACCAGTTTGACCAGTGGCGCGATGGCCGCCCGCGCCATGCCGGTGCAGACATCGTTCCAATAGCCCTGGTAAATCTGCTTGGCGATCAACAGGCTCATCTGGTCGTAAATTTCACGGGCGCGCCGGTCGGCCACCAGTTGCAGCAGAAAAGCAAAGCTTGTGCCAAGCAGTTCCATGCCCGGTGCTTCATAGACGCCACGCGATTTCACGCCGACAAAACGGTTCTCTACCAGATGCAGGCCGATCCCGATGCCGTGGCGACCGCCAATCTGGTTGGCCAGAGACACGGCGGCAAAAGCGTCCACTTTCTTGCCGTTAATCGCCACCGGCACACCTGCCTCGAAGCGCAGCGTGACTTGTTCGGGCTGGTCGGGAGCCTGTTCCGGCCATACGCCCATACCCGGAGTCACCAGCTTTGCCCCGGTGCTTAAGGATTCCAGCTGGCCGCCTTCATGCGTCAGGCCAAGCAGATTGGCGTCGGTGGAATAGGGTTTGTCGCGCGTCGCGGTAATGGGGATGCCATGCTGTTCGCAATAAGTGATCATTTGCTGCCGACCGCCGAACCGGTCGAGAAAAGCCTGATCCCGCCATGGCGCGTAAACATCCATATCCGGCATCAGCATATTGGTGATGATCTGGAAGCGTACCTGATCATTGCCGCGTCCGGTTGCGCCGTGGCTCCAGATTTTTATGCCGCGTTTTTTAACTTCAGGCAGGAGTCCCGCCGTAGTCACATGGCGGGCAATGCCCGTGGTGTTCCAATAACGTCCTTCGTAACAGGCCTGCGCCTGCATCACGTCGAGACCCGCCTGAGCAATCTGTTGATGCAGTTTGACGGCGACGAAATCCACGGCTCCTGCGGCGCGCATGCGCTTCTCGATGGCGCCAAAATCGCTCTCATCCGGCTGCGCCAGATCGGCAGTGACCGCCACGACCTTGACGCCAAGGCCGGTCAGCCAATGCGTGATCGTGCAGCTGTCAAGACCGCCTGAGGCGGCAAAAGCGATCGTCTGTCCTTTAAGGTCGGCAGCATTCATGATGATAACTTATCCTTTGGTACAATAAAATTAAGACATTTACCCAGCATATAGCTATGGCAATATCGTCCGGTCAAACGGATTCGGGAGGTTGGTATGAGTACGGCAAAAGCAGTGGTTATGGGGGCGGCGTTGATTGCGTTCAGCGTCATTCTCATCGGCACGATCCCGCGCGCCGAGGCGCAGCGGATGGGGCCTTTCCAGTTGATGCATCACAGCAATACTCAGGCTAACGCGGGCGTTTTCCGGTTGGATACCAATTCCGGCGATGTCAGTTATTGCTTCCTGACCGGGGCGGGGCTTAACGAACAGGTACGACTCATCTGCTCCAAACCCGTCCAATAAATTCTTGCCGTGAAAGGTTCCTGAATGCACGCCATAGTTCCGCGCGCCGCCAAGGCGACGCCCATCGACTGTGTCTCCGTCGGAAAATACCCTTCCTGGTTGAAGCAGCAACCGGTTTCGGTGCGGAACATGCTGGCGGGATTGGCACCCAAGGCCGGTGTGTTCCGGAGTTTGACGGACGCACAGGGGCGGTTGAGCAAAATAATTGTCATTACGCGGGATGTTACCGATATCTGGGATCTGGCGGCGTTGCCGCTCAGCGTGGCGGAAGGGAACTACCGTCTGACCACACCCATGCCGCCGGAACAGGCGACCTTGTGCGCGCTGGGGTGGGAACTGGGAGCCTATCAGTTTACCCGTTATAAGAAACCGGGACGCAAACCGGCGCAACTGCTCTGGCCTGCAGGGGCGGATCGTGCCTATGTCTCGACGGTCGCCGAAGCGGTGGCGCGCGCGCGTGACTTGATCAACACGCCCGCCGAGGATATGGGGCCGCAGGAATTAGCGGCAGAAGTGCGCACGGTCGGCCAGGCGCATGGCGCACAGTTTCATGAAATCGTCGGCGACCGGCTGCTGAAGGAAAATTATCCGCTGTTGCATGCCGTAGGTCGTGCCAGTCACCGCCCACCGCGTCTGATCGAACTGCGCTGGGGCAAAGCCCGCGATCCTCTGGTAACTCTGGTGGGGAAGGGTGTCTGCTTCGATACCGGCGGTCTCGATATCAAACCCTCCAGTGCCATGTATCTAATGAAAAAGGATATGGGCGGTGCGGCAACGGCGCTGGCCGTGGCGGAAATGGTGATGGCGCTGCGGCTGCCGATCCGGTTGCGGCTGCTGATTCCCGCTGTGGAGAACGCGATCAGCGGCAATGCCTATCGCCCCAGCGACGTGTTTCGTGCGCGCAACGGGCTGACCGTCGAGATTGGCAATACGGATGCCGAAGGTCGGTTGATTTTGGCCGATGCTCTGGCAGCAGCTACCGAAAGTGATCGCCCGGCCTGTCTGATTGATTTTGCAACCCTGACGGGTGCGGCGCGAACGGCTCTGGGGACGGAATTGCCGGCGTTGTTCGCCAATGACGACCTTCTGGCCGAAGCCTTGCTGGCGGCGGGAAGGGGGCAAAGCGACCCGATGTGGCGGCTGCCGTTGGCCGAGGAATATAAAGTGCAGCTGCAAACCCGCATTGCCGACTTGAACAGCGCGCCGAACAGCCCCTATGCCGGGGCGATCACGGCGGCGCTGTTTCTGGAGTATTTCGTCGGCAAGACGCCGTGGGCACATATTGATTTAATGGGATGGCATCTGGTCGGCAAACCCGGGCGTCCCGAAGGTGGTGCGCCGATGACGGCACGCGCTGTGCTGGCAATGCTGTCCGAAAAATTCGACAAGCGGCGGCAAATAAAAAAGTGATGTCTTGCGAATCATTGGCCGCAGGCTCAAACTGACACCAGAAAATTTGATTCGGCGGCATTTTTTTAACAGGTGTTCCCTTGAGTACAGACCTTCGATCGCTTGAACTCTGGCGTCACGCGCTGGTTGCCAGCGTGCGCGCGGATTCCCCTGATTTGTCAGCACGGCAAATGGCGCTTTTGCTGTCGGTTTACCTCAGCGAAGGGCCGCATACGGTGCGGGGTCTGGCTAAAGAATTGAGCGTGTCGAAACCGGCAATCAGCCGTGCGCTCGACCGGCTTGGTGAGTTGGGCTATGTGCGGCGCAAGCGCGATGATATGGATCGGCGCAATGTCATCGTGCAGCGTACCGTGAAAGGTTCCGTGTTTCTGGTTGAATTCGCGGAGATGATCGGGGCGGCACAACAACATCTGGCGCAGGCGCCGCATATCCCGGCGCTGGGCGACTTCGAGGTTCACGAAGACGGCTTTGATTCCGAAAACGAGGCCGCAGCCTCTGGCTGGGTCGACGCCGCCGAATGAGGTCGGTTTCGTCGGGGCTTGATCCGCGTCTGCATGCTTTTCGTCCCGATCTCGCTGATGAAAATCTGGTGGGGCAGGTGGCCGCAGTGCGCTATGTCCGCGGGACGATGGCGCGCGTGGCGCAAAGCCGCTTGCCGGTGTTCGGCGCGTCCGATTTATCCGGTCCGATGGTCACCGAGCTGCGTCTCGGAGAATTTGTCGATGTTTTTGATCGTGGCCGCAGCATCGCCTGGGTTCAGAACCGCAGCGACCATTATGTCGGTTATGTCGCTGCTGATGGGCTGGTGAATACCATCGCCGACCCGGCATGGCGTGTCGCCAATCTAACCACGAATTTATATATGGAGCCGGGCGCCAAGGCTACACCCGTCGACCTGCTGCCATTTCCGGCACGTGTCGCTGTGACGGAATTTACCCCGGATGGTTGGGCACGGCTGAATGCCGGAGGCTTTGTCTGGACGGCGCATCTGGAGTCGGCGACGGTTCTGCACCCTGACTTTGTGTTTACGGCGGGGCGCTTGCTGAACGTGCCCTATTTGTGGGGTGGACGCACGGCACTCGGCGTTGACTGCTCCGGTCTGGTGCAGCTGGCACTGGAATTGGCCGGCCTTGATTGCCCGCGTGACAGCGATATGCAGTGTGCCGCCTTCGGCGTCGCGCCGCCGTCAGATTGGCGTAATTATCCCTTCGCGCGCGGTGATCTGGTGTTTTTTCCCGGCCATGTCGGCATGATGGTTGATGCGACGCATGTCGTGAATGCCAACAGCTTCCATATGCGTGTCGTGTCAGAGCCTCTGGTCGAACTGGCTGCGCGTTATGCCTATATGACGGCCATCGCGCCGCGCGAGAACTTTGCGCCGCGTCGCGGGTGACCTGCTGCTGAACCTGTCATTGCAGGATTTTAAATAATGGGTCGTGGCTCATTTTGAAGCAGAGTTGCTATTTTTAGGCGTCATACCGGCGCAAGCCGGTATCCAACACCCGGAAGCGCAACAAAAACAAATGGCAGGAAATGAACCAATCCTAAGCGGGGGTAAC
>JBASFQ010000038.1:0-88540 GCA_049653105.1 Alphaproteobacteria bacterium
AGAGTCCGTTCCGGAACATTATGAAGGATTACAAAGCCGCCTGAGCATAAGGCGGATTGAGGCAAGACGGATATAGGCGAGAGCTGTGCGGGTGAGGTTTTCCCAGTCTTTTGCGAGGCGACGGCAACGTCCTAACCAAGCAAAAGTGCGCTCAACCACCCAACGACGCGGCAGAACTTCGAACCCTTTGACTTTATCAGATCGTCTGATGATTTCTGTTTTCAGTTGCGGCAAAACTTTTGCCAGCGCCGTGCGGAACTTTGGTCCCTGATACCCCCCATCAGCAAAAAGCTTTTCCAAAAACGGGAACATACCGAACAACGTTGACAGCACCAACTTGCCGCCATCACGATCCTGAATATCTGCCGGATGAACCACGGCGTGCAGCAGAAGCCCTACCGTATCGACAAGAATATGCCGCTTTTTGCCTTTGACCTTTTTTCCCGCATCAAAGCCGCTCGGGTCAATTTGCGCCCCCCTTTTTCGGCGCTTTTCACGCTTTGGCTATCAATCACGCAGGCGGTAGGACTGGCTTCGCGCCCAATCTGTTCGCGACACTTCACATAAAGCGCGTGATGGATGCGCTCCAGCGTGCCGTCGTAATTCCAGAGATCAAAATAGCGGTGCAGCGTTGTCTTGGATGGAAAATCTTTGGGCACATAGCGCCATTGGCAGCCGGTGCTCAGCACATACATAATTCCATTGACGACTTCACGCATGTTCACGCGGCGCTTGCCGCCACCCGATTTGGCGGGCGGTATGAATGGTGCAATATGCGACCATTCGTTGTCGGTCAGATCACTTGGGTAACGCAGCTGGTCACGGTTGTAGCGCGGGCGGTTTTCTGGTGTCCACATCAGCAGCCCCTCCAATCGGGCTGCCTATATATGAATCACAACCGACTCATCCGATTCAACAAGTTTCAGAACAGACACTGAAAACCGCTCCTGCTGTGGCAGCGGAATAACAACGGTGTCACTTCGGCTGTTTCTCTGCATCCGCGACACAGCATGCTTCGGTGGTTGATTATCCTGAATCAAAGCCGTCTTAAAATCCGTCACTACGGCAGGAGCGACATTCTTGTTCATTCCGGGCTCAATCCCAACCACCGCTGCCAGTGCCTGTAGAGCCCCCGGCTTGGTGCCATCCTGCGCAGACCAGACAAGGCCCAGTTGCACTTCGTTCTTTCCGTTATGACCCTGAGGATAGAGATAGTCGCCAATACGAAAACTATTGTTCAGCGACCGGTCTGTAGGCTCCACATCGGTGAAAATCCCGCGCCTGACAGCAAAGGCCATCTGCACCAAACGCCAGCCCTGTGCATCGGCTGCAATTGGCGTCATCGCCACGACCGATATATTGGTGCACCCGTAGTCCGCTGCATGTCCTTCTTTTTTGGCGAGACGCTCGACTTCCACTCCAAGACGACGAAAGAAAACCTTAACGCCACTGCTCCACATCGCCGGGCCGGTTTCAACACCGGGGCAACGTCGCTGGGGATCGACCAAATGACGCACTTCATCGAATTCAGGCCCGCGAAAAACACCGAGCTGGTTGGTATGAAAACCGGAATCCTCAGCGAGGACTGAGCCCTTGTTTGGATCCTGACCAAGATTTCTGGAAATTTCCTGCCGTGTGGCGCATGGCGTTCTGATACAGGCGCGCACGGCATCAATCAATTTCTTCATGCCGTTGCCTTCGTACGACCCGCGATCCTCAACCGGAGAAATCAGGTAATCGGCAATGGCCTCAAGCGGACGCACCGGGGTGTTAAATCCCATATGCATCATGGTTGCGCTGACATCATCCAACTTGTCTTTACTGGTGGAACCGACATTGATCGGCACGCCGGCCATGTGCAGCGGTGGCAGCGGTGGATATTTGACATGATCAATACATGTCTGACTCAAAATTTTCTGCGCCTGGACGATGGTCGCATCGCGCGTCGCGGTGATGATGATGCCAAGTTCATTGGCCTTCCGGGTCATACGACCCCGCAGGTCCAGAAGGCCGGCGGTCGTCAACAACGGTTGCCAAAATCCCAGCGTGTGGCCATTTTCTGCCCCGGTCGGACGCGAATTTTCGATAATCAGCGGCGCCAGCTCTTTTCCCGCTGCACCTTCCCTTAGTTCCAGATAGCGCAACAACTGGTGCGCCGTGCGCAACGCGCCGGGAATGGCGATATTGAGCGCCGAACCAGTCATGGCCGCTTCGGCAGCGCGGCGGTCACGCTCATAATCAAACGCGACATTAACGGCGCCGTCCGCTTCGGTCTTGATCCAGACGCTTTGATTCGGTCGCGCGCCCAGCACATTGACCGCACTGGTTCCTTTCGCGCCCACGAGCCCCGTAATATCCTGCGCCGCCTTGACCAGAATTTCCGGAGCCGGATTATACCCCAGTTCGCGCGGCCACGGATCGGGCTGCACCGGTTTATATGGGATACAATAGGCTTCGGGTGAATCCGGCAGCAGATCGGCATCCACCATATTTTTGACCTGCGTCGCCACGGTACGATAGAGCGCCGGATCACTCCCCGGTTCAGGTACGAATTGCCGCCCCTGCACCAGGCCGTACATGACCGCGCTCAAGAGGCGCAGATTTTCTGTGCCGGCACCCGGATTGACCGGCGTCTGCACGGAAGCGATGGGCAATAAATGCGCTTCCCTATCGCTGCGTGCTAATGTTGGCGCGGTTTCCCTCTGAAATGTCATTTTTTCAAAAACATGAGCCTCTGTCCCGATGCACGGAATATAGGGGACGAATCCCCCCACCCACAACCTGTTAAAATGCTTTCATAAAGTAAAATTCATCACGCTAAAGGCTTATTCCAATTGACATCGTGCTATCCCTCGGCAAAGAAAGAACGTGTGACTCACCCCATCCTTCCCCCAGCCCTGCGCCCCGGCGCAACCATCGGCATCGTAGCTCCGGCGCGCTGGCCGCTGGCCAGCACGGTCAAAAACGGCGTCGCGTGGCTGGAAAACCAGGGTTTTAAGGTACGCCCCCACCCTCACCTGACGGCACGAGATGGCCGCCTGGCGGGCAGCGACACGATCCGCGCCGAGGCTTTGGCCGCAATGGTCACCGACGATTCAGTTGACGCCATTTTATGCGCCCGTGGCGGCTCGGGAAGTTTCCGGATTCTTGAGCATGTCGATTTTGACATGATCCGCCGCCATCCAAAAATCATCTGCGGTTTTTCCGACCAGACCACCCTCCTGAACGCTATCACCCGACGTACCGGACTCGTTACCTTTCACGGTCCGATGCTGCGCAATCTCGCCGACCCCAAAACCGACCCGAAAACGGGACAAGACTGGATAGATATCCTGTCTGGCAAAGCACCGCACGACGGAAAATTCTTTTCGGCTTCTGCCCTCGTCCCCGGACAGGCGCAAGGACGGCTGATCGGCGGCAATCTCAACCTGTTGCGTAATTTCATCGGCACAGCCGACGACTGGAGCGGAGAAGGCAAAATCTTGTTCATCGAGGATATCGATGAACCCCTCTATAAAATCGACCACATGCTCTGGCAATTGCGGGCTGCGGGAAAATTCTCCGGTCTCAAGGGCGTCATCGTCGGTCATTTCGTCCTTCACCCTGACGATCATACGCCCAGCACAGACCCCGACGACCCGCCTTACAACAAACCTCTGCCTGACCTGCTCCGACAGTATCTTCCGCCGGGAATACCCGTTTGCACCGATTTTCCCTGTGGTCACACCGATTATCTGACCACCCTGCCGTTGGGAGTCATGGCCGCTATCGAGGTCACCGCCGCGCAAACAAAGCTGCGTTTGCTTGAGCCCGCCGTCAGAACATAAGATTCAGGATATAAGCCTCAGGCCAGTCGCGTCGACTCAGGACGCGTATTTTCTTCCAGCCAGGCCAGAAAATCAGGACTTCCTGCAACAATCGGCAAAGCCACGATGCAAGGGGTCATATAACTGTGCATCGCGCGCACCCGCGCCGTGAGCGGTTCAAAATTCTCCGCCGTGGACTTCATAATCAACACAGTTTCCTGCGCCGTCTCAATCTGCTCCTGCCAGCGATAAATCGAACTCATGCCGGGCAGTATATTGGCGCAGGCGGCCAGCCGGGCGTCAACCAGTGCGCGCCCGATCCGTTCTGCTTCATCACTATTGGCACACGTCACATAAATAAAAACCGGACTCATGTCTGCCTCGTCAATCTTCGTCCCCAGATGATCGCTGGCGCTTCAACCCAACGCCGCATCAGCGTTGCCACCCCCAGCGATACCAGCGTCGCCCCAAGCATAAGTACGGGCAATGGCGCATAGGGATGCATTGTGAACAATATCCCGAACAAAATCGGCGTATTGACGAGATAAAGGCTGTAAGAAATATTCCCAAGCCACAACAACACTGGTCTGCGCAGCAAAGTGCGCGCAGTGGGCGACACCGGAACCATCACAATGAGCAATCCCGCCGCCGCCATGCACAAAACCTGTTTGAGCTGATAATTGGGGAATACCGAAAAAGCCATGAGAATGGCCAACCATAAACAGGCAGCTTGCCCGTCCGTCCGACGCGCCACCCATGCTTGCAACAGCTGGCGATGCCGCGCCAACAGGATACCCAGCATGAAACAGGGCACAAAATTCGCCGTGACCAACCATGTCTGCCAAACATGCACGGCGCCGGAAGGATAACCGTCAAAATCACCGATAGTCAGCACCAAAACTTGTGTCACCGCCAGCAGTAGGATCGCCGCCGCTGCACCAAGACGCGAATTCATGCATACATAGATCAAAAGCGGGAAAATCAGCGAGATCCGCAATTCATGCGCCAAAGTCCAGGATGGGCCATTCAGCATGACACCGTCCATCGTGCCCAGCATCACGAAATGTTTCCACAGCAGCGCCGGATCAAACGCACGCGGGTCCCATAAGGCGTTGGGCCATATTTCTTCCCCGAGTGTTATTTCTCCGGGTATTGGCTGCCTGTCCGTCAAAGCGTAAATCAGCGCAGCACCGAGAATAGCCACGGCGAAAGGAATATAAATGCGGCAGAGCCGCCGCACGCAAAACTGCCAGTATTTAGGGCTGTCCGGCTTCAGATAAGGCAAGGCCAGCACATAACCGCTCAAAACAAAAAAAACTATGACCGCCGCATCGCCGTTAAGCAGGAATCTGAGCGGCGTCTCCGTAAACCAGGCGAGCTGCGCACGCATATCAAGCGTCAAAGAGTTATAGCAGTGCCAGATCACGACACAAAAAGAGGCAATCCCCCGGATTGAATCCAGTTCATGAACCCGCTCTTGTTGCGCACCAATATTCTGCATCGCTCTCGTTTGGCATAGGCGCCGGAATACGGCGTGATTATGGGTGAATAGTGTTAAATTGACGCCCCGGCCTTGTCCATGCCTATATCGTCGGCAAAAACACTCCCTAGCGCACCAATACCGGTTTCATCCATGCCCTTCGAACATCGTCATCAACCGGTTTTGCCGCGGCATAAATGGCTGCATCGGGTCGTCAAATCCATCTGGCTGGCGATGATTCTCGTCGTGGCAGCGCTGGCTCTGGGCGTGCTGGGCTATCATGAAATCGGCGGCCTGGACTGGATTGACGCCTTTCTTGAAGCGTCAATGATTCTGGGCGGCATGCGGGCGATTGCGCCGATGCACAACGACGCCATCAAATTTTTTGCTGCCTGCTATGCGCTGTTCAGCGGCTTTGTCGTGATTACGACGACCGGGGTTATTCTCGCCCCCTGGCTGCACCGCTTGCTGCATCAATTCCACGCCCACCATAAACCGCACGACGCAGAATAACACATGCCAAGCAAGGAAGTCCTCGGGATCATCTCTGTCCTAATTGTTGCCGCAACCTTCGTCGCTTATTTCCGCGATATGTTTCAAGGTCGTGTCAAGCCGCATAGTTTCAGTTGGATCATCTGGGGCTTGACCACCGGCATCGCCGCCGCCGCCCGAACGGTAGACGAAGCCGGAGCCGGCGTCTGGGGACAATGGGTGACGGCTGCAAGCTGTATCCTCTGCGGACTTATGGCGTTCAAATATGGTGAGAAAAACATCACCCGCAGCGATTTGGCGGCATTCGTCATGGCGCTGACCGCAATCCCGGCCTGGTTGGCAACCGACAACCCGCTGACTGCGGTCATCATTGTCACCATCATCGATGCCATCGGCTATTACCCAACCATCCGCAAGACCTATTGGCACCCCTATGAGGAAGCGCTCTATAATTATCTCACCGCCAATATCATCCACCTGCTGTCGCTGGCGGCAACGGAGCACTACACGCTGACAAATACGCTGTTCCAGATCGTTTTCCTGATCGTCAACAGCCTCATGGTGGGCATGATCCTGTGGCGGCGGCGCTGCCTTAGTCCCGCGTCGATTCCAGAGCGCCCTATACGCTAGAACCAGGATTCACGAAAACGCACCCGCTTTGCCCACGCAAGCGGACATCCCGTTTATGCGTCCTGCGAACACGATTTCGGCGCAATATTCCCGGTTATTTGATCTTTGGATTATTTCGATGCAATCGCGTCTTACCCGTGTCCAGAATCATCTTTTGGAGAGGATTTTTATAATATTTATTCACGCAAAACCCGTATTGGTTAACTACCCCTTAAATTTTGGGCTTTATAAGCAAGGATGAGATCAAATCTTTCTTATTACTCAACATGTTATCGGCGCAATTACTTTCATCTTTTCTATGCTAGAGTTTAGATATGGAAATGTGAGAAATTGTCGTCATAACCTGGTTTTTTGGAAGCAGATATGCCCGAGATCATCGATGAAAGGCTTGTCCACCTCGCCCGCAACGCCCTGCTCGTCGCGGGAATGGAAATGGGCAAGGAAGGCGACCACTGGCCGGTCATCAAGGCGAACATCAACGCCATGATGAACGACTATGAACAGCTCAAGATCGAAATCGCGGTGCAGGAAGAATTGCGTCAGCATATGGGCAACCTGATCGCCCAATATGAAAAGTTGCTGACCGAATGTGATGCAGAGACCAAGGAAAAAATCGGCGGGCATATCAGGGAAATGCGCGAAGTCCACGAGGCTATGTTTTCCCCGGTCGATCCCGCGAACGAAGTGAAAACCATTGACCTGCCGGATGAAACCGAAGGGTACGCGCCGTGGAAGTCTTCGGCAGCAATTATCAAACAGCTTTTGACGGAGGATACCGCCGATGGCCGCCAATAGTCCTTTCGCCGAACTCGGCCACCTCGCGAGTGCGCTCTCGTCCTCCTTACCCTCGTCCTTCATGCCTGAGTCTATGGCCTCCTCTGTCGAAACGGGAAACACCACGACGCCCTCAGAACTTATGATGCATGAGCGAAACGTTCTTGGTAGCCTGAATGCCGTCCCTTTGAGCATACGCGATCACCTGCAGCGCACCCGTGCACAGAACGAGGAATACACGGCATCAATTATCCGGATCCGCAACTCAATGCCGCGGCTTGGCGAAACCCCGACGGCTGCAACGCTTGCCGGGCTTCACCGAGAAACAGATGCACTTGCCCTCGCTGCGGGTGGTCCGGACGCGCACATGTATGTCGCAGCCCTCATCGACCATGTCGAAGACTATATCGATGGAGCCGAAACGAGTTCACCGCAGGTGGAGACACATGTTCCAGAAGACACGGCGCATGAACCTCAGAGCAGCGAACCCGGTAATGACAGCGGCGGCGGTGGCATTATGGCAGCTTTGGGTACACTGACCGGAGCCATGATGCTGGCCAAAGCCCCCAAAGTCTCGCTCACCAAAGGTGGCTACACGCCATTAAAATCCGCGACAAAATTTGGGTCTGCCACGACCAAGGCCAGCGTCAAGCCCGGCATCAAACCGACCGTCCCCGGTAAGAAGCCCCCCGATAACACCATCTGAAGCGCCGCCTATACGGAAATATCCAAACATTCGTTCACCTGCCAGTCACTGAGCAAGCGCGACATAAAAGACCGGATATTACCCCGCCATGCATGCAGCAGCCTGCTCTCCTCTCCACTATACTCGGAGGGAGGCTCTAAATCCCGCACGCCCCGCGGCCTTGCTTGGCCAGATAGTGCTGATGATATTCTTCGGCTGGCCAAAAAATAGCCGCAGGTTCAATGGTAGTCGCAATCGGCCGGGGATAGCGCTTTGCCGCCGTGAGTTCTTCCAGCACGGCGCACGCGACCTGATCCTGCCCGGCGTCGGCGGCGAAGATAACCGAGCGATATTGCTGTCCGATATCAGGCCCCTGTCGGTTCATCTGCGTCGGATCGTGTAAATCGAAAAATTTCTTGACCAAATCCCGATACGATATTTTGAGGGGATCAAAGGTCACCTGTACCACCTCGACATGCCCCGTCGTGCCGCTGCACACATCCTCATAACCCGGTTTTGTCGTCGTCCCGCCGCTATAACCAACCGCCGTCGCCACGACACCCGGCATTTCGCTAAAATTCAGCTCCACGCCCCAGAAGCACCCCGCGCCGAATAATGCTGTCTGCATAGCATCCCCCCCAAAAACCAGGACCATATTGCTCACCGGCGCGAGCATGGTGCTTGCACCTAAACACAGGCGGCACAATTTTATCCTGCCTTGCCCACAGGAAACACCTTCACCGACCTGCCTTCAATCTTCAGAGCCAGCTCGCCGCGTTTCAGCGCCTGCGCCAGCTTCCCGAACATCTCATAGCGCCAGCCCTGCATGGCGGGCACATCGGGGTTGTCAGACGCCGCGATCAAATCAAGATCGTCAGCATTGGCCAGCAATTTGCTGGCCACGCCATGCTCTTCGCAAACCTGCTTCAGCAAGACTTTAAGCAAATCCACTACCGGCCCGATATTATTGGGCAAGTGCTTCGGCTTCTCTCCGGTTTTCTGCGGCGTCTCCAACCGCGCTGCGGCGACGACAGCCAAAATTTCCTGCCCGTGCTTGCCTTCGGCAAAGCCCTGACTCAACCCGCGGATCCGCGCCAGTGCCGCGATATCATGCGGCGGGTGATGCGCGATTTCCATCAAGGCTTCGTCGCGCAACACGCGCCCGCGCGGTATATCATGCTGCTGCGCCACTTGTTCCCGCCACGCCGCCAACGCCCGCACATAGACCATCGTCTGCGGCTTTTCGTGCCGCAGCCGCAGCCGCTCCCATGCATCTTCCGGTTTCGTGTGATACAGCGCCACATCGTGCAACGCCGCCATTTCCCCTTCCAGCCAGCTTTCACGCCCGGTGGCCGCAATCTGTTCGCGCAATTTGTGATAAACGACCCGCAAATGAGTGACGTCGCCCAGCGCATAGGTAATCTGCTTCTCGGTCAAAGGCCGCAGCGCCCAGTCGGTAAAGCGGCTGGACTTATCAATTTTGACGCCGGCCAGCTTGGCGCACAAAGTCTCATAACTCACCGACTCGCCAAAACCGCAGACCATCGCCGCCACCTGCGTATCAAACAAGGGCTGCGGCACTTCCTGCATCAAATTGTAAAAAATCTCCACATCCTGCCGCGCCGCGTGAAAGACTTTCAGCACATTCTGGTTACGCAGCAACTCCAGCACTGGCGCAAGATCAAGTCCGGGAGCCAGCGGATCCACCGCCACCACCTGCGCCGGGTCATCCAGATCAGGCCCCGCAATCTGCAACAGGCACAAACGCGGCCAATATGTCCGCTCACGGATAAATTCCGTATCGATGGTCACAAAGGGCGCGCGCCGAAGAGCGGCGCAAAAACCGGCTAGTGCCTCCGTGGTGGTAATAAGCTGCATAGCCTTCCTGTCCAAACCGCCCGGCAATGCCCCGGCGAAATTCTTCATGCCCTTGACAAAACACGTTTTTTAGCGTGTTTACAAGGCCATATTTTTAGTGAAAGAACCATCATGCATCCCTATCGCACCCATACCTGCGGCGCGCTGCGCCCTGAACATGCCGGACAGATGGTCAGGCTTTCCGGCTGGGTGCATCGCAAGCGCGACCATGGCAGCCTGGTTTTCGTCGATTTACGCGACCATCACGGCCTGACGCAGTGCGTGATCGACCGTTCAAGCCCCCTGCTGGCCGCCGTCGAAAGCGTAAAGAATGAAAGCGTCGTCACCGTCACCGGCAAGGTTGTGCCGCGTCCGGCGGAGACGAAGAACGACAAGCTTCCCACCGGCGCGGTCGAACTGGATATTCAGGAATTTCTGGTGCAAAGTGCCGCCGATCCCTTGCCTCTCCAGGTCAACAGCGCCGAAGATTCGGGCGAAGACGTACGCCTGCGCTACCGCTTCCTCGACCTCCGCCGCGAGAAGATGCAGGAAAACATCATCCTGCGCTCTAAAATCATTTCATCCCTGCGCCGCCGCATGATCGACGCCGGGTTCCATGAATTCCAGACGCCGATCCTGACCGCTTCATCGCCCGAAGGCGCGCGCGACTTTCTGGTTCCCAGTCGCCTGCATCCCGGTAAATTCTACGCCCTGCCGCAAGCGCCACAGCAGTTCAAACAATTGCTGATGATGGCCGGATTTGACCGCTATTTCCAGGTCGCTCCCTGCTTCCGCGATGAAGACAGTCGCGCCGACCGCAGTCCCGGCGAATTTTACCAGCTCGATTTTGAAATGAGCTTTGTGACACAGGATGATGTGTTCAACGCCATTGAACCCATTCTCTATGGCCTGTTTGACGAATTCGGCGGCTTCCGCCGCCCGGCGCATCCGGTGATGAACAAACCGCCCTTCCCGCGCCTTCCATTTGACGAAGCGATGCTGAAATACGGCACGGACAAGCCAGATTTGCGGAATCCCTTGCTCATCTCCGACGTGACGCCCGTCTTCGCGCGTCCCGACGTCGAATTTCGCGCCTTCCGCGGTATCATTGACCAGGGCGGTGTCGTCCGCGCCATCCGCGCCCCGAAAGTTTCCGACCGTCCGCGCAGCTTTTTTGACAAACTCAACGACTGGGCAAAGGAAATCGGCGCGCCGGGTCTCGGCTATATCACGTTTGAGTCCGGCTCTGGCAAAGGCCCCATCGCGCGTTTCGTCGGTGCGGAAGCGCAGCAACAACTCCGGAGCCTGACCGGCTGCGAAGACGGCGACGCTGTCTTCTTCGTTTGCGCTCAACCGAAAGTCGCGGCGAAAATGGCCGGCGCGGCGCGCACAAAAATCGCGCAGGATATGGACATTATCGAGAAAAACGCCTTCCGTTTTTGCTGGATCGTCGATTTTCCGATGTACGAATATGACGAAGATCGCAAAAAGATTGATTTCAGCCACAACCCCTTCTCGATGCCGCAAGGTGGGTTGAAGGCATTGGAAACGCAAGATCCTCTGACGATTAAGGCCTATCAGTATGACATTGTCTGCAACGGCATTGAACTTTCGTCCGGCGCGATCCGCAATCACTTGCCGGATGTGATGTATAAGGCCTTCGCCATTGCCGGTTACAGTGCAGCGGAGCTTGAAACCCGCTTCGGCGGCATGCTCTCGGCGCTTAAACTCGGCGCACCGCCGCATGGTGGCTCGGCTCCCGGCATCGACCGCATGGTCATGCTGATCGCCGACGAACCAAATATCCGTGAGATTATCGCTTTCCCGCTTAACCAACGCGCGGAAGATTTAATGATGCAAGCGCCCAACACGGTTGACGATGCACGGATGAAGGAACTCCACCTGCGTCTGGCACTGCCGCCCAAGACAACGGCGGCCTGAGCCTTAATGCTTCCGGCACTTCTGTGCGTACAACCGCAGATCGGCCGCTGCCAGCAAAGCCTCCGGCGCATCACCTTTGCCATAGGACGTCGCGCCGAAGCTGGCGCTTAAGGGCAGGACACGTGCACCCCAGGTCAGGGCGCGGGTATGGAATGACTGTTCGAGTTTAAGCAACCGCGCAAAACCGTTATCGCCGTCAACGCGGGTCAGCATGATGGCGAATTCATCACCACCGATGCGCGCCACAATATCGGTCGGGCGCACTTCTTCCTGCAAGGCCGTCGCAACCGCGCGCAGATAGGCGTCACCCGCGGCATGTCCATAAGTATCATTGATATGTTTAAACCCGTTCAGATCGCACATGATCAGAACTCCGCATCCGCGATCCGACCGCGCCGCCGCAGACAATTCGCGGCGCAATGACGTCATCATCCCACGACGATTGAGCAAGCCGGTGAGTTCATCGGTCACGGCCATATTTTCCAACTGGGAAATACGCTGCCTCTGCGCCGCAATCAGGCACTCAGCCTGTGCCAACAGCACTTTAGCTTCGCCAAGATTTGCAACGCTGGCGCTATGCCAGTCCGCAAGCAAAGGATTGATAATGTCGCGCTCTTCAATATAGGCCGCCGCATTCTGGTAGCTGTGCTTTAAATATTGACTCATATTTTTCCTCCATAAGCTATCCCGATGGAGGAGTTGCAAGTCCCAGGCCAAAATCAATGCATTGAAATATAATGATCTTTATTCTTCCTGCGCGGTCAAAAATGCTCACCCACGTTCGCGAAGGTTCCTTCCCGGGAAGTTTTTGCCGATTTTTTCATTAATCATGATATGAATGAAAGGAGAAAAATGTCTCATGCTCTCTTTGTGTCTATGAAACTTAAAACGCCGTTCCTCTTGCTTGCCACCTTGATCGCCGGTACGACGCCTGCGGCGCAGGCCGCAACCGTGGTCAAGATTGTGCCGCATCGTGCGGTTTATCAAATGAGCCTCGCGCAAAGTCGGCAGACCAGCCAGATTATCAATGCCGAAGGCAAGATGACCTACACACTGGGCGATGCCTGCGATGGTTGGACAAACGAACAAAAACTCGAAATGAAATATTACTATGCTCAGGGTCAGGTCGTCGCGAGCATGGTCAGCAATGCGTCCTGGGAAGCAAAAGATGGCAGTCGTTATTCCTTTGCGGCACGCAGCGGCAGCGATGGCCAAGAGAACAGCGCATTCCGCGGCGAAGCCACGCGGGACGACGTTAAAAACGGCAAAGTCACTTATGTTGTTCCCCAAGGAAAAGAGGGCGTCTTGCAACCCGGGACGATCTTCCCCAACCATCATACCGTGCAGATTTTGCAGGCCGCCGCCGATGCGGAAAAGATGCCGAACAAAATTGTTTTCGATGGCAGCGACGAAAACGGCCAAAGCGAAATCAGTATTTTCATCGGCAAACCAACGCCCTTCGCAAAAGACGCCTTTCCGGACGTGAAGTTGCATGAGAATCCGTTAATACAGGGCGAGTCCTGGCCGATACGCATGGCGTTTTATCCCATGAAGCCCGACGGCGCGGGCATGCCCGATTATGAAATGACGATGGACATGCTGCCCAATGGCGTCGCCCGCAGCATGCTGGTCGATTACGGCGACTTCACGGTGCGGGGCGTCCTGACCATGATCGAAACCATGCCTCAGAACGGCTGTTAACCTCATCCGCTAACCATTTGTTTTCCCTATTCTAACCCTTTATTAACTGCGCGCCGTCATATTAGATCGTTCTTCACCAAGCGCGCATGTAGAAATGTCAACGACAGCAGACAACGCCCCAAGTCCTGCATCTGGAGCGCCTCCACGTAAGCGCATCCTGATCGTCGAGGACAACGAATCCAACATCAAACTGTTTCATGATTTGTTACAGGCGCATGGCTATGACACCTTGCAAACGCGTGATGGCCTGGAAGCCTTAAAAATCACCCGCGCCCAGCGTCCCGACCTGATCCTGATGGATATCCAGTTGCCGGAGGTCTCGGGTCTTGAGGTCACGCGCTGGCTGAAACAGGATCCGGAACTTAAAAACATTCCCGTCATCGCCGTAACCGCATTCGCAATGCGCGGCGATGAAGAGCGCATTCGCGCTGGCGGATGCCAAGCTTATTTGTCCAAACCCATCTCGGTCGAGAAATTGATCGGGACCGTCAAACAGTTCGTGGAATAGTCAGGCACACATTATGTCGGGTCGCATCCTCGTCGTCGACGACAATCCTCTGAACGTCAAGCTTCTGGCGGCGCGTTTGGCACGCGAATATTACGCCGTCACCACGGCCAATAACGGCGCCGAAGCCCTCAGCGCCGCCTGCGCCGCAAACGCGCCCGACCTTATACTTCTTGACGTGATGATGCCGGATATTGACGGCTTTGAGACCTGCCGCCGCCTCCGCGCCGACTCCCGCACGCGCCATATTCCCGTGGTGATGGTGACGGCATTGTCGGATATTGAAGACCGGATCAAGGGGCTGGAAGCCGGGGCCCAGGATTTTCTCAGCAAACCAATTCAGGATACCGCCCTGCTCGCCCGCGTCCGTTCGCTCTTGCGGCTCAAAATGGTGATGGACGAATGGCGCATGCGCGACACGACCGGCAACAGCATGGGCGTGACCGCAGCAAGGCTCAATGAAGAAATCGATGTCAGCAAACCGAACATTCTTCTGGTCTGCGATGACGCGCTGGAAGGCAGTCAAATGACTGCGGCCTTGGGCAAGACCGGCGCGCATGTCACGTTGGTCAGCACGCCCGAGACGGCCAAAAGCGCTGCCGTCAACGGCACTTTCGATCTGACGATCTGCTCTCTTGCCCTGCGGCAGGATGACGGGCTGAAAATATGCCCTGCCCTGCGCGGTCAAGAGAATACACGCTATCTGCCGATTTTGCTGCTGGGCGATCAAGGGGATCTTGATCGCGTCGCACGCGGCCTCGATCTCGGCGCCAACGACTATCTGCTGCGCCCTCTGGACGAAATTGAACTGACGGCACGCGTCCTGAACCAGGTACGTTTCCGGCGCTCTTACGAACGGCTGAAGCAAAACTATGAAGACAGCCTGACTATGGCGCTCACCGACTCCCTGACAGGAGCCTTCAACCGCCGTTATTTCGACAATCACCTGCCGCGCCTCATGCGCCGCTGCCTTGATACCAACAAGTCTCTGTCGCTTCTGGTGGTTGACGTCGATAACTTCAAAAAGGTCAACGACCAATTCGGCCATGATTCCGGAGACCTGGTGCTGAAAGAAATCGCGTTGCGCCTGCTGAACAATCTTCGACCTTCGGATTTCGTTGCCCGTTACGGCGGCGAGGAATTCGTCGTCGTCCTGCCGGAAACAGGCTCCGACCTGGCCGGTATTATCGCCAACCGCTTGCTGGAAACGGTCGGCAAAACGCCGCTTAAACTACTGTCGCCGCATCAACCCCAAACCATCACGATCAGCGTCGGCGGCGCGGTCATGACCCCGGCCGATACCCCCAACGACCTGTTCAAACGCGCCGATCAGGCAACCTATGCCGCCAAACAGGCCGGGCGTAACCGCTTTATTATCGCCCAATAACCCCCACATTGCCCCTCCCTGCCAGAATGTGCTAGAAAACCAGCCCACTGCCGCCGCATTTGCGTCCGGCGGCTCTTGGTTATTGTTTTGTTCGATGCCTGCGGCAGCATGGAAAATTGACCTCCATACCCCCGCGCATCATGATTGGATATCTGCGTTAGAATGGCACGCACGACCACTTTGCGAATTCCGTCCCCCGCCACCACACCACAGCTTGTGGTCGATAATTCACATCTGCGGACGCGCAAACGCGTACAAATTCCGCACAGCGCAGCCGTCGCCGCCTTCAGGAAGAAATTTTACCCCGGCATCAACACATCCACATGGAACGACTGGCGCTGGCAGTTGCAGAACCGGATCAGACATCTGGGCGACCTCGAAAGGATTTTCGTCCTTTCGGATGACGAACGCGCAGCGATCACGGCACATGACGGCAACCTGCCGACGGCGATCACACCTTATTACGCCGCGCTCATGCACCGGACGGACGCGCAGGATCCATTGCGCCGTACACACTTGCCCGCGACCGCCGAAGCCGTCATCAGCCCTGGCGAATATGCCGATCCTTTGGGCGAAGATCAGGATATGGCCGCACCGGGTCTTGTGCACCGTTATCCTGACCGTGTGCTGTTTCTGGTCACCAATGTCTGCGCCAGCTATTGCCGCTATTGCAATCGCTCGCGGCTGGTCGGCGCCGTGGAACAAAGCATCAGCCCAAAGCAATGGGATAGCGCGCTGGATTATATCCGCCGTCACCCGGAAATCCGCGATGTTTTACTGTCCGGTGGCGATCCGCTGCTGCTCAGCGACGAGAAACTGTCCTGGCTCCTGACCGAACTGCGCCGCATCCCGCATGTGGAATTCATCAGAATTGGCAGCAAAATCCCCATCGTCCTGCCACAACGCATCACCCCCGCTTTGTGTCGTATGCTAAAGAAGTTCCACCCGCTGTGGATGAGCGTGCATATGATCCACCCGGATGAACTGACTCCGGAATCTGAAACCGCGCTCAACCGCCTGGCCGACGCCGGCATCCCGCTGGGCGCGCAGACCGTCCTGCTGCGCGGCGTCAACGACTCCCTGCCGGTCATGCGGTCGTTGATGCACAAAATGCTGCGCTGCCGGGTCAAGCCCTATTACCTGCTGCAACTCGATCCGATCCAGGGCTCGGCGCATTTCCGCACTCCGGTGGCGAAGGGACTGGAAATCATTGACGGCTTGCGCGGCCATACTACGGGTTACGCCGTCCCGGCGCTCATCCTTGACGCTCCCGGTGGTGGCGGCAAGGTGCAGTTGACCCCGGAATACATCGTCGGCCGCGAAGGCGAAGATTTACTCATCTGCAATTACGCCGGAAAAATCTATCGCTATCACGATCCCCAAACTGGATGTGACGTGTAAATGATTAAACAAAAACACAAAAACAATCGTCATTCCCGCGCAGGCGGGAATCCAGTCCGCGCCGCGTCTGCGGCGCAAAGAATCCTCATTTGCTCCGCAGTGTATCCGCGCCAGATTGTACAGGAAGTATAAATCATGGCACCTTTATCCGACATCATCGCGCGGCGGCGCACCTTCGCCATCATCGCCCACCCGGACGCCGGTAAAACCACGTTGACGGAAAAACTGCTGCTGTTCGGCGGCGCGATTCAGCTGGCTGGCGCGGTCAAGGCACGCGGCGAACAACGACGCGCCCGCTCCGACTGGATGAAGGTTGAACGCGAACGCGGCATCTCGGTCACCGCCTCCGTCATGAGCTTCGACTATGCCGACCGCAGCTTTAATCTGGTCGACACGCCCGGACACGAAGATTTTTCCGAAGACACCTATCGCACCCTAACCGCCGTTGACAGCGCCGTTATGGTCATCGACGCGGCCAAAGGCATAGAAACTCAGACGCGCAAACTGTTTGAAGTCTGCCGCCTGCGCGACGTGCCGATCATGACCTTTGTTAATAAAATGGATCGCGAAGCCCGTGACCCCTTTGATTTGCTCAGCGAGGTTGAACAGACGCTGGCGCTCGATGTCACTCCCGCCAGTTGGCCCATCGGCATGGGACGCGATTTCAAAGGCTGCTATGACCTCCTGCGCGACCGCTTGATCCTGATGAGCCGTTCGTCCGGCAGTAAAATCGACGAAGGCATCGCCTGCCACGGCCTCGACGATCCGCAGATTGATAAGTTGCTGGGAGTCGAAGCGGCGGAAAAATTACGCGCCGATGTGGCGATGGTGCGCGGTCTGTGCAAACCCTTCGATCACCAAAGCTATCTGGAAGGTCATTTGACGCCGGTCTATTTTGGTTCGGCAATTAATAATTTCGGCGTCCGTGAGTTGCTGCTGGGGCTGGCCGAACAGGCCCCGTCCCCGCGCCCACAACCCGCCGAGAAACGCACAGTCACCCCTGACGAAACAAAAGTCACTGGCTTTGTGTTCAAGGTACAAGCCAATATGGATCCCAATCACCGCGACCGCATCGCCTTTGTCCGGCTTTGCTCGGGCCATTTCAAACGCGGCATGAAACTCACCCATACGCGCAGCAGCAAGCAGATCGCGGTCAACAACGCCGTCCTGTTCCTCGCTCGTGATCGCGAACTGGCCGAAGACGCCTTTGCCGGCGATATCATCGGCATCCCCAACCATGGCACGTTGCGAATTGGCGACAGCCTGACCGAAGGCGAAAACCTGCGCTTCATCGGTGTGCCCAGTTTCGCGCCGGAATTGATTCAGCGTGTGAATATCGGTGACCCGATGAAAATCAAACATCTGCGCCGCGCGCTTGAACATTTTGCCGAAGAAGGCGCGAGTCAGGTTTTCAAACCCCTGATCGGCTCCGACTGGGTGGTCGGCGTCGTCGGGCAATTGCAATTCGAAGTCCTTGCCGCCCGCATTGATGCCGAATATGGTTTGCCCGCCCGTTTTGAAACCGCCGGCATCGAAGCCGCCCGCTGGGTCAGTTGCGCCGACCCCATCACCTTCAAGGCCTTCACCGAAACCTTGCGCGGCAGTCTGGCCGAAGATCACGACGGCGCGCTCGTCTTCCTGGCCCGCAACACATGGCATCTGAACAAGGTCATAGAAGAAAACCCCGCCATAAAATTTGCCAAGACCCGCGAACAATTCACAGCGGCAGCGTCATAGCTACATAAGGCTCATCATGCGTCATGCTCTTGTCTGTATCCTCACTCTCTTGCTGCTGACCAACATCCTCCCTGCCACTGCGGGCAATACCGCACAGGAGATGATAGAAATCGGTCAAGCTTGGGCACGCGCGACCACTCCCGACGCCAAGGTCGCCGGCGCGTATATGACTTTTACGAATTCAGGCACAGAACCCGACACACTGACCAAAGCGGAAACCCCCGTCGCCGCTACGGTCATGCTGCACGAAACCACCGAGCAAAACGGTATCGCCAGCATGCATATGCTGGACTCGTTGCCTCTCGCTCCCGGCAAGCTCGTCGCGTTGCAGCCCGGCGGCAAGCATTTCATGCTGATGGGATTGACCCGTCACCTCAAACAAGGCGACAGTTTTCCCATGACCTTATATTTCGCCAAGGCCGGAAAAACAGAAATTCAGGTGACCGTCCACGCCCCCGGCGCAAAGACCCCGCCACATTAATTTACGGCGTCGTACGTCCTCCACGCATCGCCGCTACCAGCTTCGGCACGTTGCTCCGGAACATATCAAGATAAGTCGCCGCGCCGCCATCCGCCGCCGACAGAGCGTCAGCATACAGTGTGCCTCCGATTGTCGCCCCGGCATCTTTGGCCAGTTGTTCGATCAGGCGCGGGTTGCTCATATTCTCGATAAAGACTTCGCGCACGCCAGCCTTTTTGATCTGGTCGATTAAACGCGCTACATTTTTGGCCGACGGCTCGCTCTCCGTGCTCATGCCATAGGGCGCGACAAACCGAATGCCATAGGCCGCCCCAAAATAACCGAATGCATCATGGCTGGTAATAACCAGGCGTTGCGCCGCCGGCACAGCGCCGATTTGCGCTTTGACATCGGCGTCCAGCGCCTTCATCGCCTCCTGATAAGCATTTTTGCGTTGTGCAAAATTCTCCGCCTGCGCGGGGAGAACCTTGCTCAGTCCGGCGGCAATATTCTCTGCATATATCACCCCGTTACTCAAACTCTGCCAGGCATGCGGATCGGTTGCGCCATGATCATGGCCATGATGATCGCCTCCTTCTTTCATCAACTCGCGTGCCTTCACCCCCGCTGTCGTCACGACAATCGGCCCCTTATACCCCGAGGATGCGGCCAACCGCTTCATCCAACCGTCAAAGCTCAACCCATTCACAAAAACAATGTCGGCCTTGGCAACAGCCTTCAAATCATCTGGCGTCGGCTGATACCCGTGCGCGTCGCCATCCGGCCCCACCAGAGTGATAACCTCCACCTGATCGCCCCCGATTTGCCGCACCATATCGCCCAGAATGCTAAAGCTCGCCACGACACGTAACGGACTTTGCACCGCCTCCGCCCGGATGGGCAGAAGGGTAAGACATAAAGCCAAAAATGCGACCAGACTTTTCATGATAACCTCGCCATCGGGTGAAGAGCAGAATCGCACCGTATGTTATAACATAACACACGTCAAGCCGCGTGAGGCTTGATTCTGCGCCACAAGCGCTTTATGCTCCCCGCTATGACATCCACAGCGAAAATTGGCACGCACGACAAAAAAGTTTTTGACCTGCTCCGGCGGCAGAACAAACCGTTATCGGCCTATCAGATTCTCAACAAATTACACGATGCGGGCTTGCGCGCGCCGACAACCGTTTATCGGGCGCTCACAGCGCTCACCAAACTTGGCCTGGTACATCGCATTGAATCATTGAATGCCTATGTCGCCTGCACGCACCACGACAAACCTGCGCATGCCGGGAAATTTGCGATTTGCACCAATTGCGGCACGGCCGAAGAACTCGACACGAGGATTCTGGCACCCGCCATGCAAAAAGCGGGGAAAACTTTCCTCACGACAATTCATAACAGCGTCCTCGAAATATCGGGGGTTTGCCGCAAATGCGCGGCCAGAACGCGACATCCGGCGTCCTGAAACTTATTCCCCCATTGACTGCCAGACACCGGCGAACAGCAGACTACCTGTAACAGTCACAACCAGCGCGGCGAAAACGCCCAACCCACGCATGATGCGGCGGCGCCAAACGCCTTGCGTGCCCGCATCGCCCACTATTAAATGCCGGGTCAAAATTGTGGCAACACCGATAGCGGTGACCGTCACCCACATGCCCAGCGCTATCGCCACCACGCCCAGCACACCCACCCACAGCACATTGTTCGCCAGCGCAAAAAACAGCAGGATCATCGAACCGGTGCAGGGAACCAGACTGGTCGCGGTAAACAGGCTCAAAGCACGACTGTTCTTATGCACCGGCACATGAATATGCTGCTCATGAGTATGATGATGCGCGTGGCCAGGGGCATGATTATGACCACAGCCGCACGCCGCCGTTTCCCCACGCACGGCACGCAGCAGCAGCCAGACGCCGACACCGGCAATCATCCCATAGCCCAAAAGCTCGACATAACGCGCATGTTCCAGAACGCCCAGCTGCGCCACCCCCAGCAGGAAGTACAGCCCAACCACAAGCGCCACGGCCGTGACCGTATGCCCCACGGCCATGATCAGCCCGGCAATGATGCCGTCCTTCCAACGCGCGTGATTGCCAAGAAAATATGAACTGACGATGACTTTGCCATGGCCGGGAGCCAGAACATGAAATACGCCATAAAGAAAACTGATGCCCAGCATGCCCCAAAGCGGTGCCAAACTCTCCCCGCTTTGCAAGGCCTCAACCTGCGTGGACATAGCGTCGTGAATTTGCTTTTGCCAGACCATGATGTCCTGCATAAAGGGCATAGTGAACATCCCGTCAGATGCGGTTCCCGCCGCCCCCGGCTTCCCGGTCGTAAAGGGATTGGCCAGCACACGCGACGGTGATAACAGCGCCGCCACCAAACCACCCGCCACAACCGAAACAATTCGTGTCACCCACGTCATTTTCGCGCCTCTGCCTTTATGTGCCGGTTTTGCATTTCACGACAAAATTCTGAAACTTGCCCCACATTTTGTTGACGCGCGGCTCACCCTGTATAGCTTCACACAACGGAGCATTCGCGCCCTTTTCTCCGGAGCTGCTCACGAATTGCTTATATTGAGGCGTGGCCTTCGCCATCACCGATGCCACCGCCGCAACAGGTGGTCCTTGCGGCGGGCCGATATCGACATAAAACTCTTCATCAAGCAAAGACACCTCCACCGCCTGCGCCGCGCGCGGCAACGGTACGGTAAATTCATATTCCAGTTGTTTCCCGTCATGCAAACGCGCCGTAAAATCCTCAATTTTGTTCGGCTCGTACGGTACGCCGTCATATTTGGCGTATATGTAGTAATGATAGTTCTCAAGATTGGCGAAAACCTGCTCGCGCAGGATTTTAATTTCCTTCGCTCCGATGGTATTGATTTTCTTGTCATCGCGCACCAGTTGCGAAAACATTTTATCGAACCTCCAGGTAAAGCGCAGCTTGGTAATACCCTTATCGTCTGCGATCACTTTCACCCAATAATCGACCCAGACATGCGGATGCGCGGTTGCTTTTTCCGCTCCGCCCCCCAGAATCAGCAGGCATAAGCAGCAGGCAAGAACCACAAATCCACAACGCACCATCACAAACCTCCACTTATTCCGCAGATTACAAGGTTAACCCGCCTTTACCAGAGCAGCCTACAATTTTACGCATAGTCTCGCAAATCCTCACCAAGCCTTCACCATTCTCTGTCATGATGATAGGCTGTGGCAGCAGGGCGACAAGCATGCGCAACATCTGGACAAAATTTTGGCGTGAGGAGACCGGCGCGACTGCGCTGGAATACGGGCTGATCGTGGCGTTGATCGTCACCGGCCTGGTCGTCGCGCTGAATACCTTCGCCACCCAAACCACCGGCATGTATAACGTCATCCTCACCGCCTGGCAGAACGCTATTAATTAGACCATTTATGAAACAAAAAAACCCGCCGCGGCTGAACCGGGCGGGTTTTTGTTTAGTCTTGCCTTTTAAGAGCGCGTGGGTTTTCTCACAACACCCTTAACTGCGGCTCTGGTCGGTAGCACCGGATGAAGAGTGGCTCTTGCTGCATTAAGTTTTATTTCAACCTGCCGCGCAAAGTCAGAGCCAAGCGGGGCATAGCATGCCACCTCCTCCACCGCTTCGATCCGTTGCTCCACCGTAGGCAACGCGTCCACATGCTTCAGAATCATGCGCAACGCTTGCTCTTCAAAGTAAGAGTCCGACGGAGCAACATGGCGTACCGCCATCTGCGCCGCGTGAACCCGCTGCGCCGCATCAGGCAGTGCGTCAACGTGCGTCATCCACGAACGCACTGCCTGCTGTTCAAGGCCAGAGCCGGACGGAGCATAGTATGCCGCCGCCTGCGCGGCGTCGACCCGCTGCGCCGTATCAGGCAGCGCGTCCACATGCTTCAGGATCGTGCGCGCTATTTGCCCAGAAAAATCAGAGCCGAACGGGGCATGGCCTGTCGCCTTCTTCGCCGCGTCGATCCGCTGCGTCGCCTTAGGCAGCGCGTCCACATGCGTCACCCACGTACGCAACGCTTGCCCAGCAAGGTCAGAGTCGGACGGGGCATAGTATGCCGCCACCATCGCCGCTTCGATGGCTTGCGGAACAAACTTTTTATGTTGCGCCAGCTGGTCGGCCACGCGTAACAACGGGTCGATTAAATCCCGGTTTTCGTGGACAAGCCCCGCAATCTCCTTCGCGGCTTGCGCCAGAGCAGGGTAATCTTTCTTCTCAATGGCTGCTTCGGCTTTGTCGAGCGGCGTAGCCTGCTTCGATCCTGTCCCAAAAATCGCGTTCAACATAATGCGTTCCCTTCCGTGAATACCGCTTTGGTTTGCTGACTCCTACCTTCGTTTCTAACCGAAAATCATGAAAGTATTGAGCGAAAGATGCCGCAGGTAGTGGCGCATTTTGAAAAGGGGTTGCCATTTTTAGCGTCATACCGGCGTAGGCCGGTATCCATCACCAGAAAGCGCCACAAGATCAACTGGCGGGAGATGGACTCCGGCTTACGCCGGAGTGACGCTGGTCTTATATTGTGAGCTCATGTTCAAACTGACCCACTACCCAAAACTTGCCCTATTTGCGCCCCCGGACAAACCGGCCTAAAATCCTCGCATTGCGATTCACATGGAGAAAGAGCTGCCATGGCCGCCGTGCCCGCTATGACCGACATGCCCATCTCGCCCCAAATTCCGGCCATCGCCGTCCCCGCCCTCTATGAAGGTGAAGCCGCCTATCTGGCGCTGCTTAATTATGTCCTGCACCATGGAACCGAACGTTCCGACCGCACCGGAACCGGCACACTTGCCAGCTTTGGACATCAATTGCGTTTTGATCTCGGCAAAGGCTTTCCGCTCCTGACCACGAAAAAGGTTCATCTCAAATCCATCATCCATGAATTGCTGTGGTTCCTACGCGGTGACACCAATGTCCGGTATCTTCAGGAACGCAAGGTTTCCATCTGGAATGAATGGGCTGATGAATCCGGCAATCTCGGCCCCATCTATGGCCGCCAATGGCGCGATTTTGGTGGCGAGAGCCTCGGCGCGGGTCAAGGCGTGGATCAAATTTCGGAACTCATCGCCCGTTTGCAGCAGGATCCAAACAGCCGCCGCCACCTTGTCTGCGCCTGGAATCCTCTGGCGCTGGCGCAAATTTCCAAATCGCCGCCGCCCTGTCATGCGTTGTTCCAGTTTTTCGTCGCCAACGGCACCTTGTCGTGCCAGCTTTATCAGCGCAGCGCCGATCTGTTCCTCGGCGTCCCCTTCAATATCGCCAGCTACGCTCTGCTGACCATGATGATCGCGCAGGTCTGCGGGTTACGCCCCGGAGAATTCGTCCACAGCTTCGGCGACGCGCATATCTACAGCAATCATCTGGAACAGGTGAAAACCCAACTCGCGCGCGACATCCGTGCCCGCCCGCGCATGACGCTTAACCCCGAACGCCGCGCGATCTTCGATTTTTCCTATGAGGATTTTACCCTGAGCGATTACAATCCCCACCCGGCCATCAGCGCCCCAATCGCAATCTGACGGCTCCCTGCCCCAGGAACAGCGTCATACCAGAGAAAGCCCTCATCCAACGCCAGTGATTGCAACAAGAATTAGCCACAGCAGACGAATACCGCCTGAGCAGGAGCGACGTTAGAGTTTTTTTGCGACGCGCTGTCTGCAGCCGTCCTCACTGCCTCGGCTGCGGCATTTTTTTCACGGGCTGCGGCGCCTTCTGCTGCGCCCACGGATTGTCTGGTCCTGGCAGTTCCACTTGGACGATCACCGTATCGTTAACTTGGGCTCCGCGAATACGGTAAGTTTCATACGCCGCCTCAAATGCTTTTCTGATCTCACTGTCCGGCAACTTACCATGATCCCTAAGCCATAGCGCCCGTGCACCGTCCTTAAACTTGATGCCTATGTCGGCACGTTTCTCAAATTCATGATTACAGGTTTCTACAGCGACAAAACCGGCCGCCACTAATCCTAGCGTCAATAACTTCTGAGATCTGTACATTTTATCCCCCCGAATGCTCATCATTGACTCTGGCAGTCTATTACCAAAACCCAAAAATAAAAAGCGGAACGGACAACAAATGATGCCTCAGTTTGAATATAGCTTAGCCAAAATAGCTAAGAGTCATTCCGGCGAAGGCCGGAATCCATCTCCAGCTGCTTGTTCTTGTTGCATTTTCAGGTGATGGATACCGGCTTGCGCCGGTATGACGCCATATAGTGGTAAGCTTTATTCAAACTGGGACACTACCGGATAACAGGATTAGGACTAACCTCCCCCCCTGTTTCAAACATGACATTGGCACTTAAAAAATGCCATGCATTTGATTTTACACAATCATTACCCTCCCAGATCCTCATTCTGTCATGCAGGCAATTTCATCGCGCGCGACCGTTCACGATGCATCCAGAAAAACAGGGCATGCCATCCCCATATTGACAGCCCCAACGCCGCCCCGGCACATTGATCAAAGAATATCGACAGGTTCGCGTTTATGTCCATGATCCTCATCGCCTCCTGCGCCGGAAAACGCCAGATCATCGGCGACCACGGCACTTTGCCGTGGCATTTCTCCTCCGATCTCAAATTTTTCAAAGCGACAACTAAAGGCCAGACCATCCTGATGGGGCGTAAAACCTACGATGCCATTATGACGCAATTCGGCCGTCCCCTGCCCGACCGCCGCCATCTGATCGTCAGCCGCGACCCGACCTGGCGTCCCGCCGTCGGCGAAGTCTTTCCGGATATCGATAGCGCCTTGATGGCCGCCCCGCCCCAGGATGATCTTTATGTCGTCGGCGGCGCACAAATCTATGAACAGACCCTGCCGCGCGCGCAAAAAGTATTGCTCACCCACATTGATCAAGAATATCCCGGCGATGCCTTCTTCCCGGCGCTCGCTCCCGAAACATGGCGTCTGGCCGACACGCGGCAGGAAATGGAGAACGGTACCCGCCTGCGTTTCTGCACTTATATACGCGTATAAAAACCGCACATGAAAACGCCGCCCGGTTTATGCCGAGCGGCGTTCAACATCGCACAGGATTATTGCGGCGCGCCGCTCATGCGTTTTTCCGGAACGCAGCCGTTGTTTAATCACGCCGTTTACGCGCCTGATGCGCTGCTTTCGCGCCGTCGCCCTGCCGTGTGCTTGACCAGGTGCTGGTTTTTCCGTTACGTCCGGTAAAGGTGCCTTTGGTCACAGCGCTGTGCGTGGCGGGATCGCGCACGGTGGTGCTATGCGCCGTCGCCGTCTTTCCCTTCGGCCCTGTCCAAACCTTATTCCGCGTCGTGGTGTGTGTCGCCGGGTCGCGCACGGTTGTGCCATGCATCGTCGTCACACCGCCCTTGGGGCCCGTGATCGTCTTATCCGTTGTGACCGTATGCGTCGCCGGATCATAGGATTTGTTGACTTGCACTTCGGTCGCACCACCTTTTGGCCCCGTGATGGTTTTGTTGATCGTCGCCGTATGCGCCACCGGATCAACCACACGCGTACCTTCGACGGTCGTCACCCCGCCCTTGGGGCCCGTGATCGTCTTTTCAATCGTCGCACTATGGTTCGCGGGGTCAAGCACGCGCGTGCTTTCGACCGTCGCCGTCGCGCCACCAGGAGAGGTAATCGTCTTTTCGGTCGTCAAAGTCTTTGTGGCCGCATCAAGAGCCACCGTCCCCTGTTGCGTTACCACATTACCGTTCGGCATCGTGACCGTCACGGTGCTATCCGCCGCCATAACATCCGACGCCGTCAACAAAGCGGCGACCAACAACCCCAACGCTAAATATTTTCTGCTCTGCATGATTCCTCTCCGGTGAAGATGTGATACGCATTTAACTTGCCGCCGCCATTAAGGCCGCGCCCGTTAATTTTTTGCTCCAGGCCGCTTATTTAATTGAAGAAGAAAACTAAGATGCCCTTAACAAAAAATTAAAACGGTCACCGCTGCGACTCGCCGCTTGGAATTTTAAGCTATCCGCCCTATAATATCCAGGTCAGGCAACTGACTATGGCGATAAACGCCTTGTGGAATAGACGGAGCGGACCCGGGGGCGGTACCCGGCGCCTCCACCACATAGCCCGACCAGAAATCGGGCTATGCGGCGGGGGCGAAATAGGATCGACGCACGCAGTAAAGGCATGGTTTTCGCTCGGCATGATACCGCCGTTATCGGGTCAATCCTACAGGTGCCAACGATAATGTTGACACTCGTGAAGTTGCTCTGGCCGCCTAACCTCCGCTTGCGGAGCTAAGTGACTAGACACTGAACGCGGCCCGGGGGGTGCCGGGCAACAGAAACCCCCCAATATCTATATCTCCCTGGGCTGAATTTTTACCCGTCCCGGAACAAAAATACCCAATTTTCCTTGCCTCCATCATGCCCGTCCTCGCCTGCACCAGGACTGGCGCGGCAGGCACCCTGTTGCCTCACTTGGCCCACCACCTAAGCGCTCCTATCCAAACAATCTTGCAAGACCCTAGGAGATCAGGCTACGACTATCCTTTAACGCTTGGTGGCAGCAGGATCATGACCGACGATTTATTACGTTATGACAAAATGGTGGAAAAAGCCCTCCGCGACGTTGTCCGCAACGCGCTGAACGCCGTGGCTGCCGAAGGGCTGCCGGGCGAGCATCATTTTTATATCAGTTTCGCCACGGCCTTTCCCGGAGTTGATATCCCGGATTATCTCCGCAAACAGTATCCGGACGAAATGACCATCGTCCTGCAATATCAATTCTTCAATCTCGAAATCACCGAGGTGGAATTCAGCGTCGATCTCAGCTTCAACAATGTGCGCGAGACTCTGACAATCCCATTCCAGGCGATCACAACATTCGCCGATCCGTCGGTCAATTTCGCGCTGCAATTCCAGAGTATCGGCGGCGATGACGACAACGAGGATGGCGGCGAAGACTCCGACAAATCATCCGCCGAAGGCGGCGACAAGCCCCCCAAGGACGAAAAGCGCGGCGAAGTCATCAGCCTGGATATGTTCAGAAAAAAGTGACGGGCGGCAGGAGCGCGTGCGCTTCGCGCACATTTACGCAACCGCCATCCCCGCAGGCCCCTATCATGGCCGCGCTGCGGACGCGACGAAAAGAGCCCTGCCTCCCTACTTCTGACCCGGTATCAGAAAACGCGTCATGGGCGGCATTGGCGATGGCCGCTGCGGCGTCGATGTCGATGACAAGAGCGGTTCGCCCTTGAAGTTTTGATACGCTGCCGCAATTTTCGTGAAAGCAACGTGATCCACACCTTTTTCCGCCATTTCCTCAAGAATCCTTATCCGCTCTTTGTCTGGATCCGGCTGCATACCGCCCACGGTGCCAAAGGAGATCACATGCTTGTGACTGGGATACCGGGCAACGATCTTGTCGCCGTTATTCTCAACGATGTTACGAAACACCACACCGCTCGCCAAATAATCCACGACGTGAATTTTTCCATCCCTATCGCAATAAACAAGCGCCGTGGGCGGACGGCGACTGGATGCCGCAACATCCGCATTAATTTTCATGAGCAAAATTTCATCTCTATTCATAAACGAGATCCTCTGTAATTTGTTGCGTCAATCAGGAGAGTTTCGGCGTTGCGCGCGTTATAACGCTCATACAAGCATGCCCCGCATTGTTGACTTCACCTCGCGCCCAACCCTTAACACGTAACTCCTCAATCATATCAGCAAGTGGACGCACCACGGCTCCATCTTTCATTTGCTTGCCAATCACAAGCAATTGCTGCGCGTTCTTATATTCCGCCATGATATTGATCCCGCCAACCGGTTCCCGCATCATAAGTTCTTGTGACGTCGCGACGTAATCCGCGCGATGCACCTGACCGTTCTTGTCGCAAAACAAGCGCCCTTTTTCTCCCGTCTCTTGTTCCATCACCTGTGCATAGAGAGGATTACGCACCAAATAGACTGTACTATTACTCATTGAAATAACGCTCCCTCACATTGAGATATTAGCAAATAAGGTTTCCGCCGTTTGCTACGCCGCCCTTTTAAAAAACCTGGCAACATCGGCCAGCGCAGACAACTTCGCGAGTTGACTGGGAAAATCTTTCAGTTTTCCTGCCACCTGTCCAGCTTTTAAAGCCTCTGCGATCCGTCGTTCAAGAAATTCCCATGTCGCCGCCTGCCCTTTGCTCGCATCGCTTAACCAGAAAAAAGTCGTTGTTTTCAGGACATAAGCCAGCAGCCCCCGCTTGGTATAAAAATTAAAATCCGTACTGGTATCCCCCGCCTTGCGCCAGATCACATCGCAAACCCTGTAAATTAAAAGCATCGCGTCCGGCGCATGATGCGGCATCGTCCCCCATGTCATTAATTGCCGCACGGATTCCCTGTGCGGTGCCAAAGCCTCCAGACGCACGCGCACCGCGAAGGCCACCTTGTCGCGCACCCGCCGCGCGGTAAAAGATCGATCCGCCGCAATCCGTTCCAGCATCCGGTCATTAGCCCAGCCACTGAATGCCGCCACCACATCGCGCACCCCGCGCGGATAGGTCAGCTCCGACCGCCCCTCCTCCACTCCGGCTGCCACAGCTCCGCTTTGCAGCGCCGTCGGCGTCCACCCATCAAAGGCAGCCTGCCGCACAATCGCCAGCAGGAGTTTTTCGGCGTCAAATTTCGGCGTCTCCGGTTTCCGTTTCCGTGACTTCATGGTCGATTTTGCGCGTGGCATCGGTGGCCTCCTCGGCTTCGCGTTGCAGCCGACGACGAATTTCGCATTCGTGCGTCAGGCTGGTGAAATCATTCATGCGGTCAAGATACATCACCCCGTTCAAGTGATCGACCTCATGCTGCACGACCCGGGCATGGAATCCATAGGCCTCGCGTTCGATCAAATTCCCTGTCACGTCAAAACCGCGATAGCCGATATGGATATAGCGCGGAACCAGCCCGCGCACCCCCGGCAGCGACAAACATCCCTCCAGCCCCAGTTCAGTCTCCGGACTCAAAGGCGTAATTTCCGGATTGACCAGAAAGTGCAAAGGCACAGCCTCGGTATCTCCTTCCTGCTCCGCGCGCGCATCGGGCACCCAAAAGGCGATCAAGCGTTTACTGATCCCAACCTGCGGCGCCGCCAGTCCGACCCCGCGATGTGCCTGCATGGTCGCCTCCATATCACGGGCAAGATCGTGCAACTCCTCGGTATCAAACTCCGCCCAGGGGGTTGCATAAGCCCGCAAGACCGGGTTCCCCAAATATGTCAGTTGCCGCAAGGTCATAGATTATAACTCCCTCAGGCGGGCGCGTCCCTCCGGGACGCTTGCCGTCGCGCACCCAGGCGCACCATCCATCTGGATAATACCAATAAATATCATACAATTAACAGCATTTTTGCATCACCAGTCGTTCCAATGCCGAAAAAGAGCGCGCTTCCCGCTTTTATTCCGCCCCGCCCCGTGATATAGAGCCGGAAATTCCGTCGGTGGGCGTCGGAAACAAAATTCCAGCTTTGATCGGGAAGAGGTGAATTACTTGCAAGTTTCAGTTCGTGACAACAATGTCGAACAAGCCCTGCGCGCCTTAAAGAAAAAAATGCAGCGCGAAGGCATCTTCCGGGAAATGAAGTTACGCCGGAACTACGAAAAACCGTCCGAAAAGCGGGTGCGTGAAAAGGCCGAAGGCGTCCGTCGCCAACGTAAAGTCGAACGCAAACGCAAAGAACGCGAAGGCATGTAAGACTCTTCTCATTCCGAATAAGACAGGCGGCATTTATGCCGCCTGTTTTTTGTGCGCCACACACGCGACCATGCTTTTACCTTTTGGCAATAATCGCCTGATAACTGCTTCGTGATGCCCGCAGCACCTCCCCACATCCTCCTCGTCGAAGACTCGCTGCCGCTGGCGCGCACCTATGAAGAATACCTGAAGTCAGACGGACATCACGTCACGGTTGCCACCCTCGGCGCAACGGCGCTCGACCTTCTCAAGCAGCAGGATTTCGCCGCCGCCGTCTTTGACGTGCAGTTGCCCGACATGACCGGCATCGACATTTTGCGCTGGGTGCACCGCGAGAAACCCGGTCTGCCCGTCCTCGTCGTCACGGCACACGGGTCGGTCAATGTTGCGGTCGCCGCAATGCGCGAAGGCGCGTTCGACTTCATCGTCAAGCCCTTCTCCGCCACCCGCCTGCAAGTCACGGTCAAAAACGCTCTGGAACAATTCACCCTGAAGCAGGAAGTCAGACAGCTGCGGCGCGTGCTGGATCAGGACAGCTATTATGACTTCATCGGGCAATCGCAAGTCATGCAGGCCGTCTATCGCACCATTGACGCCGTGGCCGCCAGCAAAGCCAGCGTCTTTATCACGGGCGAGAGCGGAACCGGCAAGGAACTGGCGGCGCAGGCGATCCATAAAGCCAGTCCCCGCCGGAACCAGCCCTTCATCGCGCTGAACTGTGGAGCGATCCCGCATGAACTGTTGGAAAGCCATATATTCGGCCATATCAAAGGGTCCTTCACCGGCGCCATCAGCGACCAGATCGGCGCCGGCAAGGCCGCCGACGGCGGCACGCTATTTCTGGACGAGATCTGCGAAATGCCGCTGGAGCTGCAGGTCAAGATGCTGCGCTTTATCCAGACCGGCGCCGTGCAACAGGTCGGCAGCACAAAGACCGAGAAAGTCGATGTCCGCCTTGTCGCCGCCACCAACCGCGACCCTCTGGCTGCGGTTAAAAGCGGAAAATTCCGTGAAGATCTGTATTACCGGCTGCATGTCGTGCCGCTGGATATGCCGCCGCTGCGCGAACGCGAAGATGATATTCTCCGGCTGGCGCATCACTTTCTGCACAAATCTTCAGGAGAAGAGGGCAAGACATTTAACGATTTTTCTGCCGAGGTCGCCGCAGAATTTCGCCGTTATAACTGGCCAGGAAATGTGCGGCAGTTGGAAAACCTGATCCGCAATATTGTTGTCCTGCATGATAGTGCCGAAGTCACGCTGGCCATGCTGCCCGATTTACTGAAGGCGGAAACACCCGCACCGCCCCCTACGCATGCCGTCACCGCCACGGCTGCGCCCGCCACGATACTCCCTCTCTGGCAGGTTGAAAAAAACGCCATCATGGCAGCGTTGGCCGCCAATAATCAGGATGTTCCCCGCGCTGCGGCGCTTCTGGAGGTCAGCCCCAGCACCCTATACCGCAAACTGCAGAGCTGGAAGAAAAACTGAGAAAAAAGAACTCTGAAAAGAAGTAGTCACATCTCAAGGATGACGTCCCTTGAGCATCATGCCCGACAGTATTTTATGGGGACGACTCGCGATTATGGCGTGATCTAGTGCCCGATGAACTACGTGAAACAGACCGGATTGGCGATCAACTTTTTTAAGAAACGCCCCAAGAACGCCTATCCTGACCTCATGCGACGGCGCATGCTTGCTGTATTTCAGCAAGCCGTCGGCGGCTTCCTTGATCTGCACCGGGTTACTTGCATACTTTGCAAGATATACAAACAACATGTATTGCTTTCCAGGAGCGCTATCAGGCGCGACCGCATCTTCATGAATTAATGTGACCAACCGCCACATCATCTTGCTCGGTTTCTTTAGCGTAACTTCAAGGGGATTAATCTGGTTGGCCACGAATTCTGCCATCTCGGTGCGCCTTGCGGTTAGCGGCATGGTTTCCAGAATATCCGTGAGAACCTTCGCCGTAATCCGTTTATCTTTCTCCGCTGTATTTTTCAGAGCCACGGCGGCCAGCGTCATGGCCCGGTTCTGATACGCGTCCTTTTGAGCAAGGGTTTCGGCAATGATGCCTAATCCAATGGCACCGTCACGGGCATAAGTTTGATCGGTACTAAATCTTTCGACCACCCGCTCCGCCTCATGATAAAGAGCGGCATGATCAACAACAGGCGCATTGGTAATGTGATACGCTTTAAGAAGCGGGTCATCCGGCGGCAAATCTGGGAACGGTTCTTTCGGAGAGAAAATATCCATCACTTTTCGAAAAAGTTCTTTCATTTTACGTCCATCCTGAAACAACGCCCCTATGGCCTTGCACGGGGGAATTATACAATATTTAAGTGAAAGTAATAAATTTCCCTATACGGCCGGAAATGACGCAAGAAAATCAAACGGCTGGATTGAGGTTACCGCCACGCGTCAGGTAAATTTTTACCCCTGTCCGCTATTTCAAATCCAGCCGCATGGGGCGATAATACACACCATGATTTACTGCCATTGCCCCTGCGGGCAGGAAACCGAACGCCCGATACACCGGAACCGCGCCCGGACTTGAATTAACCGTATAAAAATCCGGCGCATGCACGCGTTCAATTTCACTGCGGGCAAGATTCCAAAGTTGCCGCGCCACGCCTTTTCCTTGATGGCCGCGCGCGACAAAAAGATGCTGGATATGCGATGCATCACGTAACGCAATAACGCCGACCAGATTGTCACACTGCTCTGCAACAATAAACCGATGCCGGTCTGAAGCGAGATAGCCACGCTCAGACCCCACCGAAACCGAACGCAAAAACTCCTCCGCCCCCGCCCCCTGCGGATGAACCACAAATTCCGGCACGAATGACACGACAAGTCGTGAAATAGCTTCCGCGTCTTCAACGACGCCAGGGCGCATTTTTATCAATGGCTTCATAACACGAACTCACAATATAACCGCTCAAAACCCAGCTGAAAGCATATCGCATAATGAAGAAAGTATATAAGAAAATGGGGTAATCGATAGTGGCGCAATTTAGACCCAATAAGGTAACGTCATACCGGCGCAAGCCGGTATCCATCTCCTGCCGTTTGATAGTGTTGCGCTTTTGGATGCTGGATTCCGGCTTCTGCCGGAATGACGCATCTAAGGGTCATAGGGTCTCAAAATGACCCCCCACCGGGTAATCTGATTGGCAATCTCCCCCTGCCACAACTAAATTGCAGAACCCGATTTTGTAGGTTACAGTCGCGGCCAGATTCTTTCCGGCTTCTGAATGCCTTGCCCAAGGATGTTCACACATGAACGATAAAATCCGCCTCCCGCGCATTCTGGTCACCAATGACGACGGTTTTGACGCACCCGGCCTTGAACTCTTGACCGAAATCGCCGCCGACATTTCCGATGAAGTCTGGGTTATCGCCCCCGAGAATGATCAAAGCGGAACCAGTATGCAGGTGACGCTGCACCAACCGCTCCGCGTCACGACGCACAGCGCCCGCCGCTTTGCCGTGCGCGGCACACCGGCCGATTGCGTGGCCGTCGCTCTGAATCACTTTATGAAAGAATGCCCGCCACAACTGATTCTGTCGGGGATCAATGCCGGATATAATTGCGGCGACGATACCAACCTGTCCGGCACGGTCGGCGCAGCCCTGGCCGGATTGATGCTCGGCGTTCCCTCAGTTGCGGTCAGCCAGGCTTGTCCCAACCGCAAGGAAGTACGCTGGGAAACGGCGCGCGCGCATTTGCCGACTGTCCTACAGATTTTACTGCAACAAGGTTGGCGCAAGGAAACCTGCGTCTCGGTTAACCTGCCCGACGCCCCACCCGACCAGATACAGGACATGGTCTGGACTCGATCAAGTCAAAAAAATGTCAGTGCGTTCAGGATCGATGCCCGTACCGATTTGCGTGACGGCGATTATTTCTGGCTGGCCTTGAACAGATCTGCCGGCGAATTGGATAATGCCAGCGATATAGCCGCTTTGAAACGCAACCAGATCGCCGTCAGCTGTCTGGGACTTGACCGCAGCATCAATCCGGGGCGCGCCGCCGTGCCGCTTTACCCCGAATCAGTCCTGCATGTCGGAACCTGAAGACGGGCGCATTCCCGTCGCTCTGGTCATCGGGGCACAAATCCGCACGGCGGCACAACAAGGTGTCCCCATCGTCATCGTTCGACGTGGCGATGCGCAGAGCGGCGCGATCCTGCTAAAAATCAACCGCCTTGACGGCGCGGCGCACGTCCTGATGCAGGCACGGAAGAACGGCGCGCTGGTCTGGACACCGCTGGGTAAAAAAGACCCTATGCCCGAACCCGAGGCCGACAAGCTGTTTGCGCAACAAGCCGCCTTTGACCCCGATCTCTGGCTGATCGAAATCGAGGATCGCGCTGGCCGCCACTGGTTCCCCGGCGACCGGGTTGATGCCCCCTAAACCCGCCCCGGTATCTCTTGACAGAAAAGACAATGACTTACAGACTGATCGCCGGAATTAACGGCAGGGACTGACAGCATCATGGTACAACAGAATACAGATCCGGCAGCTTCGCTTCCCTTGTTTTATAGCAAGGTTCGTCCTCTCGACCGGGTTCAGGATGCCACGCTGTGCGCTCACACCACCCCAAATTTCAAATTTGCGGTCAAATCCAACGCCATACCTCTGGTCAACGAAGAATTTCAATATGCCGCAGGGGACTATCCCATTGTCTTTGCCAATGGAAGCATTCCCGTTCCGGTCGCCGTGACCGGACTGGAACTCGACAAGAATCTGATGCTTGACGCGCCCGGCAACTGGCTGCCGCGCAGTTACATCCCCGCCTATGTGCGCCGCTTCCCCTTCATTCTGGTTGAAGAGCCAAACAGCAAGCAGCTGGTTCTGTGCTATGAAGAGGGCACGCCGCATCTGTCGCAGCATGGCGAATTGAAGTTGTTTGAGAAAGACGAGCCGACCGATGTGGTCAAACGTGCGCTGGATTTCTGCATGGCGCTACGGCAACAAGGGGAAGCCACCGACACCTTTGTGCAGGCCTTGCTGGAACGCAAACTGCTTGATCCCGGGCATGTCGAGGTCGAGCTGTCCAACGGCCGGATGACAAAAATGGACGGTTTCCTTGCTATCGACCGCGAGAAATTCCGCAATCTTCCCACCGATGTCCTGACCGCCTGGCACAAAAATGGCTGGCTGGATCTTATTTACGCGCATTTCCTGTCCGGCAGCCGCTGGCAGAAACTGGCCGAGATTGCCGCCTGATGCATCCGGCAGCAACACTGTTTCTGGTTTGCATGCTGACGGCGGGGACGGCTTGGGCCGATCCCGCGCCACAAGCGGCGGTGGCTATGCGCGGCACGCCCAAATACGCCGCAACCTTCACCCATTTTGACTACACGAATCCCGATGCCCCCAAGGGCGGCAACGTCCGGTTCGGTGCCACCGGCACTTTCGACAGCGTCCAGCCTTTTATTCTCAAGGGCATCCCCGCCGAAGGCACCACCCTGCCCTTTGACACGCTGACGGAATCGTCGAAAGACGAGCCGTTCACCCAATATGGCCTGCTGGCTAAAACCATCACCGTAGCGCCGGATCGCAGCTGGGTTGCTTATGAATTGCGCCCTGAGGCGCGTTTTCACGACGGCCACCCGGTTACAGCCGGGGACGTTGTCTTTTCCTTCGAAATTCTCAAAACCAAAGGCCGTCCCTATTACCGTTCTTATTACAAAGACGTGGTCAAGGTCGAAACCCCCGACGCGCGGCATGTGAAATTCATCTTCAAGGACGGTAAGAATATCGAACTCCCACTTATTATCGGGCAGTTGCCGGTGCTGCCCAAACATTTCTGGCAGGGAAAAGATTTCGACGCCACCACGCTGCAACCGCTGCTGGGCAGCGGTCCCTATAAAGTCGCCACCGTCGATCCTGGGCACGCGATTACCTTTGAACGCGTCAAGGACTGGTGGGCAAAGGATCTTCCCATCGCCAAAGGCCGCTATAATTTCGACACGATCCGGTTCGATTATTACCGTGACGAGATGGTCGAACTGGAGGCTTTTCTGGCTGGCCGTTACGATGTCAGGGTGGAAAACACCGCCAAACTATGGGCCACCGGCTATAACGCCCCGCCCGTAAAATCCGGCGCGATCATCAAGCGCGAGATCCCCAACGCCTTGCCCACGGGAATGCAGGGCTTTATCTTCAATCTGCGTCGTCCCGTCTTTCAGGACGTGCGCGTGCGCGAAGCGCTTGGTCTGGCATTCGATTTCGAATGGTCGAATAAAAATGTCGCCTATGGCGCCTATACCCGAACGATCAGTTACTTCGACAATTCGGACATGGCCGCAAAAGGCCTGCCGGACGCGGCCGAACTCAAACTCCTCGAACCGCTGCGCGGCAAAATCCCCGACACCGTGTTCACGCAGGAATACAAACCCCCGGTCACGGATGGCAGCGGTAACAACCGCGACAATCTGCGGCGCGCCGCCGCTCTGCTGCAGGAAGCCGGATGGAGCTTGAAGAACGGCAAGCTGATCGACAGCAAGGGGACGCAGTTCACTTTTGAATTCCTTGATAACAGCACGCGCTTCGAACGCTGGCTGCAACCTTTCTTCCGCAATCTGGAACGTCTGGGCATCAAGACGAATTTCAAAGTCGCCGACACCTCCCAGTATCAAAATCGGCTGGATAACTTTGATTTCGATATGGTGACCACAACCTTCCCGCAATCCTTGTCCCCCGGCAACGAGCAACGTGAGTACTGGACCAGCGCCAAAGCCGCCGAAACCGGCAGCCGCAACCTCATCGGCATCAAAAATCCTGCCATCGACGGCCTGGTCGAAGCCATCGTCGCCGCGCCTGATTTATCCGCGCTTAATACCGCCTGCAGGGCACTTGACCGCGTCTTGCTGTGGAATCACTATGTTATACCCCATTGGCATATCGGCAAATATCGGGTCGCCGCCTGGAACAAGTTCGGCCAGCCCGCCACCCCGCCCAAATACGATCTTGGCCTGCTTGATACATGGTGGCTCGACGCCGCCAAGTCGGCTATAGTTAAGCCGCAGGGAGCTCCATGACTGCTGCCTCTGTAAAGGAGATAAAATGAAAAAGACACTTCTGCTCGCATGCACGCTTTTGCTGGCGTCCTGCATCGACGTCATGAATTTCGGCATCTATTGGAACAGGGGCTATCTCGAGCCGTCGTTGGTGGGAACATGGGATCCAATTCCTGTGGCCGGCCAGGATCTGGGCACACTTAAACGGCAGCGCCTGACCATCAAAGGAGATACCTATGTCATCACCAGTTATGAGGGTGGCATCGAAAAGACCGATGCTCCGATGGTGGGAAGGTTGCTGCTGGTCTCGCATCTTACATTCCTGATGCTGGGCGGTCAGACACAGGGCGCGCTCTATCGCTATAAACTCGAAGGCAAGGATGTGGTGAAATTCTATAACCTCGACAAAGTCGCGGCGCAAAAATTCGTCGCGGAAAAATTTCCGAACGCCAAAAACATCGAGGGTGGCCCCGGCGCAGGAACCTATGGGGCGACTTTCGGCATCAAGAATCTTGATTCAGAGGCCTTGCAGATTCTGGTGGCGATCCCCGACAATGAAACCTATTGGAAACTCGACGCTTCCTATAAAAAGGCCCCCTGACAGATTTAATTGAGTCTAAGGGGGGCTCCCCGACAAGGTTTCATCATACCGATATCCCGATGACACCTGCCATCCGGAGTCTGTCGGAAATCTGGGTTCCTTACTCCATAATCAAGAACCGGACATGCATTTCCGGACTACGCCATAACTCCTGAACAAGGCATTTGCGCCCCGGCCATCAACCACCTATTGTTAGGCTTTCCTGCCGGTCTGACGGCTTTATCACGGGTGACACCACGCGATGCTGAATTACATCATCCGCCGCCTGTTTCTGATCATCCCGACTCTGCTCGGCATCATGATCCTGAACTTCTTAATCGTTCAAGCTGCGCCGGGCGGCCCGGTCGAGCAAGTGATTGCCCAGCTGCGCGGCACGGCCACAGACGCCACCGCGCGTTTCAGTGGAGCGGGCGGCGACGTGTCCCAGGCGGGGTCGCAACACATGCAGGTCGATACCGGCAGCGCCAGCAGTCGCTATCCCGGTGCGCGCGGCGTCGATCCGCAACTGATCAAGGAACTGGAACAGCAATTTGGCTTCGACAAGCCCCTGCACGAGCGTTTTCTGCTCATGATGGGCAATTATCTGACCTTCGATTTCGGCGAGTCCTATTTCCGGAACCAGAAAGTCATCGATATGGTCGTGGAACGCTTGCCGGTATCGATTTCCCTTGGGTTGTGGACGACTCTCATCGTCTATCTCGTGTCGATCCCGCTTGGGATCCGCAAGGCAGTGCACGAAGGCACGCCCTTCGACCTCTGGACCAGCGCCGCAATCATCATCGGTTATGCCATCCCGGAATTTCTGTTCGCCGTCCTGCTGATCGTGATTTTCTCGGGTGGACGTTTTCTCGACTGGTTTCCCTTGCGCGGACTTGTTTCCGACAACTGGGGCGACTTACTCTGGTGGCAACAGATCGGCGATTATTTCTGGCATATAGCCTTGCCGATCACGGCTCTGACCATCGGTGGTTTTGCGGCGCTTACCATGCTGACGAAAAACTCCTTCCTGAATGAAATCAGCAAGCAATATGTCGTCACCGCCCGCGCCAAAGGCCTGACGGAGAAACGCGTCCTCTATGGCCACATTTTCCGCAACGCCATGCTGATCGTCATTTCCGGCTTTCCGCATGCCTTCATCAGCATCTTGTTCACCGGCGCAATGCTGATCGAGGTCATCTTCTCGCTCGACGGCCTTGGGTTACTTGGGTTCGAAGCCGCCGTGAACCGTGACTATCCTGTTATGTTCGGAACTTTGTTCTTCTTCACCCTCCTGGGGCTGGTGATGAACCTGATCGGTGATCTGCTTTATATCATCATCGATCCGCGCATCGACTTTGAAAGCAGCGACACATGACCCCACCCCCTAACCGCAGCTGGCAGAAATTCCGCCGCAACCGCCGTGGCATGGTGGCGCTATGGATCTTCTCTGTCCTGTTCTTCGTGACGCTCTGCGCCGAATTCGTCGCCAATGACCGTCCGCTGCTGGTGCGCTACAATGGGCAATACTACGTCCCCGTGCTGGTTGATTATCCCGAAACGACCTTCGACGGAGAATTTGGCACCAACACCAATTACCGTGACTCCTTCGTTGCCGATAAAATCAACGCCAAGGGCTGGATGATCTGGCCACCCATTCGCTACAGCTACGACACGATCAATTATAATTTGCAGGAACCGGCTCCCGCCGCGCCATCATGGGAAAACCTGCTCGGCACGGATGACCAGGGGCGCGACGTTCTGGCGCGCGCGATATACGGCTTCCGTATCTCGGTGCTGTTTGGGCTGACATTGACGCTGTTGTCTTCGATCATCGGCATCGCCGCCGGCGCGATACAGGGATATTTCGGCGGCATGGTCGATCTTATCATGCAACGGTTTATCGAAATCTGGTCGGGCATGCCGATCCTGTTCCTGCTGATCATCATGGCCAGCATGATCGTGCCCGGATTCTGGTCGCTTCTGGCGCTGATGTTGCTGTTTTCCTGGATGCGTCTCGTCGGCGTCGTGCGCGCGGAATTTCTCCGTACCCGAAAATTTGATTATGTTCGCGCTGCCCGCGCCCTCGGCGCAACCGACAGCGTTATCATGATACGGCACATTCTGCCCAACGCCATGACGGCAGCCCTCACCTTTTTGCCTTTTATCCTCAGCGGCGCCATCACAATTTTGACTTCACTGGACTTCATCGGCTTCGGCCTGCCGCCGGGATCCCCGTCGCTTGGCGAATTACTCAATCAAGGAAAAAACAACCTGCAAGCCCCCTGGCTTGGCTTTACCGCCTTTACCGTCATCGCCCTGCTGCTCACCCTGCTGATCTTCATCAGCGAAGCGGTGCGCGATGCCTTTGACCCGCGCAAGAATTTTGGAAAATCCGCATGACCATGCTTGATGTGCGGAATCTCGCGGTGTCATTCCGCAATGGCAATACCGAAGTCGTCGCGGTACAGGACGTGTCCTTCACGCTGGAACGCGGCGAGACTCTGGCGTTGGTCGGGGAATCCGGATCGGGAAAATCCGTGACCGCGCTGTCATTGTTGCAACTCCTGCCCTATCCGAATGCCGAGCACCCGCGCGGCAGCATCCGCTTTAATGAACAAGAGCTCTGCCGCGCCCCCGGCGCGGTGCTGGAAACCATCCGCGGCAACCGTATCGCGATGATTTTTCAAGAGCCGATGACCTCCCTCAACCCGCTGCACACCATCGAGCGGCAGATTGCCGAAGTTCTGTTCCTGCACAAAAAAATGGATCAGAATGCGGCACGGACACGCGTACTGGAACTTCTGCGCCTGGTCGGCATCCCGCAGCCCGATCAGCGCCTGAAATCCTACCCGCACGAATTGTCGGGCGGCCAGCGGCAACGCGTGATGATCGCCATGGCGTTGGCCAACGAACCTGACATCCTGATCGCCGACGAGCCGACCACGGCGCTGGACGTGACGATTCAAGCACAGATCCTGCGTCTGTTGCGTGAAATACAAAAGAAATTCGGCATGGCAATTTTGCTGATCACGCACGATCTTGGTATCGTCCGTAAAATGGCGCAGCGCGTGGCGGTGATGCAGAAAGGCCAGATCGTCGAACAAGGCCAGACCGAACCACTTTTCACCGCGCCACAACATCCCTATACAAAACTCCTGCTCGGCGCTGAACCGAAAGGCGCGGCCGTGGTGGCGCAGGATAACGCCCCGGAAATTCTGAACGCCGCCAATGTTAAAGTCTATTTTCCGATCAAACGCGGCCTCCTGCGCCGCACGGTCGATTATGTACGTGCCGTTGATGACATCAGCCTGACACTCCGTGCCGGAGCCACCGTCGGCGTCGTCGGCGAATCCGGCTCCGGGAAAACCACGCTGGGGCTGGCGCTGCTGCGCCTCCTGCCTGCCACCGGTAAAATCGTTTTTTGCGGCCAGGACATCGCCACCCGCACCGGCGCGGAATTACGCGCCTTGCGCCGCGACATGCAGGTCGTGTTTCAAGACCCCTATGGCAGCCTCAGCCCGCGGATGACGGTCGGCGCAATCATTGCCGAAGGACTGAACATTCACCGCATCGGCACACCGGCGGAACGCACCGCGCGCGTCGAAGCCATTATGGATGAAGTCGGCTTGTCGCCCGATATGCGCGACCGTTTCCCACATGAATTTTCCGGTGGCCAGCGTCAGCGTATCGCCATCGCCCGCGCGATGATTTTACAACCAAAATTCGTCGTTCTGGACGAACCCACATCGGCGTTGGATATGTCGGTGCAGGCGCAGATTGTCGATCTGTTGCGCGATCTGCAACGCAAACACGGGCTGGGTTACCTTTTTATCAGCCATGATCTGCGTGTGGTGCGCACCTTGGCGCATCATGTGATTGTCATGAAAGACGGCAAGATTGTCGAACAAGGCTCGTCTTCCAGGATTTTTTCGCATCCGGAACAGGATTACACCAAAACTCTTATCGCTGCGGCTTTAAATCTTGAATAGTCATTACGATGAAACGCGCTGATTCCATCAAATTCTTTGACACACTCGCCGCGCTGCCACAACTAAGCCGCACCGAAGCGCATCAGGGCTGCGTCGGCCGCACACAAATTGTCGGCTCGTTGCTCCACAATCTGAGTCTTCGCGTGAAGCGTGTCTGGGTGTTGCCGGTCTATGAGAGCCTTAATTTTTTTGCACCGCTCTATGATGCCCGGAGCAGACTGGTGCGGGCGCTCGCCGCTGGGCCAGACCGGAAAAGCCGTTTCATCCGCTGGCGCTATCACTGCGCCAGTTGTCTGGCGGATTTGCCCGGCCAGCCCGTCATTGACTTTCCACTTTTCGGCGGCCCCGTGCGCCTCAATGCCTGGAAGGAAATCTTCACTTCTGCCCAAAAGGCACGGATGGCTGGCTCTGGCAACGAACTGCGCTTCGTCATTCATGATTTCCAGCATATCCCGGAACGTCAAGTCCTGCGCCACAATCCCTTTGTGCTTACCCAAAGCAATTTTCTGCCCGAACGCCGCCTAGCGCATCTCGTCAACTTCGGCCACGTCCCCGCACCGCAAACCGATATCAATTTTGTCCCCCACCCCGGCGACAGCAGAATCCGGCGGATTCTGAATATTTAACTCACAAACAAATCCGTTATTCCGGCGAAAACCGGGTCGTGACGCATTTTGAATGTAGCCTCCCCAAAACAGATAAGCGCCATTCCGGCGCAAGCCGGAATCCATCTCCTCTTGCTTGTTCGCATGGTGCTTTCGGGTGCTGGATCAGTCGGACTTCACCTTCCGCCAACTTGCGCCGGTATGACCCCTAAAAATAGCAACTCTGCTTTAAAATGAGCCGCGACCAAAACTAAGCGGCAATTGGCGTTCAACTATCCCCGCGCCCGCTTCTTTGCCACCTCCGGCAAATAGGGGGCAAGATACCGCCCGGTGTAACTGCGCTTCTCCCGCACCACATTCTCCGGCGTCCCGGTCGCGACGATTTCTCCACCGGCATCGCCACCCTCGGGGCCAAGATCAATGATCCAGTCGGCGGTCTTGATCACCTCCAGATTATGCTCGATCACGATCACCGTATTGCCCTGCTCCACCAGCGCATCAAGAACTTCCAGTAATTTCCTGACATCTTCGAAATGCAGCCCCGTCGTCGGCTCGTCCAGAATATACAGTGTCTTGCCCGTCGCCCGCCGCGCAAGTTCTTTGGCGAGCTTAATGCGTTGCGCCTCGCCGCCCGACAAGGTCGTCGCCGCCTGACCAATCTTGATATAGCCGAGCCCGACCCGCGCCAGAGTTTCCATCTTGTCGCGCACCGAGGGCACACTGGCGAAAAAAACCGTACCTTCCTCTACCGTCATATCCAGAATATCGGCGATGGATTTATCCCGCCATAACACTTCCAGAGTTTCGCGGTTGTAACGCTTGCCGTGACATTCGTCGCAGGTGACATAGACATCGGGCAGAAAATGCATCTCGATCTTGATGACCCCATCGCCCTCGCACGCTTCGCAACGACCGCCCTTGACGTTAAATGAAAACCGTCCCGGTCCATACCCTCGCAATTTCGCTTCCGGTAATCCGGAGAACCACTCACGGATGGGGGTAAACGCCCCGGTATAAGTTGCGGGATTGGAACGCGGCGTACGCCCGATAGGCGATTGGTCGATATCAATAATCTTGTCGATCGCGCCCATACCTTTGATCTGCTTGTGCGCTCCGGGAATCTCCCGCGCTTCGTGCAGTTGCCGCGCCAACGCTTTGTAAAGCGTTTCGATGACTAATGTTGATTTCCCGCCGCCCGAAACTCCGGTGACGCACGTCAAGGTGCCGAGCGGGAACCGCGCCGTCACGTCTTTTAAATTATTGGCGCTGGCATCAACAACCTCCAGCCACTTGCCGTTGCCCACCCGTCGTTCTTTCGGCAAGGGAATTTGCCGCTTACCGGACAGATATTGCCCGGTCAGGCTCTCCGGCGCGCGTTCAATGTCGGCGGGCGTCCCCGACGCAATCACCGCGCCCCCATGCACCCCGGCGCCCGGCCCCATATCAACCACATAATCTGCCGCACGAATGGCGTCTTCATCATGCTCAACGACCAAAACCGTGTTGCCGATATCGCGCAAATGCCGCAACGTTTCCAACAATCGGTCATTGTCCCGTTGATGCAAACCGATTGATGGCTCGTCCAGAACATACAACACGCCCGTCAACCCCGACCCGATCTGCGAAGCCAACCTGATCCGCTGACTCTCGCCGCCGGAAAGCGTCCCCGAATTGCGTCCGAGCGCCAGATATTCCAGACCCACATTATTCAAAAACCGCAACCTTTCATTGATTTCCTTTAAAATACGCGCCGCAATCGTGCGTTCTTTTGGCTTCAGGACTTTATCCAGACTTAAAAACCACTGCGCCGCCGCCTTGATCGAAAAACCCGTGACCTCACTAATATTCAAGCCGCCGATCTTGATGGCCAGAGCTTCAGGACGCAGCCGCGCACCATCGCATACCTCGCAAGGCTGCGACGATTGAAAGCGTTCAATCTCTTCGCGCATCCAGTTGCTTTCTGTATCACGCCACCGCCGTTCCAGATTGGGAATAACGCCCTCGAACGGCTTCTCCGTTCGGAACGTCCCCTTGCTGTGCGCATATTTCATGGCAACATCTTCACGGCCTGAACCGTGCAGAACGGCCTGACGAAAATTATCGTCCAGATTCTTCCACGGTGTCGCTGCATCAACCTTATAGTGACGGCACAATCCGGCCAGAGTCTGCTCATAAAACCCGGAGATGACATTGCGCCACGGTGCAATCGCCCCGTCTTTCAGCGACAAGCTTTCATCGGGAATGACCAGCGCTGGGTCAAAATAGAGCTTCATGCCCAACCCGTCGCAAGCCGGACATGCCCCGTGCGGGTTGTTGAACGAAAATAACCGCGGCTCAATCGCATCGATGGTAAAGCCGCTGACCGGGCACGCGAATTTAGCGGAGAAGGTCATTGCTTCCCCCGTGGCCAGATTTTCAGCAATCAGCAGGCCGTCGGCAATTTTCAGCGCCGTTTCCACCGAATCCGCCAACCGGTTGCCCAGATCAGGGCGCACCACGATCCGGTCAACGACAATATCAATGTCATGCTTGCGTTTTTTATCGAGCGCTGGAGCCTCGCCGATATCATAAAGCTTCCCGTCGATCTTGACGCGCTGAAACCCCTTCTGGCGCATCTCCTGCAGTTCCTTGCGATACTCGCCCTTGCGCCCGCGCACCATGGGCGCGCGTAGCATCAGCTTCGTTCCCTCCGGCAGCGCCATGATCCGGTCAACCATCTGGCTGACGGTCTGGCTTTCGATAGGCAGTCCGGTTGTAGGCGAATAGGGCACGCCGATACGGGCATAAAGCAGCCGCATGTAATCGTAAATTTCCGTCACCGTCCCGACGGTGGAACGTGGATTGCGCGAGGTAGTTTTCTGTTCGATGGAAATCGCCGGCGACAAGCCCTCGATACTGTCCACATCCGGCTTTTGCTGCAGCTCCAGAAACTGCCGGGCATAAGAGGACAGACTTTCAACATAGCGCCGCTGCCCCTCGGCATAAATCGTGTCAAAAGCCAGCGACGACTTCCCCGACCCGCTTAACCCGGTCATAACGATAAGCTGGTCGCGCGGAAGGTTAACGTCGACATTTTTAAGGTTATGCTGGCGCGCACCGCGTATCTGGATCGTATTTTGCATCTTCTTTTCCACTTATTCACAAACTCATGATTATGTTACACAATAAAGGTTTGTCACCTGCGATACTGGAGCGACATGTCGGATTCGGACAAGACCCTCACTGATTACGCCCTGAGCAAACTCAGGCAACTGGCTCAGGGCAACGGCCTGAAGCCTGAAGCCATAGACATAGCCAATACCGACGAGAAAACCGTGTCTTTCACCGGCACAATGCTGCTGACTCCCCGCACTGAAAGCAAAGTGCAACGCTTAACCGGCAAAAGCGCCAATGCCCCGAAAGGCAGCAAAAGTTTCTCCAGTTTCGCGGAGCTTAGCAGCTTTGCCGCCGAAGAACAAAATTCCTATTCCGTCAACGAGGAGTGGTTCACGGACATCAAGCCCGAACTTGACACCCTCCCCGGCAAAGGCTGGGGAATGGAAAATACCTATGTCACCCACGACAAAAAGGCATCCGTCAGCGCGTTTGCCGAAGAAATCTGCGTCACCTGTGCGGGCAAAACCCTGCTGATCTGCGATTATTGCCTGGGCAAACGCTATACGCCCTGCCCCGTCTGCCAGGAATTTGGCGTCGAGCCTTGTTATAACTGCTTTGGCAGCGGCAAGGAACCCGCCAATCATGAACAGATCTGCCGCGTCTGCAATGGAACCCGGCAAGCCGTCTGTCGCAACTGTCAGGGGCAGCGCGGCGTCCCCTGTGCGCAATGCAAAGCGGAGGGCAGCATGCCCTGCCCCACCTGCGAGGCCAGCGGCAAGATTGTCGAAATCTGCATCGTCACTTTCGGCGCCGATATTACCTTTGCTATCGGCAGCGGCGCGGAATTGCCTCCCGCCCTGCGCCGCGCGCTTGACCGTCACGGCATTTCCCTGCTCACCAAGGGTCATGCCGACATCGACTATGTCAAGCCCGAGACTGACCAGAAACCTGGCGTGGTCAAACTGCTCTACACCGCGCAAATTCCCTGCGCCGACATCGTCGTCAGTTTTTCCGGCACAAAAAAACGGATTGCGATTTTCGGCCACAAACGCACGATGTTGGAGGTGCCGCCGTTCCTCGACCATGCTCTGGCTGACGGCATCGCGGCGCTGGCGCAAGCCGCCCGTAACGGCAATCTTGCCCGGCCTTTGGAATACAAAGCCTTGCGCGACGCCTGCCGCCTGATCCTCACCGGCCAGGGCGACGTGAAGAACCTGCGTCGTCGCTACCCTTATGGCCTCAGCAAGGATACCGGCACCAACATCCTGCACTACATGCGCGCGGCGCTGCACCGCACCACCATCGCGGCGCGTTACAGCGGCGCCACGTTGGCGCTGCTACTGGCGGCAAGTATCGGTGCTGGTTTGGCTTACATACCGCACGCGCGTTTCGGAACCAATATCGGTCTGGGCATTGAATGCACCGCCGCGTTAATCAGCGCCGTCCTCGGTTATGTTTTAACCAGCAAGGCTGCCCGTTTCAAACTGCACCGCATGTTCCCCGATATCCCGCAACAACGAGCACGGGTCGGCGGCGCGCTGGCGTTGGTCGCGGCTCTTGTCGGTATGATCATCACATTTGGCATGGCCTTTTTGCACCCTGAAACATCTATCTGGCTGCAACAATTGGGGTTCGGGATATCCCCTGACCGTGGTTAAACCAATTGATTTCCTGATGTTTTTTCAAACAACTCGCAAAATCTGTGATTTTCGCGTAGTTTGTCGGGGCATGTCTTAAATTTTCGGAGGGCAGGATATAATGCCAGCTCAGCAAACGCGCGACCCGTATAAGATTGCCGAGCGGGCTCTCGCCACAAACGCGATAGTTGATATCCAAGCTGCCGTCACTGAGCTTATACCTGTGGCAAGAACAGGGGAAGACAAGGACACGACTGGATTCCTTCTGATACTCACGGAAAAACTACTCTGCAGCCCACCAGATGTTCCGACCGGCATTGATGCGACTTTGGTTGTACTTGAAAAATCAGCACACAATCCGCTCCTCATGGCCACTGGCGCCCAACTTATATCTGAGTATATCGACAGGCTTCCTCCTGAAAAGGCTCTTAAAGTTTTGTACCAAGCGGCCAGGTTCGCCTTGGTGACACACCATCAGAAACCCGACGATGCCTCATCCAGCATGTTTTGTCTTCGTGTTACACTCAAGACTATGCATCAGCAGATCAAGGGTCTTAAAGTCACTCTTAACTTATGACGATTCTGCCCAAAGGCTCGAAAGACATGCCGTCACCCATGAAGGAGTAAGCTGCCACGCAAACAGCGCACGCACCCAGGTCTGGACAAAAGACACCCGATTGTTTTATTTTAATCCCTGATGGGGAAGATAATCCTAACGAGCAACATTTTATGATTGGTTATTATCATGATGCATAGAACTCCACTGAATTCACTTGAAATCACTGATCTTGCCGATGTCGCACGTGCCCTTGCACAAGGCGCAAAGGGCAAAAGTGGGCGGGAGAGAACCCAGATATTTGATCAACTCGGCACCTATACGCGTCAATTGATTCCGTATGCAGAGCAGAGTACCGCAGCGACCTCCAGTTTGCAGGTATCCGGAGAGGCTTTCCTGACCCTTGGCGAGGGAAACTACGCCCGACAAGCTGTGGATGCACTGACGGCGACCCTCAAGAATCCCGAGCTTCCTGTCGTCCATATAGTCCAGACTGCGCAACACATCCTGAACGGTATCAAGGAGCTGGATCCGAAGGCCACCCCGCCAGATAGTAACGAGGCCAAGACAGAAAGACTGCTCAATAGTGATAGTTTGTTCACGGTGCAAGACGCGCTTGAACGTGCCAAAACATATCATCTGAATGAGCCGGAAGCTCAAACGATAGCGACGCTTTTGGATAAGGCCGATCAGGTTCTTGCAGGTTACAATTTTCCAGTCCGTCGCCTGCCCCGGTCAACTCCATCAGTCCCCAAGCAAAGTTAGCGCCATCATTCATATGTGGACGCCAAGATTCCCGGATCATTCGTCGCGTTAACCATGGGCTGTCTTTAAAATCAGATCGTCGCTCATTTTGAACATGAGCTAACGATAAAGATCGGCGTCACTCCGGCTTAAGCCGGAGTCCATCTCCCGCCAGTTGATCTTGTTGCCCTTTCTGGCGCTGGATACCGGCTTACGCCGGCATGACACTAAAAATAGCAGCCCCATTTCAATATGCGTCACCACCAAGAATCAATTTCGCTCATTAGTTTCATGAATGAACCTTATAGTTATCCCGAGACTTCAACGCTGATATTTTAGGAAATATTCCCATGTCGGACATAAACAGCGGCCTTCTTCTTGTTGGCGCAGAACTGGCCGTCCAGGCAAAAGATTATTCGGCTATGCTCGAATACAGCAATAAGATCGCACAGTTTCTCCCTTCCCCGACCCTCGATCCAATCGATGACATGCCCGTGCATCGTAAAGCTGCCAAGACATTGCTCTGTCTCGCGGCAACACTTGAAAAAAATAGACCCTATGCATTCGCCGCCTTTGGCGCAGCCAACCTCGCTATTCCGCATCTGACCCATGACCCGCAGGCCGTCATCTTTGGGGCGAACATAATCCTCGACCACATCATGATCCTACCTCTATCCGCAAAAGAATATTCACAAACTTTGGACACAACACATGCCGCCGTGATGGAAGCCAACCACCATCACTTTCAGCAACACGGGAAATATTCAGATGCGCTTACGGCGCTCACAAGTCAGGTGACAGGAATGGTCGACAACCTTGGTGGAAAAAGACCAGCCTTGATGAAGTCCACACCCCCTCTGCGTTCGTATAAGAGATCGACTTACGACTAACCAGAGACGTCCGCCATATCCCCGCATGTTTGTCACGGCATCAGCGCCGATTTTTATCGCGTGCGCCCTGCATATGCATGCAAACAAAACGAAGTCTTAGGATTTACGGCATATTTTTTTGCACAGCCCGACATCATTCTCGGCGCAACCACACCCGGTGCCATTCCACAAAAGGGGCTTGCCATCATGCGTAACAACCAACCTGTCACACAGTACGAATCCCCTTTTGCGGATGGCACGCTCCTCTGTTCGGTTACGGATACCAGAGGCTGCATCACCTCGGCCAACCAGGCTTTCATCGATATTTCCGGTTTTACCAAGGAGGAATTGATCGGCCAACCGCACAACATCGTGCGCCATCCCGACATGCCCACCGAAGCCTTCGACGACTTATGGCGTCACCTCAAGGCCGAAAAAGTGTGGAGCGGCTATGTCAAAAACCGCAGCAAGAACGGCAATTACTATTGGGTGTACGCCAGCGCTTCTCCGGTGGTGGAAAACGGTCATGTCACCGGCTATTTATCCATCCGCACCAAACCGGCGCGCGACGCCGTGGAAAAAATAGAACGCGTCTATCGTAAATTCCGCGAAGGTCACGCACGCGGCATGGTGATCCGCCATGGCCGGATCATGAGCCGTATGCCTTGGGCTTGTCTGGCAAGATTTTTCTCTCGCATCGGCAACAAAATTCTGATCATCGCCGCCATCCTCTGCCTACTGATCAGCAGCATCGGTTATCTTGGCATGACTTTAAACAAGAATTCCAGCGCCGCGCTTGGGACATTCTATAACGCCCGGATCGTTCCCACCGGAAATCTCGCGGGCATGAATGAAAAAATGCACCGCAACATCATCTTGTTCAGCAGTATGGCAGGAAACGACGGCGACAACACGGCATACATTACACAAATCAAAGCCAACGCCGAGGAAATCGGCAGATTGCTGACGGCCTATGCCGCCGCCGATTTAACGGCCAAGGAAAAATCCTTGCTGAGTGAATATATGACGGAAAGAAAAAAACTGGTCGAGGAAGGTTTCAAACCCGGCCTTGCCATGGCTGCTGCCGGAAAACAGGCCGAACTTGGCGCGCACCTGCATAAATTCATCATTCCTCTTTTTGACCAGGTCGCCGCCAAAAACAACGCGCTGGTTGCCTTGCAGCTTGATGAAGCCAACAACCTGTTTAAAACTTCTGCCCAGGAACTCGAAGCTGGCAGTGATATCAGCTTCGGCACCATCATCGGCGCCGTTATCTTTGCCGTCTTCGCGGTCTTTTATCTGCGCCGTCATGTCATGAAGCGTTTGCGCTACATCACAACTCGGCTGGATTCAATTTCCAAAGGCAACCTTAATACGGAAATCACCGACAGCGACGACGAACTTGCCGATCTTCTCGCCATCATCCGCAACATGCAATGCACGCTGGCCTATGCCAGATTTGAACGTGATGAATTGATGAAACAGGTTGCCAACGAATTTGAAGGCAGCGTTAAAAATATTGTTGAGACCGTCATCACGTCGGCGACAGAATTGCAGAAGACCGCCACCGATATGTCAAGCACGGCGCAGCAAACAACGGCGCAGTCAAGCACTGTCGCCGCCGCATCGGAACAAGCCACCATGAATGTCCAGACCGTGTCGGCAGCAACCGAAGAGCTGACGGCATCGATCCGCGAGATTCAGATGCGCGTGACCGAATCCAACAGCAGAGTGTTGCAAGTCGTCGAATTGGCGCAGGCCACAAACAGCAAAGTTCGTGGCCTCACCGAGGCCGCTAACAAAATTGGCGACGTTGTCAAATTGATCAGTGATATCGCGGCGCAAACTAATCTTCTGGCGCTCAACGCCACGATTGAGGCCGCCCGTGCTGGCGAAGCCGGAAAGGGTTTTGCCGTCGTCGCCAGTGAAGTCAAGGCGCTGGCCAATCAGACCGCCACGGCGACCGAGCAGATTGCCACGCATATCCGCGATATTCAGGCAGCCACCGAAGAATCCGCCAGCGCCATTCAAGGCATCACCAGCGCCATTGATAATGTCAGCCAGATCTCCTCCGCCATTGCCGCCGCCGTTGAAGAACAAGGTTGCGCCACGCAAGAAATCTCCCGCAACGCCAGCGAAGCGGCGCGCGGAACGCAGGAAGTCTCCGGTAATATCGGCGACGTTAATGAAGCGGCGCAGAAAACCGGCGCATCGGCGGCTCACGTCCTTACATCCGCCACGGAACTCTCGAAAAATGGCTGTAATTTGCGCGCTCAGGTTGAAATCTTCCTCAAGAAAGTTCGCGCTGCTTAATCTGCACACACACGAATCCTTGGTAACTAATTCATGTTTTTATTGACAAAACTCTTCTGGATTAATTAGCATTGTCAAATCGGCTTAAACGCCGGTCGCGGGATTTGAGGCCTGATGGGCCGAGGGGCAGCTTGCTACCGCGTCATGGGGTAACCCTTTCATCCGGGGTGATCCTTAATAGCTAAAGCGCCACAGCAACAGGCTTCACCGCCTCTTTGCGCTGTGGTCCCGAATTCGACGGTACGCACGGCGCGAGGGCGAGCACAAACTCCCTTCGTACTAAAACCCGTCATCAAACAGCGTCGACCACGTGGTCGGCGTCCGCGCAACTTTGCGCCGCAAATATGCGGGCATAACGAAGGAGAAAGAAAATGAGCAAGGATATTTATGTAAAGCTCAAGAAGCCCGTCGCTGGGGAAATTTATCAGGAAGTCGTAAGGCCTGGGCAATCGGAAAATCCAACCGTCCGCGCCTTCGTTGATAACGGAGCCCACGTTACCCTGGTGCGTGCAAGCGAAATCAATGGTGTCTCGCCGAAGGACTCATCGATCTTGGGCAATGTTTTACGTCTCAGCGATGCGGAAAAACCCAGACGCGCCGCCCATGCCCCAGGGGTCAAAGGTTATAGCCGGAATTTGCAAAAGGCTTTGGCTCTTTAATAGGCATCGCCCATAGAGATACACCCCGGTCGCATGACCGGGGTGTTTTCGAGCATTCATGGAGTACCTTATAGAAACAGGAGAATAATATGACCGAGACCGTTTACGTAAAATTGGATGGCAATAACGCAGTGGCTGTCCGTGAAGGAGTGGTTGATTCCAAAAGGAAGACCCACCACACCGCGCAAGTTTTCAAGGATGCAGGAGCATCCGTAACCTATGTGCCGGCAAGCCTATTAAACAAAGATGCGCCAAAGGACACGATATTGCCACACATTCTGCAACTCAAAGTTAAGGATTCTCAATATCGTAGAATTATAGGGGCACCGGGTGTCACCGGTGTGTGTATTTCCCTGCGTGGCCTGAACCCATAGAGCTGACGCTTCAATCTTAAACACAAAATCAAACACCCCGGCCTCACGGCCGGGGTGTTTTTTCATCAAGCAAAGATCTGTTAAGCAAAAATTTTGCCGAATTTTTCCAGCAGCTGCTTCAGCTTTTCTTCCGTTTCCGGCTTGATCTGCTTGTCGGCACGAATTGCCTCAAGGATGCCCACACCAGACCCGCGCAATTCGCCGAGGATCCCGCTTTCAAAACGCGCCACATCCTCAACCTTGATCTTGTCGAGATACCCCTTCACCCCGGCATAGATGGAACAAACCTGCTCCTCAACCGGCATCGGCTTGAACTGCACCTGCTTCAATAATTCCGTCAAACGCCGCCCGCGCCCCAAAAGCTTCTGCGTGGTCGCGTCAAGATCGGATGCGAATTGCGCGAAGGCTTCCATTTCACGGAATTGTGCCAGTTCCAACTTGATCGACCCGGCAACCTGCTTCATCGCCTTGATCTGCGCCGCGGAACCGACGCGGCTGACCGAAATACCGACATTGATGGCGGGACGAACGCCTTTATAGAACAGCGACGTTTCCAGAAAAATTTGCCCGTCAGTGATCGAAATCACGTTGGTGGGAATATAGGCCGACACGTCGCCCGCCTGCGTCTCGATGACCGGCAACGCGGTCAAAGACCCGGCGCCGTTCTTATCGTTCAGCTTCGCGGCGCGCTCCAGCAAACGCGAATGTAAATAAAACACGTCGCCGGGATAGGCTTCGCGACCCGGAGGACGCCGCAACAGCAGCGACATCTGGCGATACGCCACTGCCTGCTTCGACAAATCGTCATAGACGATCAGCGCATGCATCCCGTTGTCGCGGAAAAACTCGCCCATCGCGCACCCCGTATAGGGCGCAAGGAATTGCATCGGCGCCGGATCCGACGCCGTTGCGGCCACAACGATACTGTATTTCATCGCCCCGGCATCTTCCAAAGTCTTGACGATCTGCGCCACCGTCGAGCGCTTCTGACCGACCGCGACATAGATGCAGTACAGCTTCTTGCTCTCGTCCGTACCTTCGTTGATCGTCTTCTGGTTGATAAAGGTGTCCAACGCCACCGCTGTCTTACCGGTCTGGCGGTCGCCAATGATCAATTCGCGCTGTCCACGACCGATGGGAACCAGCGCGTCAATGGCCTTCAACCCGGTCTGCATCGGCTCATGTACCGACTTGCGCGGAATAATGCCCGGCGCCTTCAATTCAACGCGGCGCGTCTTGACATCGGTCAGCGGCCCCTTGCCGTCAATGGGATTACCCAGCCCATCCACCACACGCCCCAGCAACCCGCGCCCCACGGGAACTTCAACGATGGTTTCCGTACGCTTGACGACATCGCCTTCCTTGATGCTGCGGTCGTCGCCGAAAATCACCACGCCGACATTGTCGGCTTCAAGGTTCAGCGCCATGCCCTTCACGCCGCTCTGAAACTCCACCATTTCACCGGCGCGAACATTATCCAGCCCATACACGCGCGCCACGCCGTCACCGACGGACAACACCTGCCCGACTTCGGCAACATCCGCCGCCGTGCCGAAACCGGCGATCTGTTGTTTGAGAACCGAAGAAATCTCCGATGCGCGAATATCCATGTCAGGCTGCCTCCCTCAAATGTCGCGCCAAAGACGCGAGCTTACCTTTAATCGATGCGTCAATCAGACGCGACCCAAGTTTGACCACGAAGCCGCCGATCAAATCCGCGTCTTCGTTGATGGTCAAAATCACCTTGCCGCCGGCTGCGGCGGACAAATGCTGTGTCAAAACCTGCTGCTGCGCCGGGGTCAATGGCTGTGCCACCGTCACTTCGGCCATCACTTCGCCCGCGCGACGTGCGCGCTCTTCCATAAACGCCGCCGCGATGTTGGGCAGCAAATCTGCGCGCCGGTTGTGCGCCACCAGCGCCAAAAAATTCCCGACGATTTTCCCGAACTTCACCTGCTGCGCCACCGTGTGCAGCGCCGTCGTCAACTGCGCGGTCTTGACGCGTGGATCGGCGATCAAATCGCGCAGCGTGTCGGATTCGCGCAGCAAACTCTGCAAGGCCGCGACCTCTTCGGCGACGGCATCGACCGCCTTTTGCTCGGTCGCCAAGTCATACAGCGCCAAAGCATAGCGCCGCGCCAAAAGCGCCGTTTCCCCGGCCCGGGGCAATTGATCCGTTTGTTTTTGATCCCGGCTTGTCATCGCCACTTGGTCAACCCCCATCAGGAACAGGCTAAATCATTGATTGTACTGGAATTTCAATAGCGCCCACCAAAAAATCCTTGCAGGCCAGCGCCTTATAGCAAGCATGCTCATGCCTCGCAACCTTTCTTGTTTACCAGGTGGCGCCGAGGAGAAAGTCACAGCCCGAAGATAACCGCGATTTTGGCAGGCGTCGGGGATCGCCTTTGGTTAACATGAAAATGTGGCATCCCCCGTTTATTTTCCTTCGGAAATTATCGCCACGCCTGATATGATGACCTTTGGTTGCGTATTTCATTGATGGATTTTTTTCAGATGCAGCATAAGAACAAAGCGCCGCGTAAAACCACTCAGATTATATTCGGTATGGTTGCCAATAACATTCAATCCCATAATCAAAAACGCCTGGCAGAGAAATCTTTCGCCGCCGTCGAATCCGCCCTACAAGCAAGGCGCGCGAAGAAATCAACACCCGCCATGAAACGCGACCAAAAATTGGGGCAAAAACCCAAGACTCCTGATACACCCCCGGCGCAAGTCCCTTTCGAACTCTACAGTACGCCGCGCGTGCAGATTCCTGATGAACATCTCGCGAAGCCCATAAATACCGGCACAGGAAGCTCCTCAAGACCCTACCCTGAGCGTCCCTACCCGTATAAAAATTTCAAGCTATTTATGACGCGCAATATTTAAATAACGACACACACTTCCCCTCATACCCAAAAACGGCAGGCGCATTTTTAATCAATGCGAGGCAGCGATTTATTTTCTCTCTTTATTTTTGATATTTTGATGGTATGTCTCTCCGCAAGTTTTTCTTCTGGGAGATTCAAACTGATGATTTCACTTGGCACCCGTTTTGTCGATATGTCCGCACATGCCAAAAATGTAAGGGCACAAGAGAAAGCAGCCGCCGAAGCATATACGGCAAGAGCGCAGGGAACAGAACCGAAGAACGACGCCACAACCACTCCGGATCTACCCAGGGAGCGTCCAGGCGTACTCAACAGAGTGTTTAAAGTGTTCCGGCTCTAGGAACAGAAGCCACATTTGAAAACGTCGGCCTGACCCGCGCATTAACTTGCTGCGCGTCATCGCGCAGTCGGTTTTTCTTTCTTCGGCATAATCATGCCAAACATCTGGTAATAGCCGCGCTTTTCTTGCCAGTCCGGTTCAACCGCGACATCAAGGAACAAATGCACCTTGCGCCCAAAAAATTCCTCCAGCGCATGCCGCGCCGCCGTGCCGATACGCTTGAGCTGCGCGCCCTGTTTGCCGATAACGATTGATTTCTGCCCGTCGCGTAAAACGATAATCTTCTGTTCGATCCGCACGCTGCCGTTTTTATAATCTTCCCACTTCACCGGCACGACGGCGGCGGCATAGGGCAATTCCTGCGCCAACTGCTCATAAATCTGCGCGCGCGTAATTTCGCTGGCGACCATGCTCGACGGCATATCCGTCAACTGGTCGGCATCGAACAACCACGCGCCCGGCGGCATAGCGGCGGTAAGAAACTTTTTCAGCTCCTTGATACCGTCCCCCGTCTTGGCAGAAATCATAAAAATATCGCAGAAAATCCCGGTAGCGTTGAAATCATCCACCAGCGGCAAGATCTTGGGCTTGGCGACCAGATCAATCTTGTTCAGCACCAGCACCACGCGCCGGGATTCTTTTTCCAACTGCTTGACGATTTGTCGTGTCTTGGCGTCAAAACCGTGCGCCGCATCAACCAGCAAGCAAATGACATTGGCGTCGTCCAGCGCTTGCCACGCCGCCCCCACCATCGCGCGATCCAACCGTCCCTTGGGTGCAAAAATTCCCGGCGTATCAAGCAAACAGATTTGCGTTTGCTTCTGCGTCAAAATCCCCAAAATCCGCGCCCGAGTCGTCTGCGGCTTCGGACTTGTGATCGCCAGCTTCTGCCCCAGAAGCGTATTGAGCAACGTCGATTTTCCCGCATTCGGCGCACCGATGATGGCAGCAAAGCCGCAACGCGTGACGGAGGTCTCTGAATCTGATGTCATGGAATAATGCCTGCTCAAAAAATAATTGCGCTCACTTCAGTTGCGCCAGCAACGCGGCCGCCGCCAGTTTCTCGGCATCGCGCTTCGAGGGCCCCTCGGCCTCGGCCGAAGGATGATCCCGTACGGTCACCTCGATAACGAATTTCGGCGCATGCGCCGGCCCCTCGCGGCGCACAACCTTATAAACCGGCAGCGGCATCCCCCGCGCCTGTGCCCATTCCTGCAACACAGTCTTGGGGTCGGCCAACTCGGCCGGTTGCTTCTGGTTGTTGAGCGCGCCCAGCCAATGCCGCTTGATAAAATCTGCCGCCACCGCGATTCCGCCATCGATGTAGAGCGCGCCGATCAAAGCCTCGATGGCATCCGACAACACCGATTGGCTGCGTTGCGTTGCGGCCTGCTCGCCTTTGGCGACGCGCAAGAAACGCGGCAGCTCCAGCCCGACAGCGATTTTTTTCAGGGTCACGCGATTCACCAGCCCGGCATGGCGTTTTGACAGCTCCCCTTCGCTGGCGTCGGGATAAAGCTCATAAAGCCACGCCGCAACCGTCAGCCCCAGCACACGGTCGCCAAGAAATTCCAGACGCTCATAGGCCGTTGCCGCATTCTTGCGACGCAGCTTGCCGCCCCCCAGCGACGGGTGCGTCAAGGCATCCTGCAACAAGGATTTTTGCTTGAACTGATGGCCGAGGCGCTCGGTTAGATCCGCCGTATCCTGCGCCGTCGTGCCTTTCGCCTCCGCCATGCGAACCTATTCAATCGTCTTGAATATGCGTTCCCAACGGATCGAGAACGGCCATTTCCAGAACTGCCAGAAACTGGCGCCCTCGGTCAGCGACAGGAAGGTAAAGCGCGCCTTACCGACCAGATATTCTGCAGGAACCAACCCGACTTTCGACGGCACGCGACTGTCCGTCGAATTATTACGGTTATCGCCCATGCAGAAATAATGATCCGGCGGCACGGTGGTCGGCCCGTAATTGTCCAGCATCCCATCATCGGTCTGCTGCAAAATCGTGTGGCTTTTCCCCGGCGCAAACGTCTCGCGGTACAAAACGGCGGGGCGCAAAGGCAAACCTTCCCGTTCTTCATTCATCACCAGTCCAAGGCGTTCGCGCGGCATTTCTTTGCCGTTGATATAAACGACCCCCGACTTCACCTCGATCACATCACCGGGCAACCCAACCAGGCGCTTGATGTAGGATTCTTTGAAAAAGCTCTTGTCGGTCGGCAGTTTGAACACCACCACATCGCCGCGCTCCGGCGCGTTCCCGCCGATCCTGCCTTCAAAAGGCAGCAAGCCGAAACTCAGCACCAGACTGCTATAGCCATAGGAATATTTGCTGACGAACAAGAAATCCCCAACCTGCAATCCCGGTTTCATCGATCCCGACGGAATATTGAAAGGGTCAAACAGCAACCCGCGGAACGTCAGCGCAATCAGGATAGCGATGATGAAGGTCCGAACCCAATCGGAAGGACGGTCAACATTCTTGGCTGGTGCTTGCGTCGGGGACGAGGTCGCGCTCATGTCTGTCATAGGGTCGAATATGGTCATGAATATGGTTGAATGATGACGGCAAGTTGCGCCAATTTAATAAGCAAGTCAAGGATTTACAGGGTGACGCTGTTGCGGACAAGGCGGCATGCCCCCTTGTGGGACAGAGGGGGAGATGTGCAAGGACTTCCATCCAGATTGGGTGTTCCTCTGATATTAAAGTATATTTTCTGGCTCCATCTGACGACATCACGGGACGCGCAGAATATTCATATTACTTTCCTGATTTTCCGCATAAACTGCCGCTTATATTCAGAAACTGAAGGCTGTCACAATGTCAGATAATTTGCTCGCCGTTAGTATTTCCAGTCTGGTCACGAACTCAGAAAAACTATTTAAAGAACCGCCGTCACCCGAAACGGCGCAAAAACTGCTCTCCATGGCCGTTCACTTCGGCCAAACCCCAAGATTCCTGAAAGAAGCCATCAAGATTTTCCGCCGCCTCGCGAGTAAACCCTGGCATACCTACGACACGGATCAGTTCGCATTCAAAGGATTTGCGGCACATGTCCAGGCACTGCCGAATGCCAATGAACGCGTCCATATCCTCAGAAGCGTGGTCGTGGATGTCCATGCCCCTCCACCTTTACGCGAAACGAGTATTCAGGGGATTATCCAGTATGCCGACCAGGTGACCGACCGCTTTTTATACGAGATGGCCATCAAGAGCGCCCTGAACGCCGTTGATCCCCACAGCTCTGTGGCACATCGTCTGCGCGCACTGCCTGTGACACCTCTGTCGCCAAAGGCCGACCCGCTCGAACCAAAGAGGAAGCACAGGGTTAAAGTCGAAAAACCCACTGAAAGCGCGGCCATTTATGATTTCCTGGCCTCGGCGGCCAGACAAATTCTGAGCGAACCTGTCCCCGCCAGCAACCCGCGCGTGCTGCATAACTTAAGTACCGCAGCGAACACACTACGCAAGCTACCGGAGCATCGTGCTTTATGCAGGGAAATATTCCTGCATATCGCCACCAATCCCTTTGCCGGCGTGAAGCAAAGTGAGAACGCCTTTACATGGCTGCAGAAGGATAGAGCAACAAAACCGGCTAGGAAGAGATCCGTCCGTCCACCAGATGCACCCGCCGGTCAGCCGCCGCCGCGAAATCCGGCTCATGGGTAACGGCAATAATGGTCTTGCCCGCATTGCGCGCCAGATTACCAAGGATCTCCCGCACATTGGCACTGCTTTTGGTATCCAGATTGCCGGTCGGCTCATCGGCCAGAATAATCAGCGGATCATTGGCCAGCGCCCGCGCAATGGCGATCCGCTGCCGCTGACCACCTGAAACCTGATCGGGGCGTTTGTGCATATGCCCTTCCAGCCCAAGATCGCACAGAAGTTTCTCGGCGCGTTGCCGCTGTGCATCGGGCGGTAAGGCGCCCAACCGCTGCATCGGCAACATGACATTTTCCAGCGCGGTGAATTCCACCAGCAGGAAATGAAACTGGAATACAAAACCCAACTTCTGCAACCTGATGCCCGCCAGTGTATCTTCGGGCAAGTTGGCGACATCCACGCCGTCCAGCACGATCCGCCCCGACGTCGGCGCATCCAGCAGCCCCAGCAGATAGAGCAGCGACGATTTCCCCGACCCCGAAGGCCCGGTGATTGCCACGAACTCGCCGCGATAAATTTCCAGATCAATACTTTCGACCAAAGTCGTGGGGATCACACCCGGCAAAATACGCGTCAGATTTACGGTACGCACCACCGGGATTTTTTCGGAAACAGCGGCCTCGGTCATGACGCCCCGCGCAGAATGGCGACCGGGTGCACCCGCCCCGCCTTCCGCGCCGGCAACCATGCGGCCAGCATAGAGGCGGTCAAGGCAAAGGCGGCGGCAATGACAAACTGCACCCAGTTCCAGTCAATAGGCAGCGGCGCTGGGTCGCTGTTAAAGGGCGTCTTGAACACGATCTGCCCCAACCCCCACATCATCCCCATGCCCAGCACACACCCCGCGATGCTGCCCGCCACACCAAGAAAAACGCCCTGAATCAGGAAAATATTCTGTACGTCCCGCGCGCGAAAACCCATGGATTTCATGATGGCAATGTCACGGGTCTTTTCCATGACGATGGTGGAAATGATATTATAGATGCCAAAGGCCGCGACGATCAGGATGGCGCTCACGACGCTGTACATAATCGTGTTGCGGATCGCGAGCGTATTCATGATATCGGCGCTTGCCTCCTGCCATGACTCGGCCAGATAACCGGTCTGCGCCTCGACCTGCCGCGCAAGCACCGTCGCCCGATGAGGGTCGTCGAGTTGAAAAATCATGCGGTTGGCAACATTGGGGCGGTCAAGCAGGGCTTGAACCTTTTTCAATAAAGCAAAAACCTGCCCTTCATCATAACCCTTGTTCCCGGACTTAAAAATGCCGACAACTTTCATGAGCTTGACTGCGCCGTTCGGCGCGGTAACTGTCAAACGGTTGCCCGGCTCCAGACTAAGTTTCTCCGCCAGCGCCTGCCCGATAATGATGCCATCGGCGTCGGTTTCCAGCGTATCAAGCGTGCCATAATTCATCAAACTCTCGATGGTGCTGACGCCGCGCATAGCGGTGGGAACGAAGCCTGTGATCGAAACGCCCCGCTCGCGTCCCGCATAACTCACAACCACCTGCCCGCTCAAAACTGCTGCGACCCGCAAACCGGGAATGGATTCCAAACGCTCAACGCGCTCTTTGTAATTGCGAATGCCGCGCAGTTCGGTCTTCGGCTTCTGATGCCGCAGTTGCACCGCGCCACTGGCATAGACATCGAACACCGGCTGCGGCGACGGATTGCGGTATTCGTCCTTCAAAGTGATATGCGGCGAATTATCGATCAGGCGACGGACAAAGTCCTGCTCTGAACCGCGCATCATCGATGCCACCGCTAGAAAGAACCCGACCCCCAGAACAATCCCAAGCAACGACACCACCGTCTGCCGCTTGCGGCTCATCAAATGCGTCAAAGCGATGTTCATGATAACGGACATCGTCACGGCACCTGCGCTGCCTGCACCCGCACGCGCTGCTCGGAACGGAACCAGGATTCGGGGCGCAGGACAACGTCATCCTCGACCTTGATGCCGGATTTGACCTCGATCATCGTCGCCCCGGCCACCCCTGTCGTCACGGTGATATGCTTCAACCTGCCGTCGCGCACAACCCACACCTTGCCGCCGCTCACCGCCCCGGATGGTAAAAGCGGCGCGTCCTGATCGGTGCCAACGACAATGTTCACCTCAACCGACATCCCGACCATCAGCGGCGTATCCTCAGGAATCTTAAGCCGCACCCGGAAATTCCGCGCCGTCGGATCACCCTTTGGCGTCACCGCATCAACAACTCCTTCGAAATGCCGTCCTGGAAAAGCATCGGAACGGATCAAGGCCTTCTGCCCCGGATGCACGAAAGAAATATCCTCTTCATCAACCTCGGCCGTAATCCGCAGCGGCGCGCAACAAGACATGGAAAACACCGTCTGGTTTGCCTGCACCACTTCGCCGACCTCGCCGTCGCGCCGAATGATCGTGCCATCCGCCGGAGCGGTCAGCATATATTCGCTGCGCTGCTGCTCGGCGACAGCCAAAGCGGCGCGCGCCGCGTCAAGATCGCTGGCGGTGCGGTCGCGTTCCTGCACCGTGCCGGTACGCTGCGCCAGCAGCGTCTTGGCACGCGCTGCTTCACGCTCGACCCAGGCCAGCTTTGCCCGCAACTGCGTCACCGTTGCCGTCAGTTCCTTGTCATCCATCTGCGCGAGTTTTTGCCCGCTCTTGACCACCGCGCGCTCGTCGACCAGCAATTCCACCAGACGCCCGGAGATTTTTGGCGCAATTTTCATCTGCACGGTCGGCTCGACATTGCCGCTGGCATAAACCGCAGCCACGGCAGATCCGCGCGTCAAATGCACGACATCAACCATCGGCACGCCATATTGCCAGCGCCAGATAGCAAACGCCGCCACAACGAACAAAACGGCGGTTAAAACAGGTCTACGGGGGATAAGCACCACGGGACTATACCTGCAAAAATGTACCTTTAAAAATTTATCGTAAAATGATGACTGAATGGTGAGTTAAAACTATATTTACCCTTTGATTTCCTTTGATCTTATCCCGGAACAGCCTCAATCACCACCATCGCCTGCGCCAAAGGAGGCTCGTCCGTGATGGTCAGGTGGATCCGCGCCACCATTCCCGGTGGCGTCATCGCCTGCAAGCGCCGCAGCGCTCCCCCGGTCAGCTCCATCGTCGGCTGCCCCGACGGCAGGTTGACGACCCCCATGTCGCGAAAGAAAACCCCGGCATGAATCCCCGTCCCCAAAGCCTTGGAACAGGCTTCCTTGGCGGCAAAACGTTTGGCAAAGGTCGCCCCCGGATCAACCCGCCGGGCAGCCTTGGCAATTTCGACCGGCGTAAATAACCGTCGCACGAAACGGTCGCCATAGCCAGACAGCAACCGTTCGACCCGCCTTATATCGATCAGGTCCGATCCCATCCCGATAATCATGAAAACACCCCCATTTGCCGCATCATACCGGCGAAACCCGGCGGCGCAAAGGATATCGCTATGGCGCGCCAGCAAAAGCCGGGGGGACTACTTGCCCAGAATGCGATCCAGCTGCGCCAGGATTTCCTTGCCAATAACGCCGCCTTCGTCAGTAATTTTCTGCTTGTAAGCCAGCCGCAGCGTATCCACCATTCTGGTGATCAGAAGGAGTTTCACGTCATAACGCTGCCGCGACGCATGGCATACGGCGGAAATCTGCATGCAGATTCGCGCAATCAGCGTAAAACCCAGAATCTCGGCCTGTCCTTTGATGTTGTCGGCGCGCGCCACGATACCGGCGATGAAGCTTTTGCTCTCGTCTTCCTGAATCACCGGCGCAGCCGCCAATTGCGCCAGCATATTCAGTTCCGTATTGGTGATTTCAAAAAAAGTATTTTTCGCCTGATCAATTAGTCTCGCACAGGCCTGGATGCGATCCTCGGTGAAAACATCCTTTAAAACGACATCCTCTCCGATCAAATTTCGGATTTCGCTGAACGGCTCGTACGCCAACGTCGATCCGCCCTGCTGTATTACGCCATTGGCCATCATACTTACCTTGTCCGTTGTTCGCTGCGCCGCACCAGGCGAATTTCCCGCGTACGCCGTTCTCTCCCCGTATATTGTTCAGCGGTATGTAAACGGCGGCAGGGCCCCTTATAGGAACTTGCAGTAACGAAAATCCGTGGATGATCGATCAGCGCAACGATCTTCTGACAAAAATCCCCGGCATCAAGCGGTTTCAGAATAATGTCATTGACGCCGGAATCCCGTACATTCATGACATCATGGTTGGTGGCTGCCCCCATCAGCATGACGACCGGAATGAAGGGGTTCGGCGAAGCCGGGGCGCAGCGCATATTCTTCACATATTGCGCGCCATTGATGGCGGTGCTGTTTGCCAGAATGCCGTTGGAATAAATTTTTGGATTATATCCGGCCTTAAGCCCCCAATCGGCGAAGATCATATCGACGCGCACATGCTTCATAATCTGCATGCTCTCATAGATATCATTCGCCACGAGAACATTCGCAAAACCAAGTTGCCCAAAGATATTCTTGATGAGATCCGCCGCCTGTGTACTGCTGTCCACAACCAAAACGCGTATTTTCTGTAAAGATTGTATTGGATCCTGCGCCGCAGCAGGAGGATTTGCTTCAGCCATAACACCCCTCGTCAGAAGCTCCAGAACCAGACAGCGACAGAATTTCTTGTTTTTTCAGATCATTACAAATGATACTTCAGAAAAATAATGAAAATGACGCCTCCGGGATTGGTGCCGTTCCCATCCCTAGAAGCGCACATTCATATGCATGCAACCCATACAGGCATCAACCATCAATTGCAATAAACATGACAAGAAAATGCGGGTCTCGAGTTTTTATTTGTTCGCCACATGGTTTAATCGCAACAAAAATATGTTTCTCGGTCGTAACGTTACAGGCGATGGTGCGATGGAAATTTTTTATTAAGAATTATCCCGCAATCTTACGTGATGCTACGATGCGCTGTCTTTATCGGATTATTGGCTCTGTTCCTTGCGGGCACAAGTTTTGCAGGTGATGCAGAAGTGCGTGACGCGGCGCGCCAGTATAACTGCCTTCCCAAAAAGATCATCGTACTGCGCCAATCGATAGGACAAGATTCCACCGTGACCTATAAGGTTGAGTGCAATCTCCCCAAAGCAACGGAACAAAGAGCTGGCAGTCCCACCAGCCTGACCGTCGCCTGCCGCCTTAATCTGTGCCAGGTCGCGCAATAACCTGACAGCAAGCGCCGCCACGCCACAAAAAATCTTGGCGCCTCAACAAAGTCTCAAGATGGCTTATCTATCTCTGTACGCGCGGAATCCGTAGCCTCCCATCCGACCTGCATGTTGGCAAAGGCGATTACACCGCTTTCAAGCGCCGGAAAATCATCATAGGCCGCCTTAAGCGCCAAAACCTTGCGCTGCGCCTCGATCAAGGCCAGCAACGCAACGCGATCCAGCATCAACATGGTGCGCGCATTATAGTACATGCCCGTCCCCATCTGATGTTCGATGCGGTCGCACAACTCGCCAATGGTCATGTAGTAACGCGCCTGATCGGCGCCTGATTCAAAAAGTGCAACCAGACCATGGTCGGTGCCCGCATAATAAACGCCCACAAATCGGGCGGAAGCTTGCGTGTCCTGAACCATCGCCATAACACCCGAAATTGATTGCTGTTCTTGATCGTTCGTAACAAATATTCCTTTGCAAAGCGTGAAAAATTACCCGCCGCGCATGCAGGCGCATGCACCGGCGCAGATTTTAATGCCGCCCGCCGCGATCATGTCGGCAGAAATACTCTTGGATGCGCTATTCCGGCTTCTTCTTTTTAAAAGCCGCGGCAATAGCATGCCATGTGTCGGTCTGGCGCCCGGGATCAAGGATTTTTTGCATCTGCTCCGGCGTGCCGTTGGGCATACCCTGACGCCTTAATCCTGCCTGGTCCATCAAGGCACGACGCATTTCGGGCGTAATGGCCGGAATATCCCCCGGCATCTCCTGCTGCAACTCGTGCCGGCCTGCCTGCTCCAGCGCAAACTGCGCCATCGCCTTAAGATGAGGCTTCGCCAGACCAAGCAGCAGAGTTTGATCGCGGGCAGCCCACGACACAAGCAGTTTCTGCGCCTCGGCCATATCCCCTTCGGTCGCGCGCAAAGCCATCATGGATTTTTCGTGAACGTAATCGGTAACCATGGAATGCAATCTAGCTCTAAGCCGCCAGCGCTGCAAGTTGTCCCAAAGATTGCCGCAATCCACGCAACCGGTCGGCAGGAGCATCCCACGCGCGAATCAAAACCAGTTTCTGATCCGGACGCATTTTCGCCGTTCCGCTCTGCCGATTCAGCCAGTCGATGAGTTTTGCAGGCTGTCCAAACTGATTTTTATAAAACGAAATCACGGCGCCTTTCGGCCCGACATCGACGCGGTCGATATGTGCCTGCTTGCAAACCTGCTTCACGGCAATGGTATGCAAAAGATTTTCAACTTCATCCGGTATTTTTCCGAACCGGTCAGTCAGTTCAGCGGCAAAGGCGTCAATCTCCGCTTGATCGACCATCTCCGCCACCCGCCGGTATAGCCCCAGGCGCACGTGCAAATCGGCAACATAGGATTCAGGAATCAAAACCGGCACGCCCAGATTGATCTGCGGTGTCCAGCCGCGCGTCGTCGACGCGTCCCCGCCCGACCGCGCCGCCGCAATCGCATCCTCCAGCATCTGCTGATACAATTCGATCCCGACCTCGCGAATATGCCCGGACTGCTCTTCGCCCAAAAGATTTCCGGAACCGCGAATATCCATATCGTGGCTGGCGAGTTGGAACCCCGCCCCCAACTGATCAAGTGTCTGGATAATCTCCAGCCGCTTCTGCGCATCCTCGGTCAAAACGCGCTCTGCGGCATAAGTAAAATAGGCATAGGCGCGCTGCTTACCGCGCCCGACGCGCCCGCGCAGCTGATACAACTGCCCCAGCCCGAACATATCGGCGCGATGAATGATCAACGTATTGGCGTTTGGAATGTCCAGCCCGGACTCGACGATATTGGTCGCCAGCAGCACGTCGAATTGCCCGGCATCAAAGGCCGTCATCACATCTTCCAATGCGCCCGCGCTCAACCGCCCATGTGCGGCGATGATCTTTACTTCGGGAACCAGCGCGCGCAACGCCTCTTCCACCCCTGCCAAATCCTCGATGCGCGGACAAACATAAAATACCTGCCCGGCGCGGAAATGCTCGCGCATGATCGCCTCGCGGATGACCATCCCGTCATAGGGCAGCACAAAAGTCCGCACCGCCAGCCGATCAACCGGCGGCGTGGTGATCAGGCTGAGTTCCCGCACCCCGGCCAGCGCCAGTTGTAAAGTCCGCGGGATCGGCGTGGCGGTCAACGTCAAAATATGCACCTCACTGCGGAACTGCTTCAACCGTTCCTTCTGCTTCACGCCGAAATGCTGCTCCTCATCGATAATCATCAAGCCGAGATGCTTAAACGCGATATCTTTGGCCAGCAAAGCATGCGTCCCGATGACAATATCAACCTTACCGTCCTTCATATCCTGTTTAGTCTGCGCGGCATCCTTGACCGCGACAAAGCGCGACAACTGCCCGATCCGAAACGGAAATCCGGCAAAACGGCGGCTGAAATTCTGAAAATGCTGCCGCGCCAGCAAAGTCGTCGGCACGACCACCGCCACCTGCATCCCCGCCTGCGCCGCCAGGAATGCAGCGCGCAAGGCCACTTCAGTCTTGCCAAACCCGACATCGCCACAAACCAGCCGATCCATCGGCTTCCCGCTGGCCAGATCGGCGGCGACATCCTCAATCGCATGTGCCTGATCATCGGTCTCCGGATAGGGAAACCGCGCGCAGAATTCGTGGAAACTTCCGGTCTCGGCCTCAATCCTCTCACCCTGCCGCACAGCACGATCGGCAGCGATCTTCAAAAGTTCTCCCGCCATGTCCTTCAGCCGGTTTTTGACCCGTGCCTTGCGCTGCTGCCATCCGATACCACCCAGCTTGTCCAACGAGGCACCGCCGCCGTCCGAGCTATAGCGCGACAGAACATCAAGATTTTCTACCGGCACAAACAACTTGTCGTTGCCCAGATAAACCAGTTTAAGACAATCATGCGGCACGCCGGTGACCTGCAGCGTCTCCAGCCCTTCATAACGCCCCACGCCATGTTCGGCGTGCACCACCAAATCACCGATATTCAGCGCCCCGAGTTCCAGCCGGAATTGATCCGACGCCCGATGCTTCCGCGCCGGGCGGATCAAACGATCACCCAGCACATCCTGCTCGGTCACCAGCGTCATATCACCGCTGATGAATCCGTGATCGAGACCCAGCACAATCGCGCCCGCGACTCCGGCGGGAAGTTTCTGCAGCGCCTCCAGACTGTCGGCAGCCGAGAAAATCTCCACCCCCTGCTCCCGCGCCATGATCAGTAAACGCTCGCGCGCCCCGGCGCTGTAGCAGGCCAGCGCGACCCGCTTGTTGCCCTGCTGCTCCGCGCGCAAGAAATCACGCAGGGCTGGAAACAACCCATGTCCATCCTGCTGCACGCGTGCTGCGGCAAAATCCGGCCCGCGCCGTCCGCCGCAATCTGTGCCGGGTTCTCCATCCGCAACAACGGCAAAAGGCGTTAAGGAGCAACGCTTGCGCACGGCCAAAAGCGCCTGCAATCCCGAGACTGTCAGATAATGACGCTCCGGAGGCACGGGCTTGTAAACAATCGCCAACTGCGCGCCGCGCTTTTTCTTTTCGGCCTGATACAGGCTTACCCGCGCCTGATAAAAATCTTCCGTCTGTGCCTGCCGTGCCGCCAGAGCCTCATCGCATTGCCAGTCAAAACTTACGGCGGCCTGCGGCACATAATCAAACAACGACCCCACTTGTTCGAAAAACAACGGCAACCAATGCTCCACGCCGGGGAAATGCCGTCCTTCCGTCACCGCATCATAGAGCGGATCACGTTCCTGCACCGCGCCGAACAACGTGCGATACGTCCCACGAAACCGCTCCCGCGCCGCTTCATCCATCGGCACTTCGGTCATCGGATGCAGCGCCAGATCCGGCAATTTCCCGACGGTCATCTGCGTCAAGGGGTCAAAACGCCGCAGGCTTTCAACTTCGTCACCAAAGAAATCAACACGCACCGCCTGCTCCACCCCCGGCGGGAACAGATCGACAATCCCGCCACGCACGGCAAATTCTCCGGCCTCGCGCACGGTCTCGGCGCGGCAATAGCCGTTAGCGGCAAGAAATTCCTGCAACGCCGTCATCCGTAGCGTTATACCCGGACGCAGCGATAGACTGATATTGCGGTAAGTCTCCGGCAACGGAATTTTCTGCGTCACCGCCTGCACGTTCGTCAGAACCAGCCGTGGCTCCGTCGCGGGCACCAGCAACTCCGCCAGGGTCGCGATCCGCCGCCCAACAATCTGCTGGCTCGGCGACACCCGGTCATAGGGCAGACAGTCCCAGGCCGGGAATTGCACCACCCGCACATCCGGTGCAAAAAACGCCAGCTGATCGGCCAGGGTCGCCGCCCGCATATCATCCAGCGCAATATGCACCAGCCCCGCGCTGCCCGCGCGGCGCGCCAACTCTCCCAGCACACGGGCATCATGTCCGGCCGGACACCCCGCCAAAAGCGTCGCAGTTGGCTGGTCTAAATCAAAATCAGGTAACTTCATGCGCGGGTTATAGCTGCTTATGCCGTGATTTTACAGGTCAAAAACAACCGCAATACTGGCGACATTTTTTCCTCCGGCGGCACGAAGCGCCCCAGATACCAGTCATACAAATCCTGATCCGGCAGCTCCAGCAGTGCGGCAAAATCCGTCAACTGCGCTTTATCAAACCCGTCAAGATAACGGTCAGAAAATCCACCCAATAAAATATCCATTTCCCGCATGCCGCGATGCCGGCTGCGATACCGCAAACGTTCACGCTGGATGTGATCGGTCATAAGATATACACGGCAAAAATACGAGAAGGCCCCGGCTCGGAATTATCGAATTTTCCAGCCTCAAGACTACTATATGCCGCGTCAAAAGTATCAAACAGACAATGGCTGTTCACCGAAATTTCCTCGGCAAGCCCGTTACATGACAATGGCGAACATTCCGGACTGCTTCCGCAAGAAAATGTAACCACGTCGAACCCGATCAATTCCTTATTCAGCGGCACGTGCACCGAGGTCTCAAAAGAAGATTCCGATTTAAAACCCCGCCACAATTTATCTTTCTCGACATATTCATGCGCGTAAACTTCATAGTAGAAAAAACGCATTCCGGAACAATCAATATTTTCCTTCGCTGCAAGTTCCTTGATAATCTCAGGCGTGTCGAAAAACCACCAGCCGTTATGTTTCCAGAAATTGATGTAATCGGCAAAATCTTGACTGATGCAGCGGCTGACCGCGCAAATATCCCTAACATGCGCCGCCTTGATCCAATCCGGACGCGCGGCAACCCGTTTCGCCATATAACCAACGGGTATCATGGGCATTTTGGAAGGATCTTTGTTCATTGTCCCAGCCTACACCAGCCCGTCATTCCGGTGAAAGTGGAAATCCTGTCCCTTTGTTTCGCACCTCATCATTTTGCCCCTCATCATTCCCACTTTCGCGTTCGCGGCGAACCCTTATAATCATCCTTATGCGCCCGTCCATCCTGTTCCCGCTCTTTGCCGCGACGACAACCCTGCCGGGCGTCGGGACGCGCACGGCACAGTTGCTGGAGAAAAACTGCGGCACGCATGTGGTGGATTTGTTGTGGCATCTTCCCGCCGCTCTGATCGACCGAGGCTATCGCCCCCAGATTGCCGAAGTTGAATCCGGCCGCGTCGCCACACTGACGGTCAGGGTTGCCCAGCATGTGCCGCCGGCTTCCCCGCGCCTGCCCTATCGCATCATCGTCCATGACACCAGCGGCCAGATGACGCTCAGCTTTTTCAACGGCCAGGGAAAATATCTGACGCAACAATATCCCACGAATGTCGATCTGGTCATCAGCGGACGCGTCGAATTTTACCGCCGCGAATTGCAAATGCCCCACCCGGATTATGTCGTCCGTGCCGAGGACATCGGCAAAATCCCGCTTCACGAACCGATCTATGGCCTGACCGAGGGCATCAGCGGCAAGCAGATGCGCCGTTTTGCCGAAGGCGCGCTGGAAAAACTTCCGGCACTGCCGGAATGGATCGACCCTCATCATTTCGCCCAAAAACAATGGCCGGACTGGCACGCAGCTCTGCAGCAAGCGCACCACCCGCAAACATCAACCGACTTGTCGCCGCTGCATCCGGCGCGGGCGCGTCTGGCTTATGATGAACTGCTGGCCAATCAGCTGGCAATGCGAATTTTCCGCAACCATCATCGAGGTCGCGCCGGACGCGCCTTGCCGGGCGACGGCACACTGACGCAAAAACTCCGCGCCCATCTGCCCTTTCAACTGACCGAGGCACAGCAACGCAGCCTGAATGAAATCAGCGCCGACATGGCCGCACCACAGATCATGCTGCGCCTGCTGCAAGGCGATGTCGGCAGCGGCAAAACCATCGTCGCCCTGTTGGCGATGCTGCAAGCCGTTGAATCCGGCGCACAGGCCGCTTTGCTCGCGCCCACGGAGATTCTGGCCAAACAGCATCACGCGCGCTTGCAAAGTTTCCTGCAACCGCTCGGCATCACCATCGGTCTGCTGATCGGCAAAGCCGGCAGCAAAGAGAAAAAAGCCACCGTCGCCGCACTGGCCGATGGCACGATGAAACTGGTTGTCGGCACACATGCGATTATTCAGGACGATGTCGCCTTCCACGATCTCGGACTCGCCGTCATCGACGAACAGCACCGCTTCGGTGTTCAGCAACGCGTGCGCCTGGCCGAAAAAGGTCGCGGCGTCGATATTCTCGCCATGACCGCAACGCCTATCCCGCGCACGCTGACCCTCACCGCCTATGGCGATATGGAAGTCTCTCTGCTGGACAGCAAGCCGCCAGGACGCCACCCCATCGACACTCGCGTGCTTGATCTTGGCAAATATGACGAAGTCGTCGCCGGATTGCAGCGCCGGATCGCGCAGGGCGGGCAAGCTTACTGGGTCTGTCCTCTGGTTACGGAATCGGAACTGTCCGACCTCGCCAACGCCACCGACCGTGCCGCGCAACTCTCTGCCACGCTGGGCACGGAGAATGTCGGCCTGATCCATGGCCAGATGCCCGCGACAACACGCGACGCAGTCATGGCGCGTTTTGTTGCCGGCGACCTGAAAATCCTCGTTGCCACGACAGTCATCGAAGTCGGCGTCGATGTGCCCAATGCCACCTTGATGATCGTCGAACACGCCGAACGTTTCGGGCTGGCGCAATTGCATCAACTGCGCGGGCGCGTCGGCCGTGGCGGCGGTCAGTCGGTCAGTCTGTTGCTCTATCAACCGCCCTTGAGCGAAATGGCCACCGCACGCTTGAAACTCTTGCGCGAAACCGAAGACGGGTTTCGCGTCGCCGAGGAAGATTTACGTCTGCGTGGCCCCGGCGAAATGCTGGGAACCAAACAAAGCGGGGCAACCGAATACCGCCTTGCCGATCTTGCACTGCACCATGACCTGCTTTTGGCCGCCCGCGACGATGCCAAGCTGATCCTGCATCAGGATCCAAGGCTGGAAACGCCGCGTGGCCAGGCGTTAAGGACGTTGCTTTATTTATTTGCCTATGATCAGGCTGCATTGCTATTACGCGGGGGATAGCAAAAAGACATTAAAGGACATTATTGTGCTGCTCACTCTGCTTAAAGGCAAACTCCACCGCGCGACGGTCACCGACGCGAACCTGGAATATATGGGTTCGGTTGCCATTGACAGCGCCCTGGCTACGGCGGCGGGCTTCGTGCCCAATGAACAGGTGGATATTTACAACGTCACCAACGGCGAACGATTCACCACTTATTACGTCCCTGCCCCGCCCGGCAGCGGCACAATCAGCATCCAGGGCGCGGCGGCACATAAAGCCAAACCCGGCGATATCATCATCATCGCCGCCTACGCGCAAATGACCGAAGCCGAAGCCCAGAACTGGATTCCGCATGTCGTGCTGCTGAAAGAAGGAAACACGCGCGCCTGATCAAAACTCCTGATCAGGTCTCTTGATCAGGATTGGGGCGCAGACGCCCTGAACATTTTACGGTAAATCCCGCGTGATGTGAACCAAACATCCGAAGCTCCCACGGCCGACGTCGCCATGAAGAGCGCCGAAGCGGTATTGTGCCCCGCTTTCAAGAAAATGGCCGCCGCCACCGCCGATAGCAGAACGCCCCCGGTACGCACAGCAAGCTTCGTCACATCCGACTTCGCTTCGTCCCAGGCCAATCTCATATGCGCCACGACATCACACCTGTACTAAAAATTCTCAATCGCAGCCCGGCACCACAAGTTCACACGCGCGCGCTAAACCGACCCCGCCGCAAGTTTGACCTTCAAGCCATCCAGTTTGTCAGTAAAAATCAACTGACACGCCAAACGCGAATCCTTGGTGACCTCAAACGCACCGTCGAGCATGCCGATTTCTTCCTCGTTCGGCTCCGGCAATTTTTCTTTCCACGCCGGATCGACATAGACGTGGCATGTGGCGCAGGCGCACGACCCGCCGCATTGCGCCAGAATGGGTAATCCGCCTTCGCGGATGATTTCCATCACGCTCCACTCAACAACGGCAGGCATTTCGCGTTCCTTGCCCTCGGGATCAGTCACCAGAATACGCATAGATGTCACTCCTCAAATTTATTCCGCGGCGGCGTCGGTCACGCCCAGCCGGTTCTGCAAATCGCTGCTGCTCGTCGTATACTGGAAGCGATAGCGCCGCTCCGGATACACATAAGCGAAAGCCTTCTTGGCCATCAGCGCCGCCTCGTGAAACCCGGACAAAATCAGTTTCATTTTGCCCGGATAAGAATTGATGTCACCAATGGCGAAAATGCGCGGCACATTGGTTTCATAACTCGCGGTTTCAACCGGAATCAGATTTTCGTGCAGATTGATGCCGAAATTGGCCACCGGCCCCAGTTTCATGGTCAGCCCGTAAAATGCCAGCATCGCATTGCACGGCAGATCATAGGGCTGCCCGCCATCTTCCTTAAGGCTCACGGCGCTAATCTGCCCATTGTCGCCTTTAACATCCAGCAGTTGCGCGATTTTCAAGGTCATCTTTTTCTCGGCCACCAGCGCGCGCATCTTGGCAACGCTGTCCGGCGCGGCGCGAAATTCATCGCGGCGATGCACCAGCGTGATCGATTTGGCCAGAGGCTGCAAATTGATCGTCCAGTCCAAGGCGCTGTCGCCGCCGCCAGCGATCACCAGATCCTTGTCGCGAAACTGCTCCATCTTGCGTACGGCATAAAACACCGACTTGCCCTCAAAAGCATCGATGCTTTTGATCGGCGGTTTTTTGGGTACAAAACTGCCCCCACCTGCCGCGATGGCAACCACAGGAGCCTCCAGAACCGTGCCGCGATCCGTCGTCAGCCGCCATTTGCCGTCTGACGTTGGTTGCAAGCTCTCCGCCATCTGCCCGAAATGGAATACCGGGTTAAAAGGCTTGCCTTGTTCCAGCAAACGGTTGGTCAGCTCCTGCCCCGTGCAGGCGGGAATGGCCGGAATATCGTAAATCGGCTTTTCGGGATAAAGCTCGGCACACTGACCGCCGGGGCGATCGAGAATATCGACCAGATGGCACTTCATATCGTTGAGCCCAAGCTCAAACACCGCGAAAAGCCCGACAGGACCCGCGCCGATGATGATCACGTCGGTCGTCTGGACGGAGGGAGTTGCGTTCATGATCAAGCCAAAATTATTCAGGTTTCACAAAAAGACGGGTTGGTTTAACGTAGCTTCGTGGGCGGCGCAAGCCTTGCCGCCATCCAGACCGCCTTCCCCTGAGAGACGTCCGCCATGACTGCCACAAGATCTTCAATCAGATGCAGAAAATCGGCAATACAATCAAGAGAATCTCCATCGACAGCCTGACAGCAACCGAGACGTCTCGTAAAGGATTTTTGTGTGCTGGCTACATTTATGGACACGGCGACTTCCTGCGTTTACAAACTCCATACAGAACCGCCCCACCAATTGCGCCAAGTGCTGCGCCTCTAGCCAAATCACGAAGGTTACCCCGATCTTTCTGTGCCTTAATTAAGGCCGCTTGTGTAACAGCGCGCCCATTGTCCCGCAATTCATTGTCAATGGCATAATCAACCTTTACCCCCACTACCGTGGCAGCAACAGATAACAAACCGCCGCCGACGAGTCCTATGAGGCCGATTTTTCGAGAAAAACTTTCAAAAAAATTCTCCGCCTGCCGCTCATGCCTGTGTTTATCCAGCATTGCCGACGGCACAGCGTCGTACCCTTCTTGAATAAGAATCGCCGCCAAATATTGCATCCCCTGATCGCGCTCCGCGTTCGGCATGCTAAGATTGAGCAGAACATACTCTTGATAGTTTGAATGTTTATCAACAACAAGTGCGCGCGATGCAGCCAGAACCTCTGGCGTCATGCAGTTATTCTCAGTCTCATACTTATCCAGCGCATTCATAAATTCTGTTCTTCGACGTTTCATCGCGAACGCAGCCACAGCTTCCTTATCAAGCCGGTTCGACAGTGCGACATCCTGCTTAACGAGCAATTCAAGCCAGTTTTCTATGCGCTGTTCCTTCGTCAAAGGCAGCGCCTTATCCTGTCTGTTTGTCGCCCCCCCATCTTGGAACGGTCGCGTAAGTGCACCCCGTAATTTCTTAAAATTTTCTAACATAATCAGTTCCACTCCCTATTTGTTACCCTTCAATGAAAAGACTGGATATGGCGACATCTCCATCGAGAAAACTACACCTGAGAAAAACTTTCAACAAGTTGCTACCACCCCATGAAAACACACCATGGCAGCATACACAGCCACACTTCCCATGAATTGGATTCTTGTTTAATCTCGCCTCATGCCCCAGCGCGAAATCCTGTACGAAATGCGACGAATCGGCAATGTGGTCAAGGTCACCGCCATCGACTGCGTGACCGGAACCGAAGCCAGCATCCAGGGCCCCGCCAACGCCCCGGCCACACTCCTGCGCCAAAATGCCTGCCGAAAACTGGAATACGTCCTCGCCAAGCAAAAAGCGAAATAACCTCATCGGCCTGGCGCCCTAGGGCGCGCGCATTCAGCCCTGCGCCAATTGCTGGCGCGCGACTTCCAGAAATTCCGCCAGCTTCTTTTCCAGATGCAGCGGCTTGGGATCAATGCCCTTGGCCTGTAAATCATTGCGGAGAATACGAAACAGGTCTTCTTTTCCAACTTCCTGCATATCGGCCAACGCCAAGTCCCGGGCATAATTGTTCGCCGCGTCGCCTACCGGAATCCCCATCAGCTCGGCAGCCCAGAGCCCCAGCAATTTGCTGGCGCGCGCTTCGATACGGAAGCGCAATGCCTCGTCATGGGCAAACTTAGCCTCAAACCCCTGTTCACGTTCATTAAAATCAGCCATCAGCACATCCCCCCTCAGAGTTACTATATCATTCTTGAAGCTATATGGCGATTCCGATGATGAAAATCAACTCTTTGAAAAGGCGTATTTTTCTTCATAATCTCCAACGGCTTGTTGCGTCCAGACTCCCCCGCTGCTATAGCTAAGGGCGAAAGGCGCCGGATGATCCGCACCTCGAACAGCCACATTGTGATGAATTTTCGCCTCATGCGCCGTCGCCGAATCTACGAAGGCAAGGCCAAGGTCCTGTTTGAAGGGCCGGAGCCGGGTACGCTCGTGCAATATTTCAAGGACGACGCCACCGCCGGTAACGGGGTCAAGCGCGGCACAATCACCGGTAAGGGGGTGCTGAACAACCGCATCTCCGAATACCTGATGGTCAAGCTCGGTGAAATCGGCGTCCCGACGCATTTTGTGCGCCGCCTGAACATGCGCGAACAACTTATTCGCCAAGTTGAGATAATCCCCATCGAAGTCGTGGTCAGGAACATCGCCGCTGGTTCACTCAGCAAGCGCTTCGGCATCGCCGAAGGAACCACGCTGCCCCGCTCCATCGTCGAATTTTACTACAAGGCGGATCAGCTCAACGACCCGATGGTGTCCGAAGAGCATATCACCGCCTTCGGCTGGGCCGCGCCGCAGGAGCTGGACGAGATCATGGCCCTGTCGCTTCGAATCAACGATTACCTGTCCGGCCTGTTCCTAGGCATCGGCCTGCGTCTGGTCGATTTCAAAGTTGAATTTGGCCGCATCTGGGAAGGCGAAGATATGCGGATTATCCTGGCCGATGAAATCAGCCCCGATAATTGTCGCCTCTGGGATGTCAAGACCAACGAGAAGCTGGACAAGGATCGCTTCCGTCAAGACCTGGGCAAGGTCGAAGAAGCCTATCAGGAAGTGGCGCGCCGTCTCGGCATCATGCCCGAACACAACCAGTCGTCCGATAAAAACACGGAAACCAAGTCATGAAAATTCGCGTTGATGTCATGCTGAAGCAAGGTGTGCTTGACCCGCAGGGCAAGGCAATCGCCCACGCGCTGCATGGCCTTGGCTTTCCCGAAGTTCAGGATGTCCGGGCGGGCAAAGTCATCGAACTCGAAATCAACGAATCTGATTCCGCCGCTGCCCAGGCCAAGGCAAAGTCTATGGCCGAAAAGCTGTTGGCAAATATGGTTATCGAAGATTACCGTATTCGTGTGGCCTGATTTCCACACGACGTCATATATTGACCATAATGTACTGGCAGAGTTGACGATGTCTGTATTTCGGCTTTGCTTGTGTGTAGTAATACTCGGGGTACTGCAAGGCTGTGAAACATTCACTGTGGCGGGTCATGATTCAACCGGATGCTCTTATCAGCTTTTGGCGCCGTCCGCACCGCCAGCTGACCCTGGCGAATCCGTTTTGCCCAATCCGGGGACGGCTGCGGATTTTTTCTGGCGACCCGGCTTCTGGATCTTCAACGGCCACCGTTTTGCCTGGGTCAAAGGCCACTATATACGCCGCCCGGCCGCCACGGCGCTCTGGAGTCTTGACCACTGGGAGCAAAGGCAATATGGCTGGGTCTTCATTCCCGGATACTGGCAATAAGGATACCCCTTCAATGTCATCAGCCAGGTTCTTGACCCGCATACAAGATTCCTTGCGCGCTTCGGCCATTTTCGCGGTGCTGTCCTGCCTGTTATGCCTTGGCAACGCGCCCGCCGCCCACGCTGACGAAGCCGCATATTATATTGCGCCACAAGCCCTCCGCGTTTCCTTCCAAATGGGATACAGCGAGAAGTCGCCCGAACGCAATTTTCCCGTCAAGTCACCCCTCGGAAAGTTCACCTCCGCGAGCGGCGGCTTTCGCTATGACCCAAGCACCATGACTTTAACCGGCCTGCGTCTGATCATCAGCTCCGGTTCAATAGCCACGTCTGATAAAAGCTTTACCTGGAAGCTGCTTGGTCCCGATATGTTCGATGTCAACAATTTCGAGGAAATAGCGCTTGATAATGTCCACCCCATCACTTTCGTGGACGGCCAGGCGACCATCAACGCACGGATAAGTATTCTGGGTCGTCCCAAGCCCCTAACCATGACCGCAAAGCTTAGCCTCCCCAAAGACGGCTCAAGTGCGGAAAAAACTAAACTTGTTGGCCTGACTCTGCGCGGAACCATCCTTTGCGAAGATTACAATATGCAGGCAAAGGACAATATCGGCCGTTCCCTGGGCGACCAAATTTCCTTCCTCTTCGATATGCAAGGCACACGCCAATAAGTCCTGGCGGCGGGCTTTCCGCATGAATAAGTCACGCGAGCACCCATGGCAGCATTACCAGCCCTGAAATATCTGGGAACAACATCCATCCCGGTGCACAGCTCTGAAGTGCGGCTGTTCTGCACGGCACATAATGAATCCCTGCGCTTACCCTATTTTCTGGATTATTATCGCCGCCTGGGCGTAGCGCGCTTTTTCATCATTGATGACAACTCCACCGACGCCACCCGAGAAATAGCGTCACAACAACCCGACTGCCATGTATTCACGCCGCAATGCGGCACCTATGCATCGACACATTACGGCGTCATGTGGCACAACGAACTCCTCAATAATTACGGCGCCGGCTGCTGGACTCTGGTCGCCGACATCGACGAACTCTTCGTCTATCCCGGCTGTGAACAGGCCGCTTTACCGAAATTCTGCGCCTGGCTCGATTCCCAGGGATTCGACGGTGTCTATTCCCTTCTGCTCGATATGTATGCGGATCAGCCGATGACGCAACTGCACTACAAAGCAGGACAAAATTTCCTGGACACGTGCCGCTATTTCGACCGCGACTATACTTTCGAACCGCGCTTAAGCCTGCCCTTCGCGCCCGCCTTTCCGGTTATTGAACCGCTGGGTGGGCCACGGTCACGTTTGTTTTTTCCCGAACAGCATCAGGCGCCGATGGCGCGGCGGATAGCGCTCAAAATCTTTTTCCGTTTCATGCGCTGGGCACATCGGCACAATCTGTTGCGCCACATCCAGGTTCCATCGCCATCGCCACAGTTGTTCAAGATTCCGCTGGTGCGCTGGCGCAAAGGCTATGGCTACATCACCAGCCACAGAACCAGCGAAATTCGGCTCGCGCCGGTTACGGGAGCTTTGCTGCATTTCAAGTTTTTCCAGGATTTTCCCGCCCGCACCGCCGCCGCGATCAAGGACAACATGCATTTCAATAACAGCATCGAGTACCGTCGTTATGGCGAACTCACGGCGCATAAACCCGATCTGAATTTTATGTATTCGTGCAGCATGCGCTACGGCAGCAGTCAGGACATCACCGACATGCGCCTCATGCACGACGACCCGCTCTGGCAAAAAGCGCGGCAATCAGTTTAGGCCGGGAATTTTTTGAAAACACCCTGTGTGCGTTTTCTTTGCACACAAAGGCATAGACCTAGGACAACCACTCCAACTGATGCTTGCGACTGGCGATACTGGCCGTCAGAGCCTCTATGACATTCCGGTCATAAATTCTTCCGGCATCTTTCACCAACGCCTCAATCGCGGTGGGAACATTCATGCTCGGACGATGGGCGCGGGCGCTTAGCAACGCGACAAAGGCGTTCGCCACCGTCACGATCCGCGCCGTGACCAGAATCTGATCACCCTTCATCCCGTTGGGAATGCCGCTGCCGTCCACACGTTCCTGGATCTGACGCAAGGTCGGCACGACGGGCTGGGAAAACCCGATCAAGGCCAATATATCCGCCGAGGACAACAGACTGGCATGCACTTGTTTGAGCTCTTCAGGCGTCAAAGACCCCGTCTTGACCAGAATATCACGCGGCACCAGAACTTTGCCGAAATTCATCAACAACCCGGCAATTTCCGCCGTCTCCACCTGGACGGGATCAAGCCGCATCTGCTCCGCCAACGCCCGGGCAATCTGCCCCACGCGCGCCGAGTGCCCCGCAGCAAAAGGATCACGGCGATCAACGACGGCGACCAACGTATCGATGACCTGCCGGAACATGCGCTCGCGCGCTTCGCGCTCGACCAGAAGATTGGTGATATCGTCCTGATTAATCATGACCGCGCCGGTCATATTGGCGACATCGGGCAAGGGAATGACGTGCGTCTGAATATAACGCGCCGCTCCGTCAATATTGACCTTGTCGATAGCTTCCACAGCCGTGCCGCGTTGCCGCTGCTGCTGCAACAACGACGCCAGACGCAGCACAAAGGATTCAGGAAAGGTCTTTTCAAACGGCAGTCCAATGACATCCGTCGCCGGAATGTTGATATGCGCCGCTGCCTTGTTATTCGCGAACCATAACCGCTTCTCGCCGTCGATGATGATCGTCGCGCCCGGCCGGTTATCGGCGATCAAGCGCACCAGGTCTTCATGATAATTCTGCCGGTTGCTCATCCCGGTAGCGCGCATATGAAACGCGGATGTCGTATGATGGCGCACATAGCGCACCGCCACAAGCGCCACCGCCAGCGCAAAGGCAAAGAGCGGCAGGACAACCAGCGCAATCCCCTGCGCCAGCGCTGCGCTCTGTTCTGAAGGCAATGCCGCCGCCCAGTTCAGCAATTGCGCGACCTGCACGCCGCCCAGCAGCAGCAATAACGGACACGACAGGAACAACAGCCACCAGACGATGCCTGGTGCGGCTTGAGTTTCTGGGGTTGGCGGTTCGGTCGTCATCGGTCCGCTATTTGTTGTCACGGCCAGAGAGATAGGGCGAAGGCCGGGATTGTAACGCCAAGATTATTGACAGTTCTTTAACAAATCCAGTACCGCCCCCCGCACTACAGCCGGAGTCAGGCTGCCCATAAGGCTCGGAACCGGCTGCCCCGGCTCCGGCAGGCGGCGCAGCAGCTCCATGGCGGTCTCCGGCGTCCGAACGGTGGCGGCATGCGCCCCCCAAGGGCCATAGATTTTTTCATTACCCGGGCCAAATAACCCCAGAGTCGGGGTTCCGACGGCCGCCGCAAGATGCATCAACCCGGAATCATTGCCGACATAAAGCCGCGCACGGCGCAAACATGCGGCCGCCAGCGCCAAAGACGCGCCGATCAGTTCAATCCTCTGCCCGTCGGGAATAGCCCGCAACACCGGCATGATCTGTTCTCGTTCATGCGCGGCTGCCAGCACCAGCACCGACCCACCCTGAAAATCCGGTTCGGCCAGAAGCATGCCAACCAACTCGGCAAAATGCGCCGCCGGCCATTGTTTGGCCGGCCAGTTGGCGGAGGGCCCCAGCGCCAGTACCGGCACCGTTCCCGGAATCAAGGTCGCGGCGTCGGCTTCTGCTGCCACACTGCGCCATATCTGCGGCGCCGGTGGCGGATCAAGCGCCATGATGGCGGCATTGACCAGAACCTTGTGCTTGTCTGACTGCGGTCGATAAACATAGAGCTTGCCACGCCGCAACAAGCGACTGACCACGCTGTCGCGCAGATCGACGATCATATCCCAGTGCGTCGGCGCACAACGCCGCCACAGTTTCCACCAATGGAGGTTCCAGCTTTGCTTGGGCATGGCGATCACGGCATCAAGCCCCGGAACCGCCGCGAACAGATCGGTACATAAAGGGCCGCACGCAACCGTGATCCGCGCCCCCGGATAGGTTGTCACGATATAGCGCAGCAAACCCGTCGATAATATCGCGTCGCCGATACGGTTGGCGGTGATGAACAGGATTTTCATAAGGTTGCGCCGTTAAACAAGGATTTACCTTAAAGAAGTAAGATAACAGGTTATTAACGCTCTTATAAATTCGTCGGAAAGATGAATTACACCGTTTCACCGCCCCCGTCCACCCGGACTCCTGTCGCCGAGCAGGAGTTGTTGAGCTATGCCGCGCGTCTGGCGCAAGAGCAACGGGATGGCCGACTGGCGTTCCACATCCATTTTTCACGGCTGCAACCCAATTATCAGCGCCCGGACTATATCCGGATCGCGACCGAGACCTTCCGGCAACTGATCGCGCAATTCGACGGCAAGCTCTTCGTGCTGTTGAACAAAGATCTGGTCTTTGTCGCGCGCAATGTTAATCAGGCGATGCTGGAATTGCCGGTTGGACGCATCCGCGCCTTGTTCAGCGGCGATCACCTGGCGCAATCCAGCGCCGAAGACGAAAACGGTTTTGTCACCTGGCACTATCTTGACCGCGACTACCGGCGTTTTCACACCATCTGTCAGAACTTGGTGGAAGAAGCTGAAACGCAACTGCGCAACGAAGCGTTCGTCGCCTATATGGTCGTCCGTCCGGATGAACAACCGCTCAAAGTCACGCAACTCGCCCGGATCGAGGAAGGCATCGCCCAGGCCGATCTCGCCTCCGTCATCCACAAACAGTCGGTCTGCACCATTATCCCCGGACATGCGCCGGAAAAGGTTTTTGATGAACTTTTTGTGGCGATCAGCGACCTCCGCACGGTCATCGCGCCCCAAATCAATCTGGCGGGCAACCGCTGGCTGTTTCAATACCTGACGCAGGCGCTGGATCAGCGCGTGCTAACCTATCTACAGGACACGGAATTAAAGCATCAACGCCCTTTCAGCATGAACCTCAATGTCGCGACGGTGCTGAGTGAAACTTTTCAGCGTTTCAACACTACCGTCGCCGCGCAGTTACGCAAGACTCTGGTGCTGGAATTTTCCATGATGGACGTTTTCGCCGATCTGGGCGCGTTCTTCTTCGCCCGCGATTACCTGCATGACTATGGCTACCGGATCTGCCTTGACGGCATGAGCCACTTGACCCTGCCCCATATCGACCGGAAAAAACTCGGCTTCGACCTCGTCAAGCTGCAATGGAATCCGCGCGCCATGTCGCATATGAATCAGGAACAAATCCCCGTAATCCGGCAAATGATCATGGCCGCCGATCAGGCACGCGTCATTCTCTGCCGCTGCGAAAGCACGGAAGCCATACGCCAGGGTCAGGAACTGGGAATCGTCATGTTCCAGGGACGCGAAGTCGACCGCCTTATCAGCACCTCATCCCGCGCCGCCAAACCCGTCGCGCCGCGCTAAGAGATGGCGTCATTCCGGCGAATTTGAACGCCGGGGAGGCGTTCATGGGAATCCAGCACCGGAAAATGCAACAAGCAAAGTTGGTGGGATATATATCCCCAAGCGCATTCAAGACGCCACTATTTCCTGCTTTTGTTACACAATCAGTTATGATAGTGTCCACGACAGTTGATCGCAGACATCTGGTTTATACCAGCATCTAGTTTATGCCTGCGATCCGGCGATAACCAGTCATATTTTGAGTGACATGCTCAGCAACGCAATCAAACATCCCGGCACTTCCCGTGAACGGCCTGTATCTGCCGGCGCCGTTTATTATTACGCCCCGTATCGTTACGTCGGCTGAGCCAGTCTTTTGTATCAGCCGTTCATAGAACGAGACTGGTGCAAATACCTCCCCCTAAAACAATACTGCACCACTCTCCCAACCCAAGGAGTGTCTTATGTGTGCAAGTCATAGCGTGAGTTCTGAAGAATTGGCACAGGGGGTGGAGACCATGACCCCACCTGGCGGTCTTTCGGACAAACTCCGCATCGCGGAAATAGAAAATCGCCCGCTCGTCGTAAAACTTGGCTTCGACCCAACAGCGCCTGATCTTCATCTCGGGCATGCCGTCGTGCTGCGAAAAATGCGCCAATTTCAGGACGCCGGCCACAAGATCATCATTATCATTGGCGATTTTACGGCACGGATTGGCGATCCAACCGGAAGAAACAAAACCCGCCCGCCATTATCCGAAGATGAAGTCACCATCAATGCAAAAACCTACCTTACTCAATTATCCAAGGTCATCGACACCGATAAAGTCGAAATCCGATTTAACACCGCCTGGCTTGGGACGATGACCTTCACGGATATTATTCATCTGCTTTCAAAAACAACGCTGGCTCAAATTCTTCAGCGTGACGATTTCAACCGCAGATATAATGCAGGTCTGCCGATTTCCATGCATGAGCTTTTGTACCCGCTGATGCAAGGTCAGGATTCCATCGTCATCAATGCGGATATTGAGATGGGGGGCACGGATCAGTTGTTCAACTGTCTGGTCGGCCGCGCTTTGCAGGAAGCCGAAGGAAAATCTGGACAGGTTGTTCTTTCCATGCCGCTCCTTGTCGGCCTCGATGGCGTGGAGAAAATGAGCAAATCAAAGAACAACACCATCGGCCTTACCGAACCGCCTAACGATATGTACGGCAAAGCCATGTCCATTCCGGACGCTCTCCTTCCTAACTACCTCGATCTCGCAACCGCTTTTTCTTTACAGGAAATTGGGGCAATGAAGGCCGGCCTTGCCGATGGCACATTGCACCCCATGGCCGCCAAAAAGGCCGTCGCGCACAACATTGTCAGACAATATCACAACGCAGAGCTTGCCGACGCAGCCGCTTTGTTCTTTTACAACCAGTTCCAAAAGAAGGATGCGAGCGATAAAAGCTACGTTCCTGTAAAATCCGATGATGTATTCGTGGAAAATCCGGCTATCACGCTCATCGCTTTATGCAGCAAACTGCAGCCTGATATGTCCAAAAGCCAACTGCGCCGCCTGATTGCTGCGCACGCAGTTTCCGTCAATGGCGTGAAGATCGAAGACCCACAGGCTCAGGTGACAGCGCCGCAGGATACCACGCTAGAAATTCAAATCGGCAAACGCGGGTATTTCTCCGTCTTCCCCTAAACCACGCTCCGCAAAGCGATCAGACATTCCGTCGCCGCGACGCCCAGCGCGCTTTCCTTGCCGAACATCAGCTTCTGATGCTCCGGCAAAATATTGTGTTTACACAAAGCCCCGCCCAGCGCGACATGCTGCGACGCGCGGCGATCGAGTTTGTCCAGCAGACACAACGCCGCCAACCCGCCCCAATCGGCAACCAGCACCGGCGTATGCGCCATCCGCGCCGCGATCATCGCGCCAAGCAGCGCGGCAATTTCCGGCCCGCCAAAATTTTGCAACAGCGCGCATCCGTCCATCGCCTGCGCCCGCTCCGCCGCCCCCGCAATCTGCGCGGCAACATGCAAGGAAATCCCCAGCTTCGCCGCCAGCGCCATCACCGGCTGCCCCGTCACCCCGGAGATGATAACGGCGGCGGCCAGTTCCTGACCATCGCCGCAACTGCCCAGCGCCAGCAGATCCAGCCCCATATCGACCGCCGCCATGCCATAGCTGATCGCCTTGACCACCTCCGCCTCATCCATCGCCGCGGCTGCCGTGAAAGAGCGGGTCGGAGTGGCGAGATTCATTTCATAAAGGCGTAAATCGCAATCAGCCTTGACCGCCATTTCAACCAGCACCCCCTCTTTTTTAAGAACGGGGGCAATGGCATCCTTGGCCGCCACCGGCGCACGCCAGACAGCGCCGATACCGTGATTGGCGGCAAACAGGGACAAACGCGGATGCCGCAGCTGCGGGGACGCCTTGCCCTGCCATCGCGCCAACCAGCCGCGCGGCTCACGGGTTTCCGGGCTTGCAGCCCCCCCCATCGCCGCCGTCGCCGCCGCCAGATCGGGAGGCGGCAGTTGGGGCAAAACCTGTAAAATATCCTGATAAGATGTGCCGATGGCGGCGGGCGCGCTTTTCATGAGGTCCAGTTTGTATTTGACGCTATCTTGCGTATAAGTAGGGGAAGAATCAATCAAGGCATAGCAAGTTATGACCGAGCAACCCGATCCGGCGCAAGACCTGCCCGCACAGGTTCCACCGCCGCCACCTCCTGTTGTGCCGCCGCCGCAAGGCGGCGCCTGGCGCACCGATTGGTGGCGTGAACTGATCATCGCCGCCAAATATTTGACCCGGCTGCGCGTTCCGCTGCGTGGACTGCCCGACCGGGCGCATATTCGCGGCTCGATGGCGTGGTTTCCTTTGATCGGAGCCTTGATCGGAGCATTCGGCGCGGCCATTGACAGCATCGGCGTCGCGCTGCTCCATCTGCCCGCCGCAGTCACATCGCCGCTGGCGGTACTTGGCATGCTGTGGCTGACCCGCGGCCTGCATGAGGAAGAACTGGCGTCGCTGGCCAACCAATATGGCGATGCGGGCGATAAAAGCCGCCGCATCGGCTGGCTGAAAGAAGAACGCTCAGTACGTTACGGCGTTTTCGCCATAATTTTTGTCCTCCTGCTGCGCGTCGGGGCGATTGCCAGTCTCGATAGTCCCGAACTCGTGCTGGCAACTTTGATTGCGGGCGGCGCGTGGTCACACGCGCTGATGTCGGTGGCCGCAGCATGGATGCGCCCCCTGTCCAGCGACCCCGTCGCCGACCATTTCGGGCAGCCGCCGCTCAACCGTGTGCTGATCGCGCTCTGCCTTGGCGCCAGTATTGTCTTTGCCGTGATGGGCAACAGCGGCGGCCTCGCCATTCTGGTCAGCGCCGCAGCGGCGGCTTGCGTCATCTTCGTCGGCAGCCGGATGCTCGGCGGTTATAACGGCCCTCTGCTCGGCACGCTCCAGCAAATTACCGAGCTGGCCGTCATCTGCACGCTGGTCGCCGGACAAACCATCGGCACCTGATTTTTCAAATGCCTGCTTCGGGATTTGACAAGCTCGTCCCTGCGCCTTATCGAATGTGCAGGGAGGATTGCACCATGCAACTGATTCGCGCGTCTCTGGTTTTGATCACAATGGTTTTCGGGCTTGCGGCCTGTCACGCGCCGGAGGATTTGCAGTCCGAGCCGGAGTTGCTGGTCGATAAAGCGGCGGCAACCGCGAAATCAATGTATGCCGATCCTGAATTTGCATCGCTCCTGAGTATGACTAACCGCGCCCGCGCGGTCTTGATCGTTCCCAGCATGTTGCGCGCCGGATTCATTTGGGGCGCGCGCACCGGTAACGGCATTCTTCTGGTCAAGGATCAGAATGGCGGCGGCTGGAGCCAACCGGCTTTCTACACCCTGGGCGGCATCAATTGGGGCTTGCAAGCGGGTGTGCAGGATCAACGCATCATCATCGTCATCATGACTGAACGCGGCCTGAATTCCGTTCTGGATCGCCGCGCAACGCTTGGCGCGGATGCCAGCGTCGCGGCAGGAGAATTGGGCAAAGGCTACAACGCCGCCACCGGCGTCGGCATCAACGCCGATATGTACACCTTCGCCAAAACGTCCGGTCTCTATGCCGGAATTTCTCTGGACGGTTCGTGGATTCAACCGCGCGACAGCTGGAACAAAATCATGTATGGCGATGCAGCCACCGTGCGCGGCATCGTGATCGACCGCACTTTCACCAACAGTGAGCGGACACAATCCATCATCCGCGCTCTGCCGTAAGGCAAACAGATGACTCCGCCAGTCGCCCCGGAATGACTCTCTCAGTTCGTCATTCCGGGGCATTTTTTTGACTCCACGCGGAATCTCTTTTCCGAGGGTTACCGAAACTCCCGACAATTTTAGATAATTCCGCCGTCTGTTTCTGGTTGTTTGTTTTCTAAAAAGGCAAACGCATTCCCACAATCCGAACCATGCGCGCTTATTGGATTACTTTCGCTATAAAATAAATAATTGCTTCATGCCGGGGATCTATCTTGCCCTGATGTTGAGATTACATATGACCCAAATCATTGCGCCACAAACGGCAGAACTATGGCTCTCCAGCCGCGAAAGGTTGAAAATGCTCCGCAACCGCTTGATTATCGTCAGCGCCTCGAAAAGGCCACACCCCACGCTTGCCCTCAAGATGCAACGTCTGATGCACCATATCTCCGCCGAAATCGAAACGGAACGCGCCGTCGTGATGATGATTGAGCAGATCGAAACGCGCCACCGGCGCGATAAGTCCGGAAATCGGCTGCGCCGTTACTTCGGCCCGATTTTCCGTCCGGCCTTGCACCCCTTCAGGCGTAAGGAGCCACGCCGCATCGGATTGCTGTCCTGGATTTTCGGCGCCAGGCCTCGGCTGCGCCCGGCGCGGTACGACCTATAGCCTTTCCAAGCACTTGATGAATATTAGGTCGTGTCTCACTTTGACTGTGGTTAACCAAAAAAGATAAGCGTCATTCCGGCGCAAGCCGGAATCCATCTCCTGTTGCTTGTTCTCATTGCGCTTTCGGGTGTTGGATACCGGCTTGCGCCGGTATGACGCCAAATAATAGTAA